>NZ_QGDO01000005.1:300000-387328 GCF_003149185.1 Sediminitomix flava | reverse complement strand
TATTTAAGAAAATTATAGAACGATTGGTTTTCTCAACCAAGGTTACCCAAAGCCAACTCAGAGTTTGGGCGACCTAAATTGAGATACCTATATATATAAAATGGAATGAACTTATACAGTTCTAACTCCGTGGGCTTTACTTTCTTGATATCCAGAAGAACTCATTTCAACGAATTCAACATTACCTTTCAATTCAGAAATCTCACGTGCTCCGTTATAAGTCATACCTGAAGCTAAACCTCCTAAGTACTTTTTAATAATTGGCTCAACAGCTCCTTTGTAAGGAACTAGAGTTTTCTCTCCTTCTACAGAAATTACTTCACGAGTCTTTTTATTATCCTTTTTCAATTTGCTAATTGCAGCATCAAAAGAAGCCATTCCTCGATAAGTTTTATACTTCTCTCCTTTTACTGTGATTACTTCACCTGGAGCTTCGTCAGTACCACTTACTATTGAACCAACCATAACATTATCTGCACCAGCACCAATTGCTTTTACAATATCACCAGGTTGTTTGATACCACCGTCACCACAGATTGGAATACGATCACCTACAGCTTCATAAACATCATTAATTGCAGATAATTGAGGTACTCCACATCCTGTCATGATACGAGTTGTACACATAGAACCTGGGCCAATACCTACTTTTAGACCATCAGCACCCCAGTTCAAGAAATCAACAGCAGCATCACGAGTTGCGATGTTTCCAACCAAAACATCAATCTGCTCATAATTAGCTTTAATATATTCTAGACAAACTTTCGTCATCTCAGAGTGTCCGTGAGCAATATCTAACACGATAATATCTACACCTGCATCTGAAAGAGATTGTAGTCTTTCTTCATAATCTTTGATACCTAAAGCAGCTGCACAAATTAGACCTTCTGCTTTTACTTTTTTCACCTCAGCAGCTTGCTCCTCAATTGTTAGGAAACGGTGTAACACACCAAGTCCTCCTAATCTTCCAACCGCGATACACATTTCGGCTTCACAAACGGTGTCCATATTCGCAATAAGAACTGGAATATCAATACTGAAACGTTTAGTCACTTTAGTTCGGAAATTTACATCCCTACGTGAACTGATCGTATTGTATTTTGGAACAATTAAAACGTCGTCGAAGCTATATGCTTTTCTGATTTGCATACTAAATGGTTTTTATTTTTTATCAGGACTATACACTGAACACATTATCAATTATGAAAGTGCTCAAATGTCAATTTAAGGCTAGTGCAAATTTGTCAACTCTAAGTAAGCTGCTTGCTTTGATTTAGCCCCAACTTTGCAAGTTAATAGAAATTGTAACACAGATGTATTTGATTACAATTATTAACACACAATTTCAAATTCCATAAAAAAACCATCCCCGAAAGGATGGCCTTTATATTAATAGTGGATAATTCTACTTATACTAATCAAGGCGAATAACAAGGTCATCTTGTTCTACAAGAGCTCCTTTATCTAAATAGATACTCCCAACTGTACCATCTTTAGGTGCAGAGATTGTACTTTCCATTTTCATTGCCTCGATGACAAATAAGGCGTCATTCTCTTTAACCTCTTGTCCTTTTTTCACTAAAACAGCTGCAATTCTACCTTGGAGAGGCGAACCTACTTCCTCCAAAATATCCGAATTTGCTTTCTGGTTTGAAGACGATTCAATTACTAAAGAATGATCTTTAACCATCAATGTTCTCGTCTTACCATTCAGAGAAAAAGTAACTTCTCTAAATCCATCTTCTGTAGGTTCAGAAACATAAAGAAGTGTTACCAAAATTTCTTTACCTTTTCTCAAAGAGATAGAAATTTCTTCACCGATCTTCATCCCATAGAAGAACGCTTTCGTTGGAATACGAGATACATTTCCATATACTTCAAGGTGTTTCTTAAAGTTATCGTAAACTTTCGGATACAACTTGTATGAAAGGAAATCTAAGAACGTACAATACTTATCATACTTCTGTTTGAACTCTTCAAACTCTTGTTCAAAATCTACAGGTTCAAGGTGTTCATTCGGACGACCTGTAAATGGCTTTTCATCTCCTAGAATAGCTTTTTGCAATTCTTTCGGAAATCCACCATGTACTTGCCCAAGCTCACCTCTGAACAAACTTTTAACAGATTCAGGGAATGATAATTTTGAACCTCTTTTTACGACATCTTCAGCATTTAGATCATTAGAAGTCATAAACAGCGCCATATCTCCAACTACTTTAGAACTTGGTGTTACTTTCACGATGTCACCGAATAATTCATTAGCTGCAGCATAGTTTTCTTTTACTAGCTCAAACTTATCATCTAAACCAAGTGCTCTTGCTTGAGGTCTTAAGTTAGAGTATTGACCTCCAGGAATTTCATGATTATAAACTTCAGCAGTACCTGCCTTCAACCCTGATTCAAATGGATAATAATATTCACGTAAATCTTCCCAATAGTTAGAGAAATCATTTAACTTCTTTAGATCAAACTTTTGCTCTCTTTCAGTTCCGACTAATGAAGCAGCCACTGAGTTAAAGTTTGGTTGAGAAGTTAAGCCAGACATAGCTCCTAGTGCTACATCTACAACATCAACCCCTGCCTCAATTGCTTTCAAATATGTAGCCGATTGTACCGAAGAAGTGTCGTGTGTATGAAGATGAATAGGAAGGTCTACAGCATCTTTCAATGAAGTGATCAATTCTACGGCTGCATATGGTTTAAGAAGACCGGCCATATCTTTAACTGCCAAGATATGCGCACCTTCATCTTCCAATTGCTTCGCTAAATCTATATAATATTGAAGAGTGTACTTCGTGTTATCAGGATTCATGATATCACCTGTGTAACAAATAGTCGCTTCAGCTAAAGAATTCGTTCTTTCTCTAACCGCACGAATACTTGTCTTCATTGCCTCTACCCAGTTCAGAGAATCAAATATTCTGAAAATATCAATTCCATTTTCAGCCGATTTCTCAATAAACATCTCTATCAGATTATCTGGATAAGCCTTATAACCTACACCATTTGAACCTCTGAAAAGCATTTGGAGTAGCATGTTTGGCATCTTTTCTCTTAGGATTTGAAGACGTCTCCAAGGATCCTCTTTCAAGAAACGCATACAAACATCGAAAGTAGCTCCACCCCAAACTTCCATTGAGAATACTTCTGGGTGATTTTTAGCATAACTTTCAGCTACTGCTGATAAATCTTTTGTTCTTACACGTGTCGCTAATAATGATTGATGACCGTCACGGAAAGTAGTATCTGTGAACTGAGCTGCTTTTTCATTTTTCAGCCATTCTACAAATCCATCTCTACCTAAATCATTCAAACGATCTTTATTTCCATATGGATATGGTGAGAATTTATCGTATGAAGGAATGATTGGCTTTCTGAATTGTTTGTTAGGGTCTACAAACTTCACATCAGAATTACCATTTACAACTACATCACCTAGATACTTTAGCGTCTTTGTAGCTGAATCAAAAATTCTTGGCATTTTGAATAGATCTAAGTGATCTTCCAAGAATTTTACGGTAGCTTTTCCTTGAATGAATTCTTCGTTTGTAATTACATTCTGAAGGAATCCGATATTTGTCTTAACACCTCTAACTCTAAACTCTTTAAGTGTACGTAATAAACGAGCACTTGCACGCCCCAATGAAGAACCTCTAGCCGTTACTTTTACAATCATAGAATCAAAGAATGGAGAAATCTTCATACCTGGATAGGCACTTCCTTCATCCAAACGGATTCCATAACCTCCTGCATTACGATACTCAATCAAAGTTCCATAATGAGGTTTAAAGTCATTTTCTGGGTCTTCAGTAGTTACACGACACTGAATAGCAAAACCTTCACAAAGAATTTGATCTTGCTCAGGAATATTTACCATTTCGCTATTTAGCTCATATCCTTTCGCAATTAGAATTTGAGAACGAACAATATCAATCCCTGTAACTTCCTCTGTAATAGTATGCTCTACTTGAACCCTTGGATTTACCTCGATAAAGTAAACATTCTGATCTGCATCAACCAAAAATTCAACTGTACCCGCATTGTTATAACTTACCTGCTTACAGATTTTTTTAGCATACTCATACAGTTTATTTCTTGTTGTCTCAGCAAGAGCGGCACTTGGTGCAATCTCTACTACTTTCTGAAAACGACGTTGTACAGAACAATCTCTTTCAAACAAATGAACCATATTACCATGGTTATCTGCAAGAATCTGTACTTCTATATGTTTAGGATTATCGATGAATTTCTCCATAAAAATGGTATCATCGCCAAATGCTTTAGAAGCTTCACTCTTAGCATCTGGAAATCCTTTTAATAAATCCTCTTTAGTTCGGATGACACGCATCCCACGTCCGCCACCACCTGCTGCAGCCTTAATGATTACTGGATAACCAATTTTCTCAGCTTCAACTAGAGCCGTTTCAATATCTTTTAGATCTGCATCACTATCTTGAATAACTGGAACTTCAGCTTTAATTGCGACTAACTTTGCAGCAACTTTATCTCCTAGCTGCTCCATTACTTCAGGCTTTGGACCAACAAAAATGATCCCTTCTTCTCTACATCTACGAGCAAAGTGAACATTTTCTGACAGGAATCCATATCCTGGATGGATAGCATCTACCCCCTCTTTTTTTGCTAATGCAATAATTTCATCAACATTCAAGTACGGTTTTAGTGGCTCTGACTCATCCCCTATCTGATAAGCTTCATCTGCCTTAAAACGGTGAAGAGAATAACGATCCTCATGTGTGTAGATCGCAACCGTATTAATTTTTAATTCAGATGCTGCTCGTAGAATCCTTATGGCGATTTCTCCACGATTCGCCACCATTAATTTGTTTAGTTTTTTCAGCTGTGTAGACATTGGTTTTCATCTTTCTCAAAAAAGCAGAGAACTACTTCATTGAAAGTTTAACATTCATTTGTTACGAAGCGCCTATTATGTTCTTAGTTATTGGGCCAATTGGCGTCGTGAGTTATGCGAACGAAATAAGTATTAGTTAATATTAACTATTACAATAATATCATTTTTTCATGAAATAGGCAAAAAATCAAACTAAATCACAGTAAAAAGCTATTGTTATTGTGATATTTTTAACACAAAGCATTCTATTCTAAAAATTATTCAACATTAACACCTAAATGATTCATTTTGAATAATGAACTACTCTGATCAAACTTTATTTGAAAGCCATAAAGTATTCCATTTTGTATTTCTTAATACTGAAGATATTTTAAATTAATTGATAAAAAATATGAAGATTACGAGGGTGATCATACATCAATAAGTTGCGCAAAAACAAATACTTTGTACTAACGAATAGTATACTCTATGAATCATTGTAAACTGCTTCTTTAAAAAAACATGAAACGTTAATCAAGCCGAATTCTTCCTTTAAAGCAGACTTATAATTCGAAATCAACTAAAGCCTATTATCTTTGTACAATTAATTTAAAATGTAGAAAAATGAATATTGGCGATAGAGTTAGGCATATGCATGCCCCAGAAGAAGGTATTGTAGTAAAATTTATTTCGGATAAAGAAGTTGAAGTAGAAATAGAAGATGGCTTCAGAATACCATATTTAATTGGGGAATTAGTTGTTGTGTCAAAATATGAAGAGGCTGCTTTTGGTAGTGCAAAACAAGATGCTGATCATGATAGTGATAAATCAATTCCGACACCAAAGGTTTTAGTTTCTGAAAAAGGTATTTTCATAGCGTTTAGCCATGAAAATGACAAACTCCTTTCGGTTTACCTTATAAATAATACTGATCTTGCAATTCCTTTCACTTTCGGGACGGAATCATCCAAAATATATGAAGGTGTTTTCACTGGTGGATTATCACCTAAATCCTCAAAGAAAATACACGAAGTTAATCTAGATAATTTTGAATCTTGGCCTTACTTTATTGTTCAAGCTTTACTATTCAAAAGTGGATTTACAGCTTTAAGAGAGCCATTGGTTAAGAAATTAAAGTTTAGGGCGAATTCTTTTTTTAAGCAGAAAAAAGATATTCCATTGATGGATAAACAAGGTTATGTATTCCAAATAGATACAGATGAAGTTAAGCCACTTGAAATTAAAACAGATGTAATCAAAGAATCTTTATATACGAATGCTGAAGGTGGTCATTCTTTGGCTATGCCACCTAAGCCTAAAGAAGAAATTGATTTACATGCTGAAGCCCTTGGTTTGGATGCTAGCGCTGTAGGTAAAGACAACTTATTGAGTCTTCAGATTTTAGAGTTTGAAAAACAGTTAGATGCAGCAATAGTAAATGGAATGGATGAAATTACGTTCATTCACGGGATCGGAAATGGATCACTCAAGCTAGAACTTCACAGAAGATTGGCTAAACATCCAGATGTTCTCTTCTACAAAGAAGCTAAAAAAGAAAAATTTGGTTTCGGAGCAACGGCTGTAAAAATTAAATAAAAAACTCCTTGAAAGTTCTCTAAATTTACCTTCCATAAAATTTAGAGAACTTTTTAATTTTACTAAACCAACCAAATCATGAGACTAGCAGGCGGAATATTTTTTATCGTACTAAGCATCGTCCTTTACTTCTACAGTGTTCCTAAACTGAATAAAGAATTTGAGATTTATGAAAAAGCAGTTACGACAACTCCTTTTTCTGAGGGAGATACGGTTTTCATCAATGGAAAAGTTTCAAATACAAATCCAAAACTGGTTAAGAATCTGTGTATCGGGAGTAAAGAGGTATTTAAAAGTTTCGGGAAATACAACGGTTTCTCTCCTATCGAATTTTATGTACCAGAATTTTTGACTGTAAACTTTAATTCTGACTCGGTAAAAGTAAACTTCAAAGAAATTCCTTTCCGAGGAAGTAAGGTTACACATATTCCTTTAGAAGAAAAAACTGAAGAAAATACAGCTATTAGATTAAAAGGTCTAAAGGCTAATGCTCCAATTCTTTTGATTGGTACTGTAAACGAAGATCAGACTGTAGATGTAATGTACAGCTTCTCAGGTTCTTTAGAAGAATATCAATCATATATTCATGAAAATGGAAAAGGACTCGTAATGCAAATATGTGGAAGTGTCGGATTAATTGGCGCATTACTAGTCATTCTTGGAATATTCGGGAGGAAAAAGAAACGAAAAGCATTTCTTTCATAGATTATAATCATTTTTTAATAAAAATTATTTAAAGTATTTTCTACACTTAATAATTTTTATTAGCTTTCTATCAATCTAGAAACATCTAGCAAATTTCAACTATTATTCATTTCTCTAAACTGTTATATGCTATGAAATTTGAAAATGCTATTTCTCAATTAAATGAAGACTTTAGTACTAATCCTTTAGTACTAACAGCACCAATGGGACATGCAGGTTCCAATAAAAGACTAAAAGACTTAGCTGATGCCGCTGTGGAAGACCACAAAAACACGGGTAAATCTTTTGAAGTCTATGAAAAAGAATTAATCTCCCTTCTTAATGCTCATGAAGTAAAAAACATAGAAGGACTTACAGAACAATTTGAAGGATTCTGGGAAGTTAGTAGCAACTAATTGAGAAGATTTTTCGAATTATGATTACGACTCCAAACTAAAAGTTTGGAGTTTTTTTATGCTCAATAACAGGTAATACTATTTTATCACATCAATAAACCTTATTACCCAAAAACCCAGCTATACCCGTTTAAGTAAGGTTTATCCACAAAAAATCCATTTATTATAAATACACAACTGCCAAAACTAACTTTTTAAAATATTAGAACTATGACTGTAAAGACTTTTAAATGGATCTTGATCACTTCCCTTCTTCTAATTTCAAATTTCAGTTTTTCTCAAACAGACTACATCCTAGAACTAGAAGAAAAACTCAAACTAGAAAACACTGAAGATACGATAAGAGTAAAAGACCTTTCTTACTTGAGTTTTAGTCTTTGGCAGTTTGCTCCAGAAAAAGGAATCTCTTATGGTCTTGAAGCTATTGAGTTAGCAAAAAAGCTAAACTTTGAGCGAGGAATCGCTATATCCTACAGGGCAATAGCTACATGCTATTACGGAATGGGTGAATTAGAAAAAGCTACAGCATATAATCTGAACTGTCTAGAGATCGCTGAAGAATTAAAAGATCAGAATCTGATACTTTCGACTCTTACTAACTTGGGAAACTGCTATGTAAGTAATAAGGACACGATAAAAGCCATCAAATACTATAAGGAATCAGCTAACAGAAGTAATGAAAATGAATTATCACCAATGCTGTTAAACAATATCGGGATCATTTACACTGATCTTTATAAGTTTGACTCCGCCTTGCTATACCTCAACTCTGGGATCAGAATTGCCAGAGAAAATAAGAATACAAATGAGTTGACATTACTTCTTCTAAACAAAAGTGAGTCATTAATCAAAAACAATAAATTAGATCTAGCTGAAAGTCACTTACAAGAATCAGAACCGCTTCTAAAACAACTAAACAGTAGTTACTACAACGCCTTCTTTCATAATGTAAAAGCACTACTTTATGAAAAAACAAATCGACTAAAACTAGCTGAGGATCATTATAAAAAAGCAATTGAAATAGCTCAAGAATTTGGTTTTAAGGAACAAGAACTAAAGTTTCATGACTTTCTGGCTACACTTTACGAAAGAGAGAATAAATACAATCAAGCCTATCATACTTTAAGGACATTTATAAAATTAAGTGATGAATCCTTTTCTGCTGAAAGAACAAAGCAAATAGCTGAAATGGAAGCGAAATATGAAAAAGTTAAAGCTCAGAAAGAGAATGAACTCCAAAAGCAGCAACTACTTTTACAAGAGCAAGAAATTGAAGCTCAATTAAGAATTCGAAATGTTTTTATTGCGGCATTCATCTTATTTCTTCTTATGGCAATTGGCCTACTTTACAATAATAGCCAAAGAAAAAAAATGAATATCATCCTCAGAAAACAACAAAAAGACTTACAAGATCAAGCTGATACACTCACAGAATTTAATGAAGAGATTCAATCACAAAAAGTGGTTTTAGAAGAAAGCAACAGCCTTCTCCAAGAAAAAAACATTCAGATTACTGATAGTATAAAAGCGGCAAAGAGCATGCAGGAAGGATTACTACCTTCAAGAAAAGAGCTCTTAAATAGTTTTCAAGAGGTATCTAATATTTATATCCCGAAAGATATAGTTTCAGGAGACATTTATTGGTATAAAAAAATAGGAAAGACAACAACAATAGCGGTTATAGACTGTACAGGTCATGGAGTTCCCGGAGCATTTATGTCTATGAAAGCATATACTTTATTGGAGGCTGTTATACATGAATTTGGAAATTCAGATACTGCCAATATTCTAAATCAAATGCAGAATAGACTTTCTGAGACACTAGATCACTCTGAAAACCTAAATGAAATAGGAATGGATGTCGTTCTTTGCTGCATAAAGGAAGAAAAAGAAGAATGCTACAAAGTGCAATTTGTAGGAGCTAAACGACCTTTATACTATACTCAAGGAGGAAAACTATTAAAATTAAAAGGAGATAATCTTTCTATTGGGATTAGAAGCTCATCAAAATCAGAATCAGTTTTTACAAGCCAAGAACTTTCACTTTCTAAGGGAGACATTTTATACCTTACAACAGATGGATATGTTGATGCGTCAAATAGTCAAAGAAAGAAAATAGGTAGTACAAACTTCGAAGACCTTCTCGAAGTCATAAAATCAAAGAAATTAGCCACTCAAAAAGAAATACTAACAAGCACCCTCAATAGACATATATCGGACACAGCCCTTAGAGATGATATTACAATTTTAGCCGTAAAATTATAATCTAAAACCCCCATTTCTTAAGTAATAAGAAATGGGGTTTAATTTATAGTTAAACTTCAACAATCTAGTCCTTAAGCCATTCATACATTTCGTAATGCTCTTTACTCATTCCTATCTGTTCATAAACGGCTTGAGCTTTTACATTTTGTTTATCTACGTAAAGCCTGATTCCTTTTAATTTATCATCCTTTTTAACCTCACTCTTTAACCTATCATACATCATTTTGAATACCCCCTTATGTCTGTATTCATTTTTGATAAATAGAGAATGTATCCAAAGTACAGTACCATTTCTCCAATCACTCCACTCTTTCAAGACTAGTAAGTTTCCAATAACTTTATCATCTAATCTTGCTACAACGTAATAGCCTGCTTCGGGATGATCAAACAAATTATTAACTCCCAATTCAACTGTTGGTCGGTGTAAAATTAAATCTTCAGTCTCCAATGCCATTTCAACTTGTGCATTGATAATACTCGGAAGATCATCGGCTGTAGCTTTTTCTACCTGAATACGATCGTGAAGCGTCATCACTTTAGGTACTTTCGCATTTGCAGTTCCTCTTAATCTCCTCAAAATACTTGACGAGCGAATTCCTTTGCCATGTTTCCTTGTATATACGTAAGTGAAAATTGCACCAAAGAAAAGCACTTGAGAAGTATAAAATGTCCATAACATTACGATAACTAATGAACCTGCAGCACCATAGGATGATGTAAAATCTACTTTAGCCAAATACCAACCAATTCCTAATTGTCCCATCCACATTAGAGAAGCCGTAACAAAACCACCAAATAAAGCATCTCTAAATTTGATTGCAGCATCTGGTAAATACTTAAAGATTAATGCAATAATCATAGATGTAAAAACAAGTGAATAACTTGTCTTTAAGGAATGCATTAACTCTGTGGTATAATCTGGAACAAGCGTTTCAAAGAATTCATTGATCGCAAATAAAGTAGTTTCAAATACAAGGGAAATACCTATTGAGAACGCTAATGCTAGGATAAGCATCAAAGCTAGGAAACGATCAAAGATTGCTTGAAGTATAGTTACTTTTTTATGCTTATGAACTTTCCAAAAAGTATTTAAGGAGTTTTGTAATGTATAAACGGCAAGAGTAGCTACAAAAAATAAGACTAGGGTATTTATTAAGGCTATATTCGTCTGCCCTCCTACTGAAGACAAATTATGTAAAATGAGGTCAAATTGAGCACTTACATCTTCTGAAGTAAACTCTGATATCTGTTCGACAATTGCTTGCTTTACCGTTTCTTCTCCTAAAAAAGGACCTGCTGCAGTGATTATGATGTAGAGTACAGATGGAAGTGATAAAATCATATAGTAAGTAAATGCAGCAGCTTTACTGATTGCATCATCCTCTATATATTCTATTATCGTTTCTTTTAACAAGGTAAAAGTATCAACAAGCCATATCCATAACCTGATCAGTGTCTTTTCCAAGAATGAGACTTCAGGGTCTTCAACTCTCTTCTTGATATTACGATTCCATCGTTGTATCTGAATTCCAATACGTTTTATGTCATTAAGAATACTCATAGACATCAAGCTCATCATCAATCTCTACCCTAAATAAAAAAATATATAATTTTAAATTTACGAAAATACAAAGATAAATTGTATAATTCTAAATGGCTTTTGTAGTTATCAATTCTTAAAAGCCGTTTTCCAGAAAGAATATATATTATATATCTTTTGTAACTTTTTGATTCTAAAAAGGTTGTCAGAGTAAGACAGCACTATTAATTTTCTATTATGAACAACACTCGATTAAAATCTTCCCTTTCTAATTTAGTTGAAGAAAGCTTGAATAAACAAGTTGAACTTGAAGATCTTTCATCTCAATTCTATTTATCATGCGCTTCATGGTGTGAAATTCAAGGGTATCAAAACGCTGCCAAATTCTTATATGAACATGCTGAAGAAGAACGCATGCATATGCTTAAAATATTTAAGTATATAAATGCTGTTGGTGGTCATGCTTTAGCCGCTGAAATTAAAGATATCCAGACATCCTTTAGCTCACTTAGAGAAATTTTCGACCAGTTATTAGAACATGAAATTAAGGTAACTAAATCAATCAATCATTTAGTAGATCTTTGTTTTCAAGAAAAAGACTGGGGAACATTCCAATTCTTAGAATGGTTTGTAGCCGAACAACGAGAAGAAGAAGAAACGGCGAGAAGAATTATTGAAGTATTTGAGTTAATTGGAGAGGATCATCCACAAGGTAAATGGTTAATTGATCAAGAATTAGGCAAAATGGTTGAAGGTGGAGGAAGTTCTGCTGAGGTATAATTCCTAATTCTTAAAAGACAAAAGGCACATTAATCTGAATTAATGTGCCTTTTCATTTTTACTTAGCTTTATATTAGTTTGTCTCAAAAGTTGTCAGAACAGCCTCTAATTCTCTAATAAATGGCATTTTATCTTTACTAGGTGCGTAAACAAAGCCTTCAACATAATATAGACGCTTATTCTCATCATCTGTAACCGTATAACTCACGAAAGGTCCACCCATTGTTTGACTATACGTTTGCCAATGCCCTCTTAATTCTCTAGCAAACTTCCCATCCAGCTCAGTAACTTCAGTATCAGGACGGAATCTGTCTTTTAAAGTGATTACATAAGAATCTTTTTTAGCAGGGTTTCCGTAAATGAATTTTTTACAAAGAGAATCTCTAAAATGAATTACTGAATCATAATCAAACTCTTTCTCCGACTCATAATCTTTATACGCTACAATAAGGTATTTATCCCACTTTACATCTGGTTGTCTCAACCAAACAAACTGAGCCGTATCTTTTGCTATTTTATATCCATCAGGAATATTTAGAGAGAAACCATGTTCTTTCTTTAATTCATTTTTAAGATGCGTGTTAAATATCATCTTTTCATTAATACGGGCGATATCTGCATCAGCAAAGAACTTATGAATTGACTGTTTGTTTTTCTTCAGGAGTTTCATCAACTCACGGTCAGAACCACTTACAATATTTAATACTTTCTGACCTCTTGCATAAATATCAGTTCCCGCAGACATGTATGCTTCACCAGTTTCTACAAACTTATCCTGCATAGCTTTTCCATAAAACTCTTTCAATTTTTCTGTATCAGAAGAATTAGACTCGAGAGAAGTAATGAAAACTAGATTTTTTGTACGTTTTAGGACTCTATTAAAACTTTTAGGTCTGATATAACTAACATTGAAACGTGTCTCATTTTGTAAGAGACCAGGCATTGTTTCATTAAATATTTTTCTCACTTCAGCACCCAATTCTCCTTCCCACTTAGCAGAGTCCATAAGAAGGTAAATCTCTCCAATAGCTCCATTAGCTGATGGTAATGCATAATTTGTAGTATCCGCTACTTTTTCTTTTCCCTCTTTTTTAGAATTACAAGAGCTTAAAAAGGTGACTGCAATTATCGAAAACGCAAAGAATAACTTCATTAATTTCTTCATAAGAATATCGTTGATGTTAGTGTTTTTTAGCCTAATGATTTAAGTTTTAATCAATATAAAAGCTTCTACCTATAATCCAAAATTTAAAGGTAGAAGCTACATTTTAATGTACGTTATATGTTACTCCTTCAAGATTTTCAATTCCTGAAATTAATTCATTTGAAGGATCTATTTTAAACTTTCTATTCAAGAAATTTAGAATGATTTTCTCTTTCTGGTCAATGATTTCAAAGTTGACATCACACTTCCCTTGGTTATTTTCAAAAAGCGTGAGTAATTCCTTCATCAATACTTCATTCAAATCTTCAATATTGATTCTAAGATCAACTGAATTGATGAATTTGTCTTTCATTTCAGACAGATGCATAATTGACTTAGGCTGAAGCTCCCATTGTCCTTTATTCCTAAAACTCTCTTTTACTCGACCAGTAATGCATACAAATTCACCTGGGTTCAGCATATGCTTATTGAGGTTAAATGCTTCTCCAAACATTGCCATCCCAGTTACGCCATCATAGTCTTCCAGTGAGAACAAGCCAAACTTGTTACCATTCTTACTTTCCAAAATTCTTACATCAGAAAGCATTCCTCCAACCTTAATCTCTTGGTTTTGGTGTTGATCAATACGAGAAAGTGGTACACAAAGATTATCAATCTCAGTTTTATACATATCTAGTGGATGACCTGAGATAAAGAAACCTACTACTTCTTTTTCATGTCTCAATTCCACCAACTGACTCCACTTATCACACTCTGGAAGCTTAGGTTTTGGCATTTCAACCCCACTACCCGCTCCAAAAAGAGAAATCTGAGCCGAAGACTTTTCTGCTTGGAATTGGTTACCATATCTCAATAGCTTTTCGATACCATTTAAGCGATCACCTTCTGGAGTATGGAAAAATTGTGCACGATGTAGTCCTTTGAATCCATCAAAACCACCTCCATAAGCTAAACCTTCCATAGCTTTTTTGTTAACTGCTTTTAGGTTAACACGCTCTACAAAATCATGGATATTTTTATAGCTACCATTATTTTCTCTTTCTTCAATAATGGCATTAATAGGACCTTCTCCAACCCCTTTAATTGCTCCCATACCAAATCGAATTGCACCTTCTGCATTTACAGTAAAGTCCATTCGAGATTCATTGACATCTGGACCAAGTACATCGATCTTCATCCTCGCACATTCTTCCATAAAGAAGGTTACCTTCTTGATGTCGTTCATATTGTGCGTAAGAACGGATGCCATATATTCTGAAGGATAATTCGCCTTCAAGTATCCAGTATGGAAAGCTACCACAGAATAACAAGTTGAGTGAGACTTGTTAAAGGCATAAGCTGCAAATGCTTCCCAGTCTTTCCAAACTTTCTCCAGACGTTCAGGATTATGACCTCTTTCTGTTCCCCCTTCAATAAACTTAGGCTTCAGCTTTTCTAGTAAGGCAAAGATTTTCTTACCCATAGCCTTACGTAGCATATCGGCTTCACCTTTGGTAAAACCTGCCAAAGACTGAGACAGAAGCATTACTTGCTCTTGATAGACAGTAATACCGTATGTTTCCGCAAGATATTCTTCCATTTTATCCACGTCATAGGTGATTTCTTCTTCACCATGCTTACGTGCAATAAAGTTTGGAATATATTCAAGAGGCCCCGGACGATACAAGGCGTTCATCGCAATCAAATCAGCAAACTTATCGGGAACAAGTGAGCGCAAGTGCTTCTGCATACCCGGAGACTCAAACTGGAATGTACCATTTGTTTCACCTCCTTGATACAACCTATACGTTGGGTGGTCATTCAGAGGAATATCATCGGTATCAATTAAAACACCATGATTTTCCTTAATCATTTTGATGGCATCTTTGATGATGGTCAAGGTTTTCAAACCTAAGAAATCCATCTTCAACATACCCGCATCTTCTACCACCGAGTTATCAAACTGAGTCACTAGAAGGTCAGCATCTTTTGCCGTAGATACAGGAATAAAGTTGGTGATATCATCGGGAGTAATGATGACCCCACATGCGTGAATCCCCGTATTACGAACCGAACCTTCAAGTACACGAGCTGTATTCAGTACATTTCCTTCAAGGTTGTCTTGTTCAGAAATCTCTTTCAATTGACGAGCCATCTCCATTTGTTCAGAGTTTAGTTTCTCTCGGAGTTGGTTATCATCCATTTTGAAGAGTTTCCCCAATTTCATATCGGGAACAAGCTTTGCTACCCTATCCGAATCCGATAAAGGTAAATCTAGTACCCTAGCTGTGTCACGAATAGATGACTTGGCAGCCATAGTACCATAAGTAATGATATGAGAAACCTGCCTTGAGCCATATTTATCAACTACCCAGTTAATAATATCTCCACGCCCTTCATCATCAAAGTCAATATCAATATCGGGCATGGATACACGATCGGGATTCAAGAAACGCTCAAATAGCAAATCATATTTGATCGGGTCGACATTGGTAATACCAATACAATAAGCAACAGCAGAACCTGCAGCAGATCCACGACCAGGACCAACCGAAACGCCCATATCTCTTGCACTAGACGTAAAATCTTGTACAATAAGGAAGTAACCCGGATATCCTGTATTCTCAATAATCATCAACTCAAAGTCTAAACGTTCTCTGAGTTCTTTTGTCATTTCACCATATCGATCTTTTGCTCCGATATAAGTCAAATAACGTAAGTAGTTATTCTCCCCTCGTTTTCCTCCATCTTCATCGTCCAATGGATCTTTAAACTCATCGGGAATATCGAAGGCAGGAAGTAGCACATCACGTGCTAACTCATAACCTTCAATTTTATCATCAATTTCTTTGGTTGTACGAATTGCTTCTGGCAAATCATAGAAGAGTTCTTTCATCTCATCTGGAGACTTGAAATAGAACTCTTGATTTGGGAAACCAAAACGGAATCCTCTACCTCTACCAATTGGCGTATCTTGCTTTTCACCGTCTTTTACACAAAGAAGGATATCATGGGCATTTGCTCCTTCTTTGTCCATATAATAGACATTATTTGCAGCAAAATATTTCACGCCATATTTCTTTGCAAAACCAATTAAAACACCATTTACATAATCTTCTTCTTCAAGACCATGACGCATCAATTGGATATAGAAATCATCTTGGAATGTTTCTAGCCACCAAATAAACTCTTGTTCTGCTTGCTCCTCTCCTACGTTTAGAATAAGATGGTTAATTGGACTATCCAATCCGCCTGTTGTCGCAATTAAGCCTTCTTTAAACTCAACAAGAATATTCTTATCAATACGTGGAAAACCCGCATAATATCCAGAAATGAAAGCTTCAGAAGCTAACTTTGCAAGGTTATGGTACCCTGCCTTATGTTTGGCAATAAGGTTCTGAGTACGCCTTCTATCTGGATTGTCTTTCGTAAACTTTTGCTTTGTTCGATCTTCAGATAAGAAGAATTCACATCCTACAATAGGTTTTATATCTGCTTTAAGAGCTGCTCTTACAAAATGGAAAGCCGCATACATATTACCCATATCGGTAAGTGCGACAGAAGTCATTCCCATTTCCTTAGCCTTATCTACAATCGCATTGATTTCACAAGTGGCTTGAAGAATTGAGAATTGGGAATGTAAATGTAGGTGTGTAAAAGGCTCATCTTTTAATTCAGCTAAAGCTGCTTCTTTATCAATAGAACCACCAGCTTTACTTGCAGACTCTTCTTGATGTACAAAGTTTGCTTCGTCTAGTTCTGGAGCTTCATAGACAATATCTTCAACTGCAATACCATTAAGAGGCTCAACGACACCTTCAGCTATTAGACCAAAGAAACATTTGGTAGTTGCATGAACGTCATATGCGGCATCATGGGCTGCGTCAAATTCTTCACCAAATAACTTAACGTGAAGCTCAGTAAGCGTAGGCCATTTGAATTTACCGCCACGCCCACCAGGGATAGCACAAAAATCAACCGATACATCTTTGGTATCAATGGTTCCTGTTTCTAATAATTGACTTTCTACGCCTGTACGATAGAACTCTGAACCCGTCACATTGATATCGAAAATAACATTGTGACCGATCAGTTTATCAGCTCTAGCGACATCCTTTGCAAAAATTTCAAGTACTTCAGAAAGATCATGACCTTCATTGATCGCTCTTTCTGTCGTGATACCATGAATCTTGGTTGCATTAAATGGAATACTGAATCCTTCAGGTTTTACGATCAAGTTTTCTGCATTGATCAAATTACCTTTGTCATCATGTAATTGCCAAGCCAACTGGACAAGACGGGGCCAGTTATCAAGGTCTTCTATTGGTGCATTAAAATTCTTCGGTAAACCTGTGGTTTCCGTATCAAATATTAGATACATGTATTGCTAAGCTAGGCTGTTAACTACTAAATCCTCAAAATTAGGCGAACGGCTAATGATCGCGCTAACATTTTTGTATGACTATACAACAGAATTTCAGCATTCTGGTGTAAATGAATAACAAAAATATGAAAATTCTCATCTTAATGTGTATCTAGCTCAAAATAGATGGGGTGATAGCGATAGGATTTGAATACCTTTGCAATTGAAATATTTTGAATAAAAAATGGACAAACAGATTCTTCGCTTAGCTATACCAAACATTATCAGTAACATTACAATACCGCTATTAGGTCTTGTAGATATGGCTTTACTAGGTCATCTAGATTCTGAAGTTTACTTGGGAGCGGTGGCACTTGGGACTATAATCTTTAACTTTTTATACTGGAGTTTCGGATTCTTACGTATGGGAACTACAGGATTTACGGCGCAAGCTTACGGACAGAAAAACTTTGAATTAGCTCGATTCACGCTTCTTCGAGGATTAGTAATTGCTGCAGTAGGAAGTTTAGCACTCATTTTATTACAAGTCCCAATTGAGTATCTATCATTTAAAATATTGAAAGGTAGTGATGAGGTCGTTTCATTTGCACAAGACTATTTCTATATCCGTATTTATGCAGCACCTGCCACAATAGGATTATACGCCCTTTTGGGTTGGCAAATTGGGATGCAAAATGCTAGATACCCAATGATTATTACGATTCTAGGAAATGTACTCAATCTTGGGTTTAGTGCTTGGTTTATTTACGGCTTAGGAATGAAATCTGATGGAGCAGCACTCGGAACTGTTGTCGCTCAATATATAGGTTTTGCAGTAGCACTTTACTTTTCAATGCGTATTGATAAAGACCTTTTCAAAGCCATAGATTGGAAGAAAATTCTGCATAAATCAGAAATGATTCCATTTTTTAAAATGAATAGAGATATCTTCTTAAGAACACTTCTACTCATTCTAGTATTGAATTACTTTACAGCTGTTTCTGCTGAAAGTGGTGATTTGATTTTAGCCTCAAACACACTTCTTCTTCAGTACTCTATGTTTTTCTCTTATCTGATTGATGGTGTTGCATACGCTGGCGAAGCACTTACAGGAAAATATATCGGAGAATCAGACTTCAGCAAGCTTAAAACCTTGATTAAAAAGCTGCTTATCTATGGAACAATTCTTAGCCTTATATTCAGCTTAGTTTATTATGTTTTCGGAATCGACATTTTAAGATTGTTGACTTCAAATGAGAAAATCATAAATCAATCCATGCCATTTATGAAATGGGTTATTCTCATCCCCATTGTAAGTTTTGCATCCTATGTTTGGGATGGTGTATATATCGGTGCTACAGCAGGAAAAGAAATGTTGATTACTATGGTTTTATCTGCCATTATATTTTTCTTCATCCCTTATTTCATTCTAAAGCCAGAATATGCAAATCATGGTTTATGGATTTCATTACTTATCTTTTTATTTGGCAGAGGTTTCCTTCAGACTATTTTCTGGAAAAGAATTAATGTGCGAATCAGTCATTAAGACTCTTACTTAAGAGAAACCGATTGAAACACTTTTTCAAGTCGAAAAGAACTCTTTGCTTTAAAAAAGTAGATTTGAAGGGTAAAAAGGAGAAAAAATGACATTTTTTGAGAATTTGTAGTAATTATCTCATTGTTGCTAAAAAATAATATCCCTATTTTTAGCATCGATTAAGCTAAAACTTTTAAGTAATAAAATCATGAGAGAAAGCTTTAAAAAGATTGCAATAATTGCACACGACGGTAAGAAAGCTGAGATGGTTGGATTTTTTAAAGATCATATCGACCAATTAACTGGTGTAGAGATTGTAGCTACAGGAACTACAGGTAGTCATTTGGCAAAAGCTGGACTTGAAGTTGATGCTAAACTATCAGGACCAATGGGAGGTGATGCACAGATTGCTGCAATGGTTGCTGAAGGAGATATTGACGCGGTATTATTCTTTAGAGATCCACTAGGGAAACATCCACACGAGCCTGATGTACAAATGTTATTAAGATTGTGTGACCTTTATGATGTGCCATTGGCTACTAACCCAGCCTCTGCTACACTTCTTTTGAATGGTATCGATGTGATTAAGGCTAAAGCTAAAGTAGAATAGTCTATTACAAAGAGAAAAAGCCCTTGGTTTGATATACAGACCAAGGGCTTTTTCATTCAGTATAATCTACTTCAAAATAATTTTCTTATTAATAAACTGGTTCCCTACACCTATCTGCAAAATGTATGGTTGATTTTTTCTTAAATCATGGTCTATATCAACACTTGAAGATAGACTTGAATCAGACAGTTTTTTAGCCATTACTTTTTGCCCTAGAAGGTTAAATACTGAAACTTGAAGTTCTCTGTTTTGAGTTAATATTTGACCACTTAAAACTATTCGATTAGCCCCAACTCTTATATCTAATAATTCTTCCAAACCTTGTTGGACTGCCAAAATTTGATCAAGATTCTCGACTAACAATAATTGGAATCGATTCGGAGGATCATTTTCGAGTACTTCAACTGTAAAAGTATCTTCGCTATCATCTAGAAGAGTATAACTATTATTTACATTATCTTTGATAAAAACCCCTTCTGGTACTAGGTGATCTTCCCTCACAGTATAGTGAAAGCTGAATTGTTCAGCACTTTCGGATTCAATATTTAGATTAAAAATCTTCAAATCTTCAACTGGAGGCCAAGCTACAATTGAATGTTCTACCTCATCAATCTCAATGAAAACATCTAGATCTTGTGTTCCTCTAAGTTTTCTCGCATCATAGTTTTCATCAAAGTTCTCTGAGAAAATATAATCAAAACCCAATATCACTTTATCGGAGATTCCATCTTGCTTTTCAACATGTAATTCGAAAATACTAAAACCAGTACCTCCGTGATTGACACGTTTTAAGGAGTTTGATTCTCTTGACCTTACCTTCATTTCATTCGTAAACTCAACCTCCCCAGCAGAATTTGCTTTCACAAAGAAACCTTGGAAAGTTGGTATCTCACCCGTATTTAGAAGATTAAAGCAATCATAGCAACCTTTACCTTCACTATTTGAAGTATAAACCCAAACTGAACCTTCAAGCTCTGAGTTTGCACTGTGTGTTAAAAATGACTCTACATTTATAGGCGCCATATATGGGTTACCAAGTAGGTTAAACCCTGTTTGCGTAGACGAAACACCGACGGCGTAAGTCCCAGTGATAGGCTCTCCTGTAATACTTACATTTCCAATATCTGACGCTATAAAACCTTTACCTATTTCTAATTGGTTACCCTCGTTAAATACCTTCCAAACATCATCACTCATATCATTTGGAGTGTAACTTGGGTCATTACCGTTATCATTTATACCATCATCGGTTCCTTCTTCATCAAAATAATAACGATCGGTACTACTAATACTATCATGAAGATTTCGACTTGTTACTGGTAGAGAAAGATAATTATAAGCATTAACACCTTCCCCATGCCCAGTTCTTTTAAATGTGGTATTCCCCTCAATTTGAGATGAAATTTCATGTAACAAGACTGCTCCATCTTCAAAATTCAAGTTTGAATTGGTATTTAATGTTGTATTTGCTTCCAACTCCAATACATTACTTATGTTCAGGGTGTTTATTACTTCTATTTCACCATTCGGGTTCGTTAGATACAAGGATCCACCTCCAGTTATTTTTGAGTTATCACTCACTATTGATTCAGATATTCTAACTTCTTCTCCTTTAGGAATATTCAATGAAACATCTGATTCCAATATCAATTTCTTAGCTGAAAAAGATGTATTGGGAGAGTTTTGTTCAATTCTTACGACTCTATCAGATGATGGTGTTCCATTGACCCACTGAGTTCCATCCCAATAAGTATCTGCAAATGGTAGATTAAGAAAATCTTGAGCAAACTCTTCTGCTTCAGCCAAAATAGCTTCAACTTTCGTTTTGTTTACTGTGGTTATAGCCAATATGAATACAACTCTTTGCGACTCTTGAGGAGAAATACCATAAAGTTTTGCTCCAAGCATAGACCCAACATTGGCACCACTAGCACCTCCAATGACTGAATCATCTATTTGATCAGACATTAATGAGAACTTTTCTGAATCAGAAAAACCATCTGATAAATCGATATCTTGATTTCCACTTTCTTGATCAAATGATTTATAAAATCTATCCTCATTTAATACCTTAAAAGCTGCATATTTAGAAATACCTGTATTATAAGCGTATACATAATCCTTACTAGAATCCCATGAAGCAACATCTGTATTCCGAACACTTGTACTTCCACTCAATAGCCAATCTATGTACATCCCTGCGTAAAGAGAATCAATTGTCTGATCTGAAGTATTAGTCAATTTCAAATCAATTAAAATAAAATCATCTTTTTCATCATCCTTATTTCCATAAGCTATTAACTCTACATCTACATTATTAGAAGTCTCTGAACCTCTTTGGTAATCATTGAAAGCAGTATAAACCGAAGCTCGATGATTCTCTCTTTCATAATATGAAGGAGAATGATTGGAAGAAAAATCTGTATCTGCATATAAGTCATCTTCATTTCTGATTGCATCTGATACTGAATTTTCATCTTGTGCAATAACCGCTGAAAACTGATACATGAAACGCCTATAGCCAGAACTTTTATGATAGAAACTTGAAGGATATCCAAGTGATCCATCCGATTTAAAATATCCTGCAAAATTATTCAGATAGAGTAAGATCTTAGACTCTTTAGGAGTGATGTAGAAATACTGTTCGTCGTAATAATTATTATTAGGATCAGAAAAAATAAGCTTAAATGAGAATCGACTACCTTCAGATACATCTTCAATCAATTTAATTTTGAAAACAGTTTGATCCAATTCTGTTTTCTCTAATTCATTCAGTGCTCCAATATTGAAATTACCTTCCAAAATTTCAAACGCTGTAGAATTACTCTCTATTTGTACATTCAACTGACTAGAAGTTGAATTAAGATAATTTTTAAATTGTCCATTTATAAAAAATTCATCATTCAACTCAATAATATCTCCTCTTGAGGAAAATGCAGAAATATCCTCCATTCTTACGGAAATAGCCTCATCTAATCTATTTAAAGCATTCAACGGTTTTACAAAACCTCTTCCCAAATATCCTTGTAAAGAAGAGTTTGTAGAATTCTGATAGATAGATGTATCTGCTGTAGTACGAATTAACTCTCCTACTTGAGACATTGTCAAACTCTTATCGTAAGAAGCTATCAAAGCAGCAACACCTGCAGTAAGTGGAGATGCATATGAAGTACCGGCAGATGTTCCATAGGTATTATTCGCTCTTGTTACATGAACATTACTACCAAGGTTTGCTACATCAATTTTATGACTATACTTATAATCAAGATTATTATAATTTTGCTTTAGACCTGTAACAGATAATACATTATCGTAAGAAGCTGGGTAATAATCAGTATGACTAGCTGAGTTGTTTCCTGCGGCAGCCACAAATAAAACATCGTATGTTTCGGTCAAATAATTAATAATTTCTTGCTCATAACGAGCAGGGTTAAAAGCTCTACCCAACGAAAGGTTAATCACCTTACAGCCATTCATAGCGGCATAGATCATAGCCTCAGAGATATTGATTAAAGAACCCGATGTAGTCTCCACTTTTAGAGGCATATATTTACATAGAGGAGCTACACCACTTATTCCTACTCCATTATCCGAGATGGCAACTGCTGTTCCGGCAACAGACAAACCATGTGTACTTCTATCTATACTTGGGTCATTGTCTTCTTCAGCAAAATCATAACCTGTAATATCATCTATATAACCATTTCCATCATCATCTACATTAGGCAGCCCCTCTTTCTCAGCCTGATTAAAATAAAGGTTGTTAGCTAAATCTTCATGCCCTAATTCTGTCCCTGTATCTATTATTCCAATCACAAGGTTACTATCCCCTTTTGTCAATTTCCATACACCTTCTATGGAGAATAAATCTGCCATAAGTTGGGATGAGTACAAAGGGTCATTTGGGGTATCTAAGAGTTCATAGGTATATGCAGGCTCTGCATACTCAATAGATTCATTTTCCATTAATTTTAGAATCACCTCTTCAATGGCTAGCGATGTTTCTATCTCTAGTTCATAGATTTTATAAACTTCAGGCAAACTTTCTTGCGTTCTAGAATTGCTTAAGTTATCAGAATTACGAAAGAAAGACTTTTGAGAATTTATTGCAAAATCACCTTTATTACTTGATGACAAAGAACTTACTTGATGATCACTTGGGAAGTCCTTGTATTTTACTATGACTTTATTGCTTTCATATTCATTTGGGGAGAGTTTGGATTGTTGAGCAATTAAATAAAATGAGTTAATAATAAGAATAAATGATAGTAATGTTGATTTCATAGTTGGCTATTTAGTTCTCTCAAAATAGCGCTTCACTACATTCTATGAAGTTTACTTTTTACTATGAAATTGCACAAGTGATATAAAAACAAAAACGGTAAAAAAGCAGTGCTTCTTTACCGTTTTGTAAATCTTATATCCTTTGAGAATTAGTTCTCAATGCTTCTAATGATTCTTAATTGATCTTTAAGTACTTTGATTTCAGCCTGTGCTTTAGAAATCTTCTCATTGTACTCTTCTCTCATCTTATCAGCTGTCTTCGAATTAGCGAAGAAAGCAAGGTTGTTCTGCCATAAAGCAATATCATTCTCAAGATTTGTAATTCTGTTACGAACTTTACTCTCTTGATTTTTAAATCTTCCTCCACCAGGAACAGATTTAAAGATATCAGCTTTGAATTTCAGCTTTTGAGTTTCTTTTTCATCACCTTCTAAAGACGAAGTATCAAGATAAGTTTCGCAAGCATTGAGCAATTTATCCATGATCGCATCTTTGTCTCTTCTAGGAACAAAGCCAATAGCCATAAAAGCTTGTACTTTTTCTTTCAACAAATCAATATTGAAATCTCCATCTTCTTTAGCCAAAGTATTGATTTCAAGAATGATTTCTTCCTTCTTCTTCAAGTTATCCAAGAACTCTTTATCTTGTTCTTTACGTTGGCTTCTTTTTCTCTCGAAGAAAACATCACAAGCAGCTTTGAACTTTTCGTAAACTGAATCACGGAATTTTTCAGGAACAGGACCAATTTTCTTCCAATCCTCTTGTAGTCTTTTCAGATCGTTAGTCGTCGTGTTCCAATCTTCGCTATCTTTAAGCTCTTCAGCTTTAGCTACTAGCTCTTCTTTCTTCTTTAAGTTCTCAGCTCTGAAAGCCTCAAGCTTTTCAAAGAATTTATTCTTACGAGCAAAGAATGATTTAAAGTTACCCCAAAACTGCTTATTGATATCTTTAGCTACTTCTCTTGGAAGAGGACCAATTTTATCCCATTCTTCTTGAATAGCCAGCAATTCTTTCGTTTTCTCATTCCATTCTTTTATACGGTCAGAGTCAAAATCTGAAACCTTCTCAACTTGAAGACAAAGATCTTGTTTCTTCTGCATGTTTTCGTTGAGAACTTTCTTAAACTCTTCTGCATGAGCTCTTCTTTTGTCATATAGTACATCAGAAGCCTTTTTAAATCTATCCCAAACTGCATCTTGTTCTTCTTTAGGAACAGGACCAATAGATTTAAACTCATCATGAAGCAAATTCAATTTTGTAACTGCTTCATTAATATTTTCCTCTTCTAATAGAGATTCAGCTCTTTCACAAAGCGCTAACTTCAACTCTAGATTTTTCTTACGATCAAGTTCTTTTAATTCAAACTCAATACTCATGTTATCGTAAAAACGATCTAGAAGTGCATGATATGTTTTATAAAGATCATCAGCATCTGCTTGAGGTACAGCACCAATTTCTTTCCATTTTTTCTGAAGCTCTTTAACTTTAGCCATCGCTCCAGATTGATTCGAAGAATCTAGGATTTCATTGATTTCGTTAATAACCTTCTTTTTAGCTTTCAGGTTATTATCTCTAGCTGATTGAAGATCTTCGAAATATTGTTTTTTACGAGATCTAACCGTTTTATAATTAGTAAAGAAAGCATCGATATCTTTATCACGATACTCAAACCCATCTTCATCACCACCTTCTTCCAGAAACTTAGCTTTAGCGATTTCAGACTCCTCTCTACGGATATCCTCAATTACCTCACGAATTTCTTTTACAACCTGCTCCGCCTTAACTACATCTTTTACAGTTGTCAACTCTTGAGATACTTTCACCAACTCTTCTTTCGAAAGTTTGTGGAAATCAATCTCATTTTCAAACACTTTGTCTTCAACTTCATTTGTAGTTTCTTCAGTAGAAACTTCTTCTTTGATGTTGTTTTCAGCTTCTTGAGCTTTGTTCGCTAATGTCTTTTCTTCTGCGCTCATTTCTTGATTTTTTTGTTCAGAACCATCGTTTACGTCTGGAACAATCTTGTTATTGTCAAGATTGTTAGAATTTCCTTCCTCAGAAGGTTGGTGTGCGTCCTCAGGATTTGTACTCATATGCTATTTATTTAGTCCTAACCATAATGATTAGGGAATAGATATTAAGTCATGTTATACCTCGATGAATTAGAATGCTTTAATTTCTAAAAATAATTAAGCTAAAGTTCAAAAAGGTATTCATTCCCCGTTTGTATTCAAATGTCGTAATTCCATTTTAAACAAACCAAATTTTTCAGCTTCAAACCTCAAATTAATCTATCTAATTTGAGATACCTTCTATTTTTAAACAAAAAAACTGACCTAGGGTCAGTTTTTCTATTCTAATTTATAGTCTAATATTTTAATTCCATCTTGGATCTCTCGGGTAATTGGAAAGTACTTTATATTTTCCTCCCATATTTTTGAGAACACTTTGCCACAATGTATCACTTTCTTCTTTAAAAATAATTGATGGGTCTTGATGTGAAACAATCCAAGAATTATTCTCTAGCTCATCTCTTAGCTGTAAATGACTCCAACCGCTGTAACCCATAAAGAATCGACAATTATCTGTGGTTAAGAATCCATTTTCTGCCATAAATTGTAGGTGTTCAAATTCTCCTCCCCAATAAACGCCATTTCTGAGCTTAACAGCCCCTTTTACATCTGACATTGTATGTAAATAATGGAGTGTATCTTGCTCTACTGGGCCTCCGATAAATAATTCATGTTCTTTGGCCAAGTTTAACGAAATATCTTCCATTTGAACCACCGAAGGTTTATTCAAAACGAGCCCAAAGGACCCTTCTTCCTCATTATGTTCACAGACCAAGACTACAGCACGTTCAAAATTTGGGTCAGTCATAAAAGGTTCTGCTAAAAGGATATCTCCTTTTCTTATTTCTTGTTTCTGATTGTAATCGAAAATAAATTCCATAGCATTGTAGTTTTGGTGAAACAATAATGACCTCTAACTTTATCTACAGCTCCATAAACAGATAAAATCCTATTTTAAATTAAATAAATAACAGTTATCCATTAATTTAATTTGTTAATTCCCATTAAAAAATGCAAAGCATACAGCTCTTTTTTTTTCAATTTGATTGAATTATACTGCTTAAGTACAAAAACCTATACCCCATGTTAATAATACGGTGAATACAAACTTGCAGTTCTGCAAACTTGTACATTTCCTTACATTCCTTTATGATTCTATTTAAAATAGATTTTATCCTAAAGCTTTTCCTCTAGATTATCAAAAAATAGAAATAAGCTTTTAACTTTGTAGATGATAGATCAAGGTTAGATGAAATTTAATTATGGATTATTTAAATAGTCTTAACGAGCCACAGAGAGAAGCGGTTGTAAACGCTGAAGGTCCAATGATGATTATTGCTGGTGCTGGATCTGGTAAAACAAGGGTTCTTACTTATAAAATTGCTTATTTGATGGAAAAAGGGGTTGAACCTTTTAACATCTTAGCATTGACTTTTACCAATAAAGCTGCTCGCGAAATGCGAGAGAGGATTGAAAGTGTGGTTGGTACTGAGGCAAGAAACCTATGGATGGGAACTTTCCACTCTATTTTTGCTCGTATTTTAAGATATGAAGCAGACAAGCTAGGTTATCAGAGTAATTTTACGATCTATGATTCTGATGACTCAAAGTCCGTAATTAAATCTATTATTAAAGAGTATAAACTCGACGATAAAATCTATAAACCAAATGGTGTTTTAGCTCGTATTTCAAATGCTAAAAACAATCTAATTTCGTGGAGAGGTTATGCAAATAACTCAGAATATAAATTAGAGGATGAAGCGAGTGGAAGACCAAAAATTGCTGATATTTTCAAAGAGTATGCTTTGAGATGTTTTAAAGCAAATGCGATGGATTTCGACGATTTGTTATACAACACAAATGTCCTTCTCCATAAATTCCCTGATGTTTTAAATAAGTATCAGCAAAAGTTTCAATACGTGATGATTGATGAGTTTCAAGATACCAACGTCTCTCAATATTCAATCACAAAGAAGCTTGCAGCGGTACGTCAAAATATTTGTGTAGTAGGTGACGACGCACAAAGTATCTATGCCTTTAGGGGAGCAAACATCCAAAACATCTTGAACTTTGAGAAAGACTACCCCGATCTTAAGGTCATCAAACTTGAGCAGAATTACCGTTCATCTCAAAATATTGTTGAAGCTGCTAACTCAGTTATCAAACACAACCAAGCCCAGCTTAAAAAGAACGTTTGGACTAGCAATGACGATGGTAGACTGATTGATGTAATTAGGGCTACATCTGACTCTGAAGAGGCTAAATTGATCGCAACTTCCATTTTTGAGGAAAGAATGAATAACAACCTCAATTGTGAAGATTTTGCTATTCTTTACCGTACAAACTCTCAGTCCAGATCTATTGAAGAATCTTTAAGGAAAATGAATATTCCTTACCGTATCATTGGAGGTTTATCTTTCTACCAAAGAAAGGAAATCAAAGATATGGTAGCCTATTTAAGGTTTGTCATTAACCCTGCCGATACGGAAGCACTAAAAAGGATTATTAATTACCCGAAAAGAGCAATTGGTCCTACTTCAGTTGATAAAATATTAGTGAAAGCCTCACAGGAGAATACAACACCTTGGCAAATCATTCTAAATGCTAGAAGATACTTCACAGGTAGACTAACAACTCAGCTTGAAAACTTTGCGAACATGGTTCAAGCTTTCATGTTAGATGTCAAAAACAAAGATGCATTTACTGCAGCAACATCTGTAGCGAAAGGGTCTGGATTACTCCGTGAATTATATGATGATAAAACAGTTGAGGGTCGTGTACGTTATGAAAACCTTCAAGAGTTACTAAATGCTGTCAAAGCTTTTGTAGATGATCCTGAAAAAGAAGATAAAAGTTTAGAAACATTTCTTCAGGAAGTTTCTCTGATCACTTCACAAGATCAGAGTAAAGAAGACAGCGATGCTGTGACCCTTATGACCATACATATGTCTAAAGGTCTAGAGTACAAGCATGTCTATATTGCTGGTATGGAAGAGAATCTTTTCCCTTCTCAAATGATGCTTGAAAGTAGAGCCGACTTAGAGGAAGAAAGAAGACTTTTCTACGTAGCAATCACAAGAGCGATGTCAAAGCTTACACTTTCATACGCCCTTCAAAGATACCGTTTTGGTAAATTGATTATGTGTGAGCCTAGCCGATTCTTGAGTGAAGTAGATTCTAAATTCTTAAATGTTCAAAAACCTGTCAGAAGACCTTCATCTTTCAGTGAAGGACAAGCTACTTCAGGTCGATTTGGATCATTTAGTAAAACTGAATCAAAGTCTCCTACTACTAACAGAAATACATTTACCTCTTTCTCTAAAAAGAAAGATATCCCAAACCTTGAAAACTTTACGCCGTCAAATCCAGCAGAGCTAAGACAAGGTCAAAATGTACTGCATAAGAAATTTGGGAAAGGTACAATCACAGCCATTTTGGAAGATGGCTCAGATAAAAGAGCAAAAGTTAACTTTGATTCTGAAGGTGAAAAAACGCTAATCCTAGCTTTTGCCAAACTAATGATTATGGATTAAAGAATTAGTTATTATAAAAAACAAAAATCCCAATTGTATTTGAACTACAATTGGGATTTTTTTATGTAGATATGAAATTAGTTTGCTAACGCTCCTATTCCACCAATAAAGTAATGCAGCTTTTCAGAAATCATTGCAGGCACTACTTCTTTATGTCTAATTTCTTTGAGTATATACTCTTTATCAATTTCTCGACCACCAACAATTAACCATGAAGATGTAGATGATTTATACGTTGGATAATACATAAAATGAGATCCAATATTCTCAAAAGCATACATTACACCTTTATGAAGTATCTCTCCTTTGATCTTATAAATTTCTCCAACAAATAAAGCTTTTTCAGCCCATTCGCTTATTTCATCCAGTGTCAATTCATGATTAATCACTTTGAAACTGTGATCACTCTCAGACTCTTCATAAATCGAAACTTTTGAAGAAGACTTATTCTCATCTAAATGAAGATACTTCAAATGAGGATTGATAATTGACAACTCCGCTGAATGTAAATTATCCACTACCTCATCGACTTCAAGCACATTGGCCAAATAAGCCGATTCATGAGCATTTATTCTGTCGATCAATTCATTTTCTAACGGATAGAAAATTGACTTCTCAATCTGGAAAAATCTTAAGAACTCTTTATCTGAAGTTAAGATGTACTTAATTTGATTCAGATTCATTTCATCAGAAAAGACCATTACAATTCCCTCAACTTCAGGACATCTGTCTAACGATTTCAACAAGTCCATAATGTAGTCTTCAGACATCTTTTTGTAGAAAAGAGGAAAATTCTCATAGCTTTTTTCAAAAGCTTCTTGGTATAGAACTCCTTTATTCTCAAAATCTGGAAGGCTGTCTAGGTACTTTTTAACGTTAGCGTTGTTTGCTGAAATTAGGGTAATAGGCGTCTTCTGATTTTTCATATCCTTGTTTGTTATTTTCGTCTCTATTTTCTTGAGATCATTCCTCAATCGCACATGAGTCGATCCCTTTTTGTAAAGTTTCTCGATCTAAACCATGACCAATAATGACTAGCTGAGATGTTCTATCATCGTCCTCACTCCACTTGTCTCCTTCAGAGAATATGATATTCCCTCTAACTGATTGGATGATTACTTTCTCTTCGGTGTTCGGCTTATTCAACAGACCCTTAATTCGATAAATTCCATCAGGGTTGAACAATAAAAGTGAACGGAGCCAATATTGAAATTTATTAAGATTTAAGGGCTTATTTTGGCTAAAAGTAAGTGACTTTATTCCTTTATGATGATCCCCTTTTTCAGATTTAGAATTTAGAATTCGCTCATTGACAGTATCCGCTCTAAAAGAAAATTGTGACAGTACTTCTTCTGCATTGACTTTCGCGTAGTCAGTATGAATAATACTAGCCAATGGGTTGATTGCTTTTACTGCCTCAAGTACATTTTGCTTTATTTCCTCATCTATTTCAGATGATTTATTGAACACTAACAAATCTGCTAAGGCTAGCTGTCTTTTTGCGACAGGCTCTGATTCTAAGCTTTTTAGTAAATGTTCTGCATCAATCATACCAATGACAGCATTCACCTCAAAAAGCTCATCAAAATGATAGTCATTTATAAATACAGACAATATCCCGTCAGGTTCAGCAACTCCCGTAGTTTCAATAATCAAGTGGTCAAAATCCTTTCCTGTAGTTACAAGTTTATTTAAAGTTTGTCCCAACTCTTGATTTAAAGAACAGCAAATACATCCATTCGACAATTCAAAAATCCCTTGAGCTTGTGTATTCACTAAATCTTTGTCAATATTTATTGCCCCAAACTCATTTTCTATAATCGCAAACTTCGTATTGGGTTGTGATTCTATAAGGTGATTGAGTAAAGTTGTTTTTCCAGCTCCTAGAAATCCAGTTAGTATAGTTACAGGAATGCGTTTCATTATTTATTGTCTTTTATAATTATCCAAAATAACTGCTGTAGCGATGGCTACATTTAAAGATTCAGCCTCTCCAAATCTTGGGATAGTGATTTTTTTATTGATAAGTCCCTCAATCTGTTCTGAAATTCCATTGGACTCATTTCCCATCACTAAGATTCCTTTTTCTGCGAGTTTGGACTGATATATATTATCCCCATCCATAAAAGCACCTACAATTGGGGTATTGGAATTTTGCGCTTCTAAAAATGAAGTTAGATCACCGTAGTAAGGATTGATACGACAAAAAGACCCCATAGTTGAAGAGATCACTTTAGGATTATAAAAGTCCGCAGAATTATCCGAACAAAATACATTTTTAATCCCATACCAATCTGCTATTCTGATAATTGTACCTAGATTTCCAGGGTCTCTAACATCATCAAGACAGATAACTAATTCATTTTCAGCATTAGGTTTCACAGCCTCTTTCATTCGAACGATGGCTATAGCTGCATCATTAGACTTGAAAGTACCCGCTTTTTCTAGATCAGAAATATTAGAAAGTTGTTTCAATTCAGCACTAGACGAATTGAGTAAGTCTTGATGTCTTTCCTCAAATTCTTGGGTATAAAAAAGTGCTTCGATTTTATAATCTGACCTTAGTAACTCTTCCACATTCTTTCTCCCTTCCACAAGGAATCTCTGTGAAGCTTTACGATTCTTTTTCAAGTGAAGTGCTCTGACTTCTTTTTGCCAACGTTTATTCAAGTTTAAATTCTTTTTAGTCTGAAACTTTCCTACAAAACTAATAATTCTAATATTTAAAGACTACACCCCTCATTGTAAAGCCTCATAAAGAATGTTTTTAGATAAAATAAAGAAATATTTAGAGTCATACCACAATCTCTCTTCTAATGAAATAGACGAGTTAGAAAACTTGATTGAAAAGTCGAAAAAAATAAATAGACAAATTGAAGAAAATGCCTTCTTCAGAGAAATCTTTAGATTGGTATTTAAATATACCCAAGAGAGTCTTTTTGTGATTGATTTCACAGGCAAGTTTATTTATGCACCCTCTTTATGGCTCAGACTTTCAGGTTTTTCATCCAAAGACCTAACCAGCAAAAATGTGAGCGATTATGTTCACACAGAAGATCTAATGATAATCGAAAATCTTCTCGATCAAATCAGAAAAGATTTTAAAACCATTAAAGACATTCAAATTCGATTAAAAACTAAATCGGGGGAATATCATTGGCACAATGTTAATTGTATACCATCTAAAAAAATCAAACAATTTGACAATGTCATATTAGTCACTGCAAGAGATATTACCGAAGACATCGCCAAAGAAGAACAACTTATCAATGCTCAAGAAAATGAAGAATTATTAGATAAATCGCTCAAAGAAAGTAGAGAAGAACTCCACATTTATCAAGAACAATTACAGGCTCAAGAAAATCAAGAGCGCTTCATCAGAAAAGAAAATGCAAAGAATAAAGCTATTCTTAACTCAATCATGAATGCCTGTGATACTCAGATTTTTTCAGTGAATACCAACTTTCAATTAATTTCTTGCAACTATCATTTTGCCGAGAGCGTAGAGCAGTATTTAGAAAAAAAGGCTTTGTATAAAACTTCTATTTTTGAAATCACGACTAAAAACAATAGAAAGGACTTAAGAGAAAGCCTTTCAAGAGCATTTAAAGGAGAAGAATTTTCAGAGTTCTACAGTATTGAATACGCAAATAAGGTCTTTAGAAGAAAAGTACTTTTCACTCCAATCAGAAATGTTGATGAGGTAATAGGTGCTACCGTTATCGCAATAGACGTGAGTGATCTATAAGTTAGCCAAGCTAATCTGCCCAAATTCATCTAAATGCAATTCCCCTTCTTCTACCATTTCTCGTACTAAATCTATCAAGTAATTTTTATTTGTTGGTCTAAGTTTAGATTCAATTTCTTGAATATCTGCTTCCTTTACTTTTTCCAATAGAGATTGAATGTCCTTTTTCAAATCTAAAGGTTGAGATGCTTTTTTAAGATATTTGATACAATTATCGCATACGCCACATGGTTTTGCCGTTGTTTCATCAAAATACTCAGAGATCAATACGCTTCTGCATCTTCTAGTATTTTGTGTATAATTCATCATTGCTTGGATTTTCTCAAGCTCTCTAGCCTTTCTTTCCTTTAAAATTTTGACATCTATCGGCAGATTATCTGCTACATATCTTTCAGTCAGATAAGTGAGCTGTGCTTTATCTTTCTGTGTTTGGAAAACCAAAATACCTTGAGAATGTAACTCTGCTAAATACTCTCTGAGTTGAGAAACACTCACATGAATACTATTTGCTAGTGTCTGCTCTGAAATATTGACATAATGTGTAAATGCTTCACCGCCATAAAATCTCACCAAACTCTTCAATAATGGATCGAAGGCATAATTTGCCACTTGAAATTTATATACATTCTCTTGTGATACCGCAAACATAAAATTTGAATTCTGATAGATTGGCTCACTGATAAGAATGAAACCTTGCTCTTCTAGACACTTCAAAGCATAAAAAGTCTCCGCATGGGGTAAGTCATATTTTTTGAGAAAATCTTCAAGAACGAAATCAAAAGTTGCCATTTCACCTCCACCTGCAGCAAGTCTGAAGTAATTCCCAAGTATCTGATAGACTCGTCTTAAAACTTTTGGTTCGGGGTACCGCTTATCAATTCTTTGTTTAATTCTATCAAAATCCTTCGTCTGATTAAGCAATACAGCATAGGATTTTTCACCATCACGCCCTGCCCTTCCTGCTTCTTGATAATATGCTTCAATACTGTCTGAGGGATCTAAATGGATTATAATTCGAACATCTGGTTTATCTATTCCCATTCCGAAAGCGTTGGTTGCAACCATTACTCTTGTCTGATTATTCATCCATTTATCTTGCTTCAAACTGCGTTCTTGGTTATTTAACCCAGCATGATAAAAATCTGATGAAACCCCATAATGATTCAAGTAATTAGCTACATCCTCTGTCCCTTGCCTATTTCTTAAATACACAATTGCACAGCCTTCTACCCTACTTAAAATTTCTTTTAGTTTAACAGCTTTATCTTCAGCTTCTCGTACTGAAAATGAAAGATTCTTACGTTGAAAACTATTCGAAAAAGTTTTTGACTTCGCTCCGAATAGCAACTTTTCCTTGATATCACTCTGAACTAGCTTTCCAGCACTTGCTGTAAGAGCCAAAATTGGGACATCTGGAATTGTCTTTCTAAAATCGGCTATTTGTAAATAGGGAGGTCTGAAATCGTATCCCCATTGTGAAATACAATGAGCTTCATCTACAGCAATAAGACTAATATTCATCTGTGCCGCCCTCTCTAAAAACAACTTCGTTTTTAATCTTTCAGGTGAAACGTACAAGAATTTCACTTTTCCATAAATACAATTATCAAGAATCAGATCAATTTGTCTTTTAGGCATTCCCGAGTAGAGAGCTTCGGCAGGAATTTTTTTTGCTTTCAAATTCTGCACTTGATCTTTCATAAGGGCTATAAGTGGCGTAACAACCACACACACACCCTCTATTGCTAAAGCAGGAACTTGAAAACAAATCGACTTTCCTCCACCTGTCGGTAAAAGTGCCAAAGTATCCTGTTTCTCTAATACTGAGGTAATTATATCTTCCTGTAAAGGTCTAAAGCTATCAAACCCCCAATAATACTTCAATATTTGCCCAATTTTCGCATTCATGCTCTAGCTATTCTTCAGTTTTGTATTTCTAATCCTAGAAAAATTGTTATTCTTGAAAAGAGTCAAAAATAGTGATTAGATCATCCTAAGATGTGATTTTTTTAGAAAAAAAATAAATGTACTTTTGCGGCATGGAAAATACAGCGAAGAAAATAGCAGAAATGCTTTTGGAGATAAAAGCAATAAAAATTCGTCCCGAAACTCCGTTTACGTGGGCATCAGGTTGGAAATCTCCTATTTACTGTGACAACCGTCTTTCTCTTTCTTACCCAGATGTAAGAACATATGTGAAAGAGGCCTTAGCTAAACTAATTAAAGAAGAATTTCCTGAGGTAGAAGTAATAGCTGGTGTAGCTACTGCCGGTATTCCTCAAGGTGCTCTTGTTGCTGAAGAACTAGGATTACCATTCTGTTATGTGAGATCAAAACCAAAAGGACATGGTATGACTAACATGATTGAAGGTGAAGTGAGAGAAGGCGCAAAAGCTGTTGTTATTGAAGATTTGATCTCAACTGGTGGTAGTTCAATCAAAGCAGCAAAAGACCTACAAGCTGCCGGAGTTGAAGTACTAGGGCTAGTTTCTATCTTCACTTACGGATTCCCAATTGCGGATAACAACTTCAAAGAAGCAGCTATCGAATACCGTACTCTCTCAAACTACCCAACTCTATTGGAGGTAGCTTTAGAAAAAGACTACATTGATGCTTCAAAACTAGAAACATTAAAAGAATGGAGGGAAAATCCTTCCGTTTGGGGATAATATTCAAAAAATCCCTATCGTTTACTACGATAGGGATTTTTGTACTTTTTGAACTTATTCCGTATGAGTTTTTTCAATTAAAGAATATGAAAAATATTGTTTTTCTATTAATGAGAAAGAAATTCTATATTTTCGTTTAAAATAATATTCTTTTCCATCGTTATATTATTACAACATTTGAATTTAAGTACGATGATGAATATCAAAATCCTTTATTTTCTCATTCTCACTTCATTTTTTAACTGTACTTTACTCTTTTCCCAAGATTACGAACAACCTGAAGATGAAACTTTGGATGACCCTTTCTCAAAACCAACCCTATGGGCTAGGTTAAAGACGACTCCGGAAGATGATGACTTGTGGCAAAAGTATTTTGGCAAAGATTTATTTGAATTGTCTGAAGAAGAATATACATACTATGAGCAATTAAGAAATAAATTAATTCAAGACAATATTGAGTGGGTTGAAGAAGTAGAGAGTAAGAAAAATATCAGACTCCAAAAACAACGAAATGTAATTTCGAAAGAAGACCCTTACTATCTTTCATTGCTCGAAAATATCACACGAAACTTTGCAATGATTGAATTATATTTTTATGATGAGTTCGAAAAATATAATTCAGAATATGTAACCTATGAAGAAGTATATCCTAATGGAGATTACAACAAAAGGACTTGGGTTACTGAAAATGACAAAAGATTGAAAGAATTGAAAATGAGCTATTATAGCCAACACACTGAAACAAGTGAGTATTAAATGAAAAATGCAAAATTGCACCTTAAATATCTAGAATCAGAACTGCACATTGAAGATGAAAATGAGAAGAAGCAGATCGCATTTATGATTCTAGATCACCTTTATCAATTAGACCGAAATGCTATTCTACTGGAAAAACAATTTGAGAATAATCCAGAGAAAGAAAAGAAGATTATAGAAAGATTAAATAAAAATGAGCCTGTCCAATATATATTTGGAGAGTCTCATTTTTATGGTCATATGTTTAAAGTAGATGCTAATGTCCTAATTCCTAGACCCGAGACGGAAGAACTTGTTTACAAAATCATCCAAAGGCATAATAGACAAGAATCAATCAATATTTTAGATATCGGAACAGGTTCTGGGTGTATACCAATTACCTTGAAACTGGAGCTTCCTCAAGCAGAGGTATCGAGTATTGACATTTCAAAAGGTGCGCTAAAAATAGCTTCTGAAAATGCAGATAAGCTTAGTGCTAAGATTAACTTTCTTAATCAAGATATTCTAAATTATGGTCTTGATGACTTTTCTGAACTTGATATCATTGTAAGTAACCCTCCGTATGTCACCAATGATGAAAAAAAATTGATGGCTAATAATGTATTAGATTTCGAACCTGAATTAGCCTTGTTTGTTCCTGATCAAAATCCATTAATTTTTTATAAAAGAATTACTGAACTTGCAGCTGCAAAACTAAAAACTGGAGGTTGGCTTTATTTTGAAATCAATGAACAGTATGGAAAAGATATGGAAGCATTGTTAGCTGACTTTGGTTTCAAGAATATCTTTATAATTGAAGATATGCAAGGAAAGCAACGCCATATTGAAGGTCAAAAAATATAAGACTAAATTATAATCTGATGAAAGTAACCCTACTATTACTCTTAAACCTATTCCTAATTCAAAGTGTGTCCTACGCACAGTTTTGGGATTTCTTCAAGAAAAAGCAAAATACCCAAGAGGCTAGTACTTCAAATTCTTCCTCATTTTTAGGTTTAAGTGAGAAAGAAGTGTCCGATGGCTTAAAAGAAGCGCTTACGATTGGTATAAAGAAAGGTGTCGATGAAGTAGCTAAAACAAATGGATATTTTTTGAATCCTGAAATCAAAATTCCACTTCCAGAAGAAGTAGGAATGGTTGAGCAAAAACTGAAATTAGTTGGTCAAGAAAAACTTGTTGAAGATGCTGTAGAATCACTAAATAGAGCTGCAGAACAAGCTGCTCCTGAAGCTAAAACACTCTTTGTAAACGCCATAAAGCAGATGACAATCAATGATGCGGTTGATATTTTAAAAGGAACTGATAATTCTGCAACACAATACCTTAAAAAATCTACCAATGATGAATTAGTCAAAAAATTCAAACCTATAGTTGAGAACTCATTGGAGAAAGTAAATGCTACAAAATATTGGGATGATGTTTTTAATCAGTACAATAAAATCCCGTTTGTAAAAAAGGTAAATCCAAACCTAACAGATTATGTAACTCAAAAAGCAATAGATGGACTTTTTGTTCAAATTGCAAAAGAGGAAAAAGAAATCAGAAATGATCCTAAAGCAAGAGCGACAGATCTTCTTGAAAAAGTATTTGGCAAATAGAATTATCATAAAAAAAGCCTCGAATCAGTTGAAGATTCGAGGCTTTTTTAATTGTAAACTTATTCGACAATAGTCATCTCATCTACTAACCATTTAGCTCCAGCATATTTATCGATTACGAATAATACGTAACGAATATCAACTGTAATATTTCTACAACGTTCTGGGTCAAACATAATATCCGACATTGTGCTCTCCCATGAACGGTCAAAGTTAATTCCTATTAACTGCCCTTCACCATTAATTACTGGGCTACCAGAGTTACCACCTGTCGTATGATTTGAACCAGTGAAGCAAACTATCATTTTTCCATCCTCAGCATAACGACCATAATCTTTTTCATTATACAAATCGACAAGTCTTTGAGGCACATAGAACTCATGCTTTTTATCATCAGTTTTTACTCGTTTCTCAACTACTCCTTCTAAAGTTGTAGTTGGTAGATATGCCATACCGTCTCTTGGTTCAGAACCTTCAACTTTACCATATGTAACTCTTAAAGTAGAGTTTGCGTCTGGCCAATATTTCTTTGGCATCAACTCCATTTGACCTTTCACATAAGTAGCCATTTGCTTCTCAATTTCTGCATTAAGCCTATTTCTTTCAGGTTTGATGGCTAATTGATAGAAGCTTTCGAGACCTGTTGCCAATTGATAGAAAGGATCATTTTTCAATTCTGAAATCTCCTTCTCTCCGTTTACATAAGGTTTAATTCTCTCAGCAGATACAAATGCAGATTTTGAATAGATTTCTTCAGCCATTTTTTCAAAATCGCCATTATATGTTTTTTCTAGTTCTTTTAAGGCTGGAGCCTTCAAATCTTCAGATATATTTTCTGCATACATTGACATCATAACGACAAACAGTTTCTGATCAACTTTAGCATTATAGTTTCCAAAGAATCTCTCTGTTTGCGTTTCAAGATAATCCTGCTCTTTCGACCATTCATCTTCTTTCATCTCACTTTTTCCATTCACCGCATTACTAAATCTATATGCATATCTTAAAGCCTCTGGTGAATAATAGAAAATCTCAATGAATAATTCATAAGCAAAATTATACTCTTCTACATCCTTGTATAACTTTTCAAGACTTGGTAAAACATCTTTGTATTCATCCCTATCTTTAACTAAGGCTTCAAATTCAGACTCTAACTCCTTCTTTCTATCAATTGCTCCTAACCTTTCAAGTCCCATACTCTCACCAATCCACTTTTTCCAATAGTTGGCTACACGAGCATATTTTGATGCGTATTGAATAAAGACTTTTTCATCAGCGTCCATTGCTTCCTTCATAACAGCTAACGCTCTATCTCGCATCTGAATTTTCACAGGATTCGCTTTGTCAACGACATAAGAAACACCATATGATGGGATATATTGCTTTGTACGTCCAGGGAATCCATAAACCATTGTAAAATCACCTTCTTTAACCCCTTTCAATGAAATAGGAAAATGATGAGCTGGCTTGTATGGCTTATTATTTTCTGAGTATTCAGCAGGTTCATTATTTTCATTTGCATAAATTCTGAAAACTGAAAAGTCACCTGTATGTCTAGGCCAAACCCAGTTGTCTGTATCACTACCAAATTTACCAATAGATGATGGCGGTGCACCTACAAGACGAATGTCTTTAAAAGTATTCATTACGAACATATAGTATTCATTACCATAGAAAAATGGTTTGATGAAGATTTCGTAAGAATTTCCTTTACTTGCCTTTTTAACAATCTTATCAATATTTTTCTTGATAATTTCTTGTCTCTTTTCTTCAGAAAGGCCATCATTTGTTCCTTTCAATACCTTTTTGGTCACATCATCAATTCTAACAATAAAGCTAGCTGTAAGACCTTCATTCGCTAATTCTTCTGACTGATTATTAGCCCAAAAACCATCCAGCAAATAGTTATCTTCAGTAGTTGAATGCGATTGAATCTGACCATAACCACAGTGGTGATTTGTCAAAAGTAGACCTTGATCAGAAACTACTTCTCCAGTACAACCTCTCCCAAACCAAACCACAGCATCTTTCATACTAGATTTGTTGATCGAATAAATATCTTCTGCAGTTAATTTGAAACCATTTTTTTGCATATCGGCTTCATTCAATTGGTTTATCAGTTGAGGTAACCACATCCCCTCATGAGCAAAGGCATTTAAGCTTACAATAGCTAAAAATGCACTAAGTAGTACTCGTTTCATTTCTAATCCGTTTTCTAATTGTTTAAGCTAAAAATTGTTTCTATTGATGCTAATTTAACAATAAACTACCATCTCATTTATATGTAATAGCAACAAATATAAAGTTAATTAGATTAAAAACAGCTTAAATTGATTTGTATCACGGATTCTGAATTCTTCATAAAAAAAGCTACTGATTTCTCAAAAATAGAGAATACAGTAGCTTTTTATACTTATTTTATAATTTTAAACTAGTTAGAATTACATGGACTTTCAGCATACTGATAAACGTATTCAATGTTTGAACTTGGAACTAAATACGTAAAGACATCACTATAAACAGTCCAAAATTCATATGTTTTACCGATAACTAATTGACTCGTTGTCATTTTCCCATTATACATATACCCTAAATATTGCCAATATCTACAGTCTGATGATTTAAAGTATATCGGTGTATTTGGTCTTGCTGATATATCAGGGTTATCTATACATTCAGCTTTAAGATCAAAGTTCACAACATCTGGGGTAGAAGTAGTCGCATTTAAGTTTAGTACTTTATTAACCTCTCCACATATTGCAAATTCTTCAGAAATTGCCATTGAATTTCTATTACATACTCCATTTTCGAATACATGCAATCTTACATTCATACTTTGTGGGGTATTATAAAAAGTAATAGCATCCCCATCTTTTAAATATTTCCACGCATAACGAAAGATTAAGCCTGTTTCTGTATTTTCCAATCCACAAGGGTAATATCCTTCAGGTAAATTATTGAGGTTTATAATTACACGAGAATTCTGAGTACAATTTGCTGAAGAAAACCAATCAAGATTCCAATATGATAGGTGATCAACTTCCATTCTTGCATATAACTTCCCTGACTGACTATTCAACTCTACTACAGTTGTCCCTTCTAATTCCCATTGATTTGTTGAAGTACTCATGCTCCAATAAGGAATTTCATCTCCTTCTCGTATAGTTCTTCCTTCTTCAGGATTATATATTTCGGAGTTAATTTCTATATCTACCAAGATTGACTCTGAAAAAGTTTTTACACTTTTTCCTCCGCTTTCCATCGTAATATTAACCAAACCAGCAGAGGTAAAAACACCTGCCTCTGGCTCATTATTATCGATGTTAGCATACACTTCTAAACCTCCAGGAAATGCTCTAAGAGCTTCTTCAGAAGTAGGATCAAAATAGACTAACTTTACTTCTAAATCTCCTTCTATTTGATTTCCATTTTGAGCAAAGACTTGAGTACCTTCTGCAATTTGAATGTAAGCGGTTGTTTCGGGGGCTTGTTCTGGGCTAGCGCTAATTACAGTATTAGCAGTAATTCCATCACTACTATTTTCTATTTGTGGAGCTGTTGCATAGACTCCCTCGGGTGTATTATCAGGATGTACTAAACCTAAAACATAACTATTTATTTCTTCTCCATAAAAACTAATATGAAGAGAAGAACTGACATAACCATTGGCATTTACTGTAACATCAAAATCTACTCTTTCTACATTTTCAGAACTATGTTGAATAGCAAAGGTGATAATACCTTGTTCATTTACATTAAAATTCTTTCCTCCATTAAAATTGACAATAGAACTTTTGTCAGCACCTGAAAGAGTTAGAGTTAGATTATTAGGAACCTCACCTGTCACAGCATCCATAATTTGTAATGTTGCTATTGGCTGAACTTCTTCTTTTAGTGTAACTATTATATTAACTCCATCAAAAAAACTGGAACATGAGCTACTAAAAAGTAAACAGGTTAATGCTAAAGCTAAGGTAGATTTTATTTTTTTAAGTATCATCGTAAGAGTATTAGTGTAGTCTATAAATTAGTTTTACTGAGAGATTTGGATAGAATTGAAAGAAACTGAGATTACTTTCAACTTGTTCTTGTTGCTCACTATTTCCTTCCAAAAAGTTTGTCCCAACCAAATTAACTCTTGGTTTTCCATGATAAATTAATCCTAAATCAAATCCGATTTGATACTTAGCCCTTCTCTTATTGGGTACATTCCAAGCAGAACCTAATCCCAAATAAGGAGCTACTCTATTCGTAGAAACAGTCGCTACCACATCACCAATTTCTGAGGGGCTATACTCTGTTCCATTCAAAACAACTCCATTCATTCGATAAGCCTTAGCATGATATTTCACATAAGCGAAATATGTTAAGCCCATTACAAACTTAAAATTCCGTTTAAAATTAGTGAGACGCCCTCTCTTTTTATGAAAAGGAAAATATTCATAATAAGCCTCTATAGACATATTTTGAATAGTATAGTCCACATTAAAATTAGCTCCTGCTAATGTCATTTCTTGATCTGTCCCAAAACCAAAATAGTTTATACCAAATCGGACACCAGAGAGTTTATTTATGGTATATGCATAATTTACTCCTACACCTAAAGCACCTAATTTCAATGCGATATACTGATGGGGTCTATGATAATAATTTGTCTTTACAGGAGCTATTGTTGCTCTATCTTTATCCGTTTTACCTTTTTCTTTATCTGTACCTAAAGCAGTTAGGTTTAATAAGATGAAGAGAAATAAAAACATACCTGTAGAGATCCTCTGACTTTGTTGCATAGTAGTTATTAGTAATGGGTATTAGTAGTTCTAGCTTGCCTATGTTTTGATAGTAAACACACATGTACGATGTTAAGAAAGGAAAAAAAATAAGAGAAATGGAACTAAAGCTTTTCATGCATATTCTAAAGAATGCACAAAATTGTATTCAAAATATTATCGATTATTTATAAAGTGACCGTAATCATTATTCTAAAGTGTCCATCATCAATGTTATTAAAAATCAAACAGCCTACATTTGTTCTTGAGTTATGAGATGAGATAATTACAAGATTTATTTCTTGTTTAAAATCCGATTATTCGGAAGGAGAGTCCTATTTTGATTGAGATAGGATTCTTTTTTTTTAGATAAAAACTATATTTGCCATCAACTTTTCAATCTAAATTAGATCAATGACAAAAAAAGAGAAGGTAGAAGATATCATAAACATCTTAGACAAACTTTACCCTACCCTACCGATTCCCCTAGATCATAATGATCCATATACACTATTAATAGCAGTACTATTATCTGCTCAGTGTACTGATGAAAGAGTAAACAAAATAACTCCACTTCTATTTGAAAGGGCTGATAATCCTTATGATATGGTTCAGCTCACAGTTGAAGAAATCAAAGAAATTATTAAACCTTGTGGATTGTCACCAATGAAATCTAAAGGGATTCATGGTCTATCAGAAATTCTCATTCGAGAACACAATGGAGAGGTACCAGTATCGTTTGAAGAATTGGAAAAGTTACCAGCTGTTGGCCATAAGACTGCTTCTGTAGTCATGTCGCAAGCATTTGGTATTCCAGCATTCCCAGTAGACACCCACATTCATCGCCTAATGTACAGATGGGGATTGACCACAGGAAAAAATGTAGAACAGACTGAAAAAGATGCTAAAAGATTATTTCCAAAAGAAAAATGGAATGACTTGCACCTTCAAATCATCTATTTTGGAAGAGAATATTGCCAAGCACGAAAGCATGATCCTAATGAATGTCCTATTTGTAGTAAACATGGACGAAAAACTTTGTTTAAATAATATAAAGCAATCTTAGGTTGATTATAAAATCTTTCAAGATGCTAATTAAGGTTGTAAACATATTTTTATGCTTTCCACAAATAGTTCTATTGAACTTACAAACTTAAAGCCTATAGTTACTGAATCCGAAATAATAGAATTAGTTGAAGAGGCTTTAATGAAAAAATATAAAGCTGTATGTATTCCTCCATATTGGGTAAAAAAAGTAAGAAGAGAAATCCCAAGCTCTGAGGAATTGCAATTGGTAACTACAGCAGGCTTTCCTTTTGGTTTTAGCAGATCCGAACCAAAACTACTAGAAATAAAAAAAGCTTTGGAAGAAGGTGCTGATGAGATTGACGTGATGATGAATCTAACAGCATTTAAATCTGACGTAAAAGGTTGGGCTAAAATTGAAGTGGCTCAATTTGCGAATATTATTCACGAACATCAGAAATTATTCAAACTTATCATTGAAATGCCCTACCTCAATGATGAAGAAGTTGAAACTGCATGTCAAATAGCTAAAGCTGGTGGAGTTGATTTTATCTCTGTCACTTCAGGTTTTGCCACAAGACCTGCTACAGTTTTCGATACAATGAAACTAAAAAAGTTATTAGGTTCAGCTGTTGAAATAAAAACACAAGTAGATTCTACTTTGGATGTTGAAGAAGCTGTACAACATGGAGCAAACCGTGTTGCTGTAGTTTGGGGTAAAGAATAAATGATCAGTTACACAGATTATTGAGAACGTTTTATACAATTTATCCTTTATAATCTTAAGGAAATACCCAATAATTTGAAATCTGATCTTAAAGTGAACATTTATTTTCTATTTTTGCATTCTGAATTAGTGTAAAGTTTTAAATATATACACTATTCTTTTGCACGAATACTAGATAGCAATAAAATGCAAATACTTAGCGAACAGGAAATTTTAAGAAGGGAGAAGAGACAACAACTTATGGATATGGGAATTGATCCTTATCCAGCAGAAAAGTTTGAAGTAAATACTACAGCAAAAGAAATGCTTGCTGAGTTTGACTCAAACGAAGGCAAATTCGAAGAAGTCTCTCTTGCCGGTCGTATTATGAGCTTTCGTGTAATGGGGAAAGCTTCATTTGCTGAACTTAAAGATGCTACAGGTAGAGTTCAAATCTATGTAAATAGAGATGATCTTTGTCCTGGAGATGACAAAACACTTTACAATACTGTCTTCAAAAAGATGATGGATATTGGTGATTTTGTTGGTATCAAAGGTTTTGGCTTTAAGACTCAAACAGGTGAAATCAGTATCCACGTTAAAGAGCTTAAACTTTTAACTAAATCACTGAAACCCCTGCCTGTCGTAAAAACAGCTAAGGATGAAGAAGGTAATGAGACTGTTTATGATGCATTCTCTGATCCAGAACTTAGATACCGTCAGCGTTATGTTGATTTAGTAGTAAATGATGATGTGAAAGATGTGTTCATGAAACGTATCAAAGTCATCAACGCTATTCGTAACTATTTCAATGAAAATGGTTATTTAGAAGTTGAAACACCAATTCTTCAGTCAATTCCGGGTGGTGCTGCGGCAAGACCATTTATCACACACCACAATGCTTTAGGTAACGATTTATATTTGAGAATTGCGAATGAGCTTTACTTGAAAAGATTAATCGTAGGTGGTTTTGATGGTGTATATGAGTTTTCTAAAAACTTCCGTAACGAAGGTATGGACAGAACTCACAATCCAGAGTTTACAGCAATGGAAATCTACGTTGCTTACAAAGACTATATCTGGATGATGGAATTCACTGAAAACCTTTTAGAGCGTGTGGCTACTGAGGCTATCGGTACTACTGATGTTCAATTTGGCGATAAGCAAGTGAGTTTTAAAGCACCATACAAGCGTATTACAATGTATGATGCAATCAAAGAATATACTGGTTTCGACATTTCAGGTATGAATGAAGCTCAACTTCGTGATGTTTGTAAAGAACTTAATATCGAAGTTGATGAAAGCATGGGTAAAGGTAAACTTATCGATGAAATCTTCGGTGAGAAATGTGAAGGCAACTTCATCCAACCAACTTTCATTACTGATTACCCTGTAGAAATGTCTCCACTTTCAAAACGTCATAGAGACAATCCTGAATTAACTGAACGTTTTGAATTGATTATCAATGGAAAAGAGGTTGCTAATGCTTATTCTGAGCTTAATGACCCTGTTGACCAACGTAATCGTTTTGAAGAGCAAGTAAAATTGCAAGAAAGAGGTGATGATGAGGCAATGTTTATCGACCAAGACTTTATCAGAGCTTTGGAATACGGTATGCCTCCTACATCAGGTCTAGGTATCGGTATTGACCGTCTTGTGATGATGCTTACAAATAATCCTTCTATTCAAGAGGTATTATTCTTCCCTCAAATGAAGCCTGAAAAATGGCCTGTAGCTTCAAAAGTTGAAGAATGGGAAGCTATTGGTGTTGAAAGTGGACTAGTTCAAGTAATGCATAAACTTGGCATGTACATGATCATTGACCTTGCTGAGGCTTCTTCTGGTAAATTCATGAACGACTTTATCGGTATGAAGAAAAAATTGAAGCTTAAAGAAATCAAAAATCCTTCAAGAGAAGATTTCGAAGCTTGGATTGAAAAAGCTGTTGCAATTAAAGAAGAATCAGAAAATTAATACTGGTTTTTATTTAAAATATTAAAAGGTGTGAGTGTTAAAACTCACACCTTTTTTTCTATTGTAAATCATCTAAAGTCGTTACTTTCTCGAGATAAACATTCACATATTCTCCCAGTGTTATTTTGAAGGTTCCATTTTCTTCAACTACTTGTGAAAAGGGATCTCCGATATCTGCGACTAACATAATCTCCGATGTAGATTCTTCATTTGCATCTTCATCATCCAAATCAAAGCAAGCAAACTGATAATTTGCATAAGTGAAAATCATAGGTGAAACTTCAAACTCTACAGGCAAGTTAGCCGTATTGAAGTTTTCATAAAAATCAGAAATTCCCGAAAATTCACCAGTATTCGCATTATAAAAAGCAGTAACTAAATCTGGGTTTGCTGCATCTCCTTCATTAGTTGCATCCCAAGCAACTTCTATCAATTCCGAATTTTCATCTTCAGGATCAGATAAAACTTGTTTCATTGAAGGCAACTGAAGTAATTCAACACGACTGACTGTATAAGTAAATACAGAAACCTCTTCTTTATAATTACCTAATACTTCGCCACTATTATTCTTTACCGTTAATCTTACAGTATAATCACCTGGAAGAGAATAAACATATCTCATAGTAGTTTTACTTACATCAACTTGGATAGGACTACCATCCCCAAAATTCCACTCATACACATCACCTACTTGACTTGTATTTACAGCTTCAAATGTAGAACCTAAAGGAAGATCAGTTGCTGTAAGAACAAAAGAGGCACTTACATCTGGTGTAGCGTCATCGCCCTCATCACATGCATGAAGTAAGACAAAAAGACTTAAAAGGAAAGTCTGTAGTATATATCGTATTTTCATAGGATTCTAATTGGATTACATTGAAAATTGATTCAGTTTATCTTCAATTCTTTTAGGTAATTGAAGTTCTTTTTGCTTACGTGCTGATTGTTGTAGGAAAACAGTATCAGTGAATAAGTATAGCTGAGATTGAAGACTTACTTCTAAATCACTTGTTTCAGTCTCAAAATCACCTGAAAAACTTAGAGGGTCAGAGGTAGAACGTTGTAATTCATTGAAAGGAGTTTCCACTAAGATTTCAGAATTCATTATGAATAGATTGCTAATCCCATCAACAGTATCTTCTTCTACCGTAGTTATGATGAAAGGGTCTCCGGCCAACCAAAAGCCTGACTGTTCAAAACCACTCATACTCATTGTTAGAGGAAGGTCAGTTTCTTCTAGATTAGGGTACAAATCAGATAAAAGATAGTTAGAGCCTGATTTCAACACTGCCAATCTAAGGTCTGGTCCACTATCCTCATCCCACGGGATTTCAGTAATTTGCCCTAAATTATCAATTGTATCCATCAACGGATAAGCTCTTAATTCTGCACTTTGTAACTCTAGTATCCCAACTCTAATAATCATTGAAGACTCAACTTCTTCCCCACTAGAAGAAACAGAAGTAAGATATACATGAAAATTACCGACATTGGTAAAAGTATGTTGTACAGGTGTAAACTTATCCTTCAGCTCTTCTTTCGCCGAACCATCACCAAAATCCCAAATGTATTTTTCAGCATCATCACTCGTATTCTGAAAAACTACAGTTTCTCCCATTCTCAGGAAGGTTTGGCTTGCTGTGAAAGTAGGTGTAGGCGGCAAATCACCTGCACTGTCTTCCGTGCAATTGGTGAATAAAAAACCGATTGGGGCAAGTAATAAAATGACCAGCCTAATTTTCATAAGAAATTGTATTGAGTTAAGAAATTGGATTATAGCTTAGCTTTTAATAATAATTGAAGGGTTATAACTATTTGAACATAAACATTGTAATTTTCTTCATTAAAGAGATTGATTGAGTACTTTTCTCATAAACCCTACTCAAGTATAAAAAGCTTAACTTTTATAAAAAATAAATTATAGCTTGACGAACCCATATCCAATTCACAATGTTACTAAAGCTTTTTTTTCACAAAATTAAACCACAAATTCAAGGCTATATCCAACTATTCAATCATATTGTTTTTAGTAGTTAGAAGTTTTTCTTATTTATACATATTGAAGCAAATAACTTAAGATGTCAGTTAAACTTAATTTTTAACCATTTTTCAATATGAATAGTATAGTAATCGTAGGAGCAGGAATTAGTGGACTTTATGCGGCCTTTTTACTAAAGAAAAGTATCTCAGATATAGACATTAAAATACTGGAATCTTCTGACCGAATTGGAGGACGTATATATTCTAAAGTTGAGGAAGATACTTTCTTTGAACTTGGGGCAGAACAAATTCATGGTAGAAACCATATATTTTTTGAGCTACTCGAATACCTTAAAATAAAGGTTTATCCCGACTCAGGAGATTACTACTACTTTTGGAAGGATCAGTTAATAGATGAAGATCATTCGCATTCAGTACCAGAATTACTTCAAGCAAAGCGTTTTTTCAACTCTTTTGAAAATTATGATGGCCCAACAGAGAATCTTAAGGATTACTTAAATGAAAAAGGATACATGTCTTCTGAAAGTGAACACTTATTTCAAGGATTTGCGGCAGAATATGGTACTGATTTAGATAGTTTGGAGATTCAAAGTTTAGTAAATGAGGAGAGATTATGGACTTCTGGAGAAAAGAATTATCACTTAAAAGGTCCGATGAATCAAATCATTGATTTTTTTAAACAAGAATTGAGTGATAATATCATTTTAAATACTGAAGTTGAAAAGATAGAATACAGTAACGATCTAATAAAAATACAATGTAAAGACTCAAAAAGCTTTACTGCTGACTCATGTATCATTTCTACTTCATTAGGGATTCTCAAGCAAGATAAAATAACGTTTTCTCCTTCACTTCCTCCTCCTCATAAAAATGCAATTGAGCAGCTCGGGTTTGATAGAGGTTTTAAATTTTTGCTTCAATTTTCAGAGAAATTCTGGGATAAAGATACTCGTGAAATTATAGGAGGACAGATTGCCCCACTCTATTTATTCAGTGATCAGGAACAGCCTGTTGTCTGTGCATATATGATGGGGAAAAATGCTAAAATCTTAGAAACCTCTTCCAAAGCATATATAGAAAGGCTTTTTGTCGATGAATTGAATCTGATGTTCAATAGAAGAGACTTAGGCTTACTCATACAGAAAAGTATTTTTCATGATTGGGGTAATGACCCTCATACTTTAGGAACCTATTCTTATGCCGTACCGCATAGTTTAAAACTCAGAGAGAATTTATCAAAACCTATCGAGAACAAACTCTTTTTTATTGGAGAAGCTTGTAATAGTGAAGGACATGCAGCTACAATTCAAGGGGCAATGGAAAGCGCTGAAAAATCTTGTGAAATTATTTTGAGTATCTATAATGAAAATAATTTGTAACAAAATTGTCCAATGTTTTTGCATTATTGTCAAAATAGATATCTTAATATTTGGTTAGAAAGCACAACTTTATGTAAAAAATACATTTAATGACTGCTCTCTAAAAATACAGAACTGATCTTAATAAATTATTTTATGCGGAAGGCTCAACTTACAATGCAGGATATTGCGGATCGATTGGGGATCTCGAAATCTACAGTTTCGAGAGCGTTGAAAGACCATCCAGATATCAGTGACGAAACTAAACAAGCTGTCGTAAAACTAGCTAAAGAACTCGACTTTCAACCAAACACGCTAGCACTAAGTCTTCGACAAAAGAAAACCAACAATATTGGGGTGATTATTCCTGAGATTGTACATGACTTTTTTGCCAAAATTATTACTGGTGTTCAAGAGGTTGCTTATAACTCTGGTTACAACGTAATTATGTGCCAGACCAATGAGAGCTATGAACGTGAAAAAACCGATATTAATGCCTTATTTTCATCTCGTGTAGATGGAATGCTTATCTCTGTTGCCAAAGAAACAGAGGATTTTAGCCATATCACAAATATCTACAATAAAGGAATGCCTATTGTATTCTTTGATAGATCATGTGACTTGATACATACATCTAAAGTTGTAACTGATGATTTTGATGGAGCATTTCAAGCAACAGAACACTTGATAAACCAAGGCTGCAAACACATTGCCCACTTGTTGGGACCAAAAAATCTTGATATCAGTATTAGTAGATTGGAAGGCTATAAAGCGGCTCTCACGAAGTACGGTATAGAGATTAATGAAAACCTAATTGTGAAATGTGGTGAAGGGACTCAAGAAGAAGCTGCTCGGGTCACAGACTTGATATTGGAAGAGGGAGATACTAAAATTGATGGTATTTTTGCCAACAACGACATGGCCGCTCTTGGGGCTATGCAATCAATAAAAAAGCATAACCTAAAAATACCAGATGATATAGCAGTAGTGGGATTTTCAAATTGGCAATTAGCCGAAATTGTTGATCCTCCTTTATCATCGGTTTCTCAATCGGCTTATGAAATAGGTATAGCCGCGACCAAACTCCTTCTCAAAGAAATTGAGAGTAATGAAAATGAGGAAATAAAGCCAGAAACAAAGGTTTTAAAACCTCAACTAGTGATTAGAGCTTCTTCACAGAAGAAAAAATAAAATCGATTCTGCAATATCCGCAACGTGTGTATTACTAATTAACGTAAAGAAAAAATCCTGAACTCAAAATTGAGCTCAGGATTTTTTTATTTCTCACTTGTAGTTAATATTATACCGTCTGAGAAAAAATTTGATGAGTTGGCTTATCTCTAAGCATTCTTCCATCAAAGGTCATACAAATATTTCTGACAAAAGGATATCCCTTTGGAGTCACTACAATTTGTTTGTCTTTAAATTCTAGCAAACCATCATTAAGCATTTCTTCTAGTCGAGGAAGTACTTCATCTAATACCTCAGATTGCAATTCTTCCTCATTCCAAGAAGTCTCAAAATGACACATCACATTTAGAATGTGCTGACGTAAAATCAAGTCTTCTTCATTTAAGATATGACCACGATAAAACGGAAATTCTCCGTTATCTACGGCAGCCTTATAGTCTTCGACTTTTTTGATATTCTGAATAAATGCTCCCCATGAATCTGAAATTGAAGAAGCCCCTAAACCAACCATCAATTGGGTATAATTATGCGTATAGCCCATAAAATTACGGTGTAATTTTTTCTGATCGGTTGCAATAGCCAACGTATCAGAAGGAAGAGCGAAATGATCCATCCCAATCTCAACATAACCATTCTTCTCAAAAAGCTCTTTACCTAATTCGTATAAAGCTCTTTTTTCTTCATCTGCAGGCAAATCTTTTTCTGTAAACTTTCGCTGTCCTGGCTTTACCCAAGGAATATGAGCATAACTATAGTAAGCAATACGATCTGGCTTCAGTTCATTCACAAGCTCAATAGTATTTCTTACTGTTTCAATTGTTTGAAGGGGCAAGCCGTAAATTAAATCGTAATTGATAGAAGTATAACCAAGTTCTCTTGCATAGTCAGTTACTTCTTTTACTTCTTCAAAACTCTGAACACGATTCACAATTTCTTGAACCTTCGGGTCGAAATCTTGAATACCAAGACTTAGACGCTTAAACCCTATGTTATATAAAGTCTCTAGGTGTTCTTTTGTGGTATTTTGAGGATGAGCTTCAAAACTAAATTCAGCATCTTCAGTTTTTTCATTTCCTTCCAAAATACTTTCAATCATCCATTTCAAGTTTTTTGGACTAAAGAAAGTAGGCGTTCCTCCACCTAAATGAATTTCTTTAATTCTTACTTTTTCACCATTGAAAAGAGACTTATACAAGTCCCACTCTTTTAAAAGTGTACGAATGTAAACCTCTTCAACTTTATGATTTATCGTTATACGCGTGTTACAACCACAATACGTACAAAGACTTTCACAATAAGGCAAATGAATATAGATACTGATTCCATCTTTGCTATTGCTAGCATCAAACGCAGATTTCACTTGAGATTTCCAGTCTTCTACAGTTGGAGGTGTTTTATCCCAATAAGGAACTGTTGGATAACTAGTATACCTTGGCCCTGGAATATTATACTTTCTGATTAGTTCTTTTTCTAGCATGGATAATTCTTCTATGTTCAGTGCAAAAATAAAAGCTACACAAAACCCTTTTGGTGAGGAAAGTCAATAAATAGCCAATTAATATACAGCCTTAGGTAAGATTTTATTCTTTTCATTAAAAATTGTTAGGGTAAATAATAACAAAGACCATATTTCAAAGTCAATAGCCCCTCTCTATCGCCTTAAAATATGAGGAAAATGTAGAATCAAGAATCTACTTACAATCCAAAAAAACTCATTTTCATAAAGAACAATACATCGAACCTTTGATAAAGTTGAATTTCAAGATAATTATTACGCCAAATTACATTTAAGGTCTTTCGTAAATCATTTTTTTTAATCTTCACATACTCAACAAATACAACTAAGGTTAACTATTATTTTACCCATGAAAAAGTCAATATTATTATTTTTCTATTTACTCTGTATTTCTATTATCATCCCTTCGTGTGATGACGATGATGACAATGGTTCTGGAGGTGGTACCACTGAGAACATTCTTGAAGTACTTGAAAGTAATGAAGACTATAGTCTTTTAGTTTTTGCAATTAAAGAGGCAGGACTTGAAAGTATCCTAACAAGTGAGGCCCAAGATTTAACGCTATTCGCTCCATCAAATGCTGCTTTTAGTGCTGTAGGTATTGATTCAGCTGCTATTGAAAGTATCAATACAGACACCTTGGCAAGCCTATTAAGTTACCATGTATTAGGCTCAGAAGTAAAATCAACAAACTTACCTGAAGAACCATCTTGGGTGACAACTCTAGGCCCTTCTGGATTTGGTGAAAGTTTATTCTCATTGTATGTAGATGCAGGTAATCTTACCTTAAACGGCTCTTCTCCGTTAGATACAGACAACCTTGACATAGATGCATCTAATGGAGTCATCCACGGTCTAGATGCAGTACTTTCTCCACAAAGTTTAGAGGAAGTTCTTGACGTGACAGATGACCTGAGTACACTTGACTCAGTTTTAATGGTATTAGACCTTACTTTTGATGAAGAAGAAGGTCCTTACACATTGTTTGCACCAGATAATGATGCATTTGCAGACCTTGTAGATGACCTCATGGATGCTGATGAAGAAACTATTATCGGTATTTTATCGAATCATCTTATCATGGGTGTGAATGTAAATTCAGGAGATTTAAGTGACGGTCAAGAAATTGAAATGGCTAGCGGATTAATGCTTACAGTAAATATTGATGGAGATGACATCACTTTAAGTGCTGATGGCTTTGAAGATGCAGAGGTTACTGTAGCTGATATTCAGGGTACTGATGGAGTTGTACATATTATTGATGAAGTGATTGTTGAAAGCGATGGTGACATGGGGGGCAATGCCGATGAGGACTTACTTTCAGTATTAAAAGCTGACGAAGACTATTCACTATTAGTATTTGCACTAGGTGCTACTGATCTAGATTCTGTAATAGCAGACACAACAGCCGAGTTTACAATCTTTGCACCAGATAATGATGCCTTTACGGACTTAGGTCTTACTGATTCAACTACTATTGCTGATTTCGATACAGATACACTTACAAGCATCTTGTTGTATCATGTATTGACATCTAAAGTAACATCTGAAGATCTTCCTGAAGATGGGACTTATGTTTCAACAGCCTCTCCTATCTCATTTGTTGATGGAGATACTGTAAATGCCTCACTACTAATCAACACTGAATCATTGAAACTAAATGGTGATATTGGAATTGAAGCTGATGATATTGATATCATGGCTAAAAATGGTGTAATACATGGTATTGAAAGTGTACTATTAGTTCCTTCTTTGGCTGATGTTATCGGCTTTGATGATAGATTAGAAGGATTAGGAGCCGCTTTAGACACTGCTGGTATAGACTTAGGAACACTAACAGCACCGTCTACTCTTTTCGCACCTGATACAGCCGCCTTTAACAGTCTAGGTGATGATTTAGGGGATGTTCTTAGCCAATTAAACTCAGATGGTGATTTGGAAGGAATTCTTCTTACTCATGTTGTTGCTGAATCAAATGTAGTGTCTAGTTCAGTAGAAGATGGAGGTACAGCTGATGCTGTAAGTGAAGTCACACTTACATTTGGCGTATCTGGAGATAATATTACTGTATCTACAACAGAATCTAGTGGAACAGTTCAGATTGCAGATATTCAAACAACTGATGGAATTATTCATGTGATTGATGGTGTCTTACTTCCACCATCTCAACAGTAATAATTTCAATAATACAAAAAAAGGCTAAGCTATAAGCTTAGCCTTTTCCAATCCAATTCAATTATATTTTATATCATAAACTATTCCGTCAGTCTAATTTACATCCCACCATACTTTAGTAGTGATACTATTTTCACCACCAATTCCATCTATTGCTGCGGTAGTATTTATCGGATTCATATTAACTTCAGAAATAGGATAAGGTAACCTTGTCGCTATATCTGCTTGAGTCAATTGTCCAGAAACTAATACTGGAGGAGTCAAAGCCGGATAATCTAAACGACGTTGTTCAGCAAAAGCTTCTGAAGATTGAGGAAAGAAAGCAATATATTTTTGCGTTCCTATTTTCTGTTTCCAAGTACCTTCAGCAGTAGCATAAGCTACATCTGGTCTAGATAAATAAGTAGTGATCGCATCACTACCTACTTCCCAATATTCCAAAGAAGCTGTGACAGCGTTTGTATAATGCAGTGCTGCATCACCACCAATAAAACCTCTTTCAACTGCTTCTGCCTTTAAAAACTCTACTTCAGCATAATCTATTAAAATATGAGCCCAAGGGTAATCTCTTTCATCTCCATATCTGAAATTCCAACCCAAAAATGCATACCCCCAATCGCCATGAGGAAATTCTCCTTTTGTCTGATAAGTTAGTGGATAACCATTAAATGGTTTATCCTCTGGTCCCCACCCATACATCATATACCATCTTCTTGGGTCTTCTACTTCATTTACAACATCCGTAAACGTTTCACAAATCAAAACATCTACCCAACCGGCTTCACCATCATTTCTTCTCAATGGACTCATAAATGCATTAGCCGTATTAAAATAATATTTGATGTTATCATTATTTGAATCTAATACTCCAGCTGTTAGAGCCTCATTGACAGCTGTTGAAGCCACAGAAGGATCAATATCTGCTAAACGCATAGCTAATCTGAGCTTCAAACTATTAGCAAAAACTACCCATCTGTTCATATCTCCATCAAAAAACACATCCGTAGGGCCAAAACCTTCAGCAGAAGTATCAATTGACTCTACAACAGCCCCTAGTCTTTTGATAAGATCAGGATAAATATCTGATTGCTTATCATATTTAGGCGTAACGATATCAGGTGATTGAGCTGCTTCAGAATATGGAACATCTCCAAATTGATCCGTCAATTGATGGAAACACCAAATTTCCATGATTTCAGAAACAGCTTTTCTGTTATTTAAAGCGCTTTGTGATAATCCGTTATTGTATGGAGCAACTTCTACCAAACGAGCTATATCTCTAAAAACAGCAATGCTTCTGTATAAACTTCCCCAATGTGTATCAAACATATTTCCTCTAAAATCATATATGTTTTCATTGGTATAATCATACTTGGCAAAATATTGAGAGAATGTACCCAACTGGTTTTCATTTACCGCACCTGTATAAACATGATGATTCATCAAGCTATTGAGTGCCGTTGGCAAAATAAAACTAGGATCAGTTTGTCCAATTGGTGTTTTAGGGTCTGTATTTAGCTCTTCAAAACCATCTGTACATGATGACATAAATATGAAGAAGCCTATCAATAATAATATAATCTTTTTCATCATTTCTTAATTAGGGTCTAGAAGTCAAATTTCAAGTTAAAACCATACGATCTTTCCGTTGGTAGGAAACCGATTTCCATACCTTGGAAATTACCAACACCATATGTCAACTCAGGGTCAATATGTGGGCTATCTCTTTTTAGAATAGCAAGGTTTCTACCAGTTGCTGTTAGTGTTAAATTTCTTATTCCCCACTTTTCTGTAATTTTATTTGGCAACTGATATGCTAGACTCACATCACGAAGTTTGATATACCCAGCATCAAATACCGAAGCAGATTCTGGATTGTGGTAATCCGCAGCAGCACCGTTATAATTCATTGCTACTCTTGTTGTATTTTGAGAACCATCTTCTAAAACACCATTCAAGATCACACCACCAGAAGTATTATCCTCAGTAACTGGGTTACGAACAGGATTTCCTAAATCATTATTACCAACAGTTTCTTCCAAAAGACCGTTACTTACCCCCCATCTATGGGTTTGAGAGAATAATTCTCCTCCTTGACGCATATCAAATACAGCAGATAAAGACAATCCTTTATATGTAAATGTGTTTGTAAAACCAGCAACCCAATCAGGGTTAATATCTCCTATAACTTTTGGATCAGAAATAAGGTAATAACCATCATCACCAATCATTTTCTCTCCTTTGTCATTGTAGACATAATCAGTACCTACGATAGAACCATAAGGCATTCCTGGTCTATGGACAAGGCTCACATCATAAATTGAACCGATTGTCAATGACTCTGTTCCCTCTGCAATTGTAATAACTGTACTCTGTGATTTTTCGAAGTTAACTCCAATGTTCCATGAAAATGCTTCCGTTCTGATTGGTGTAGCATTTATCATCAATTCAAATCCTTTTACTTCTATTTCGCCACCATTTCCAAAGCTTCTATAATTTCCAGATGAACCAGGAATTGGCTGATTGACAAATTGGTCACTACTTAATTTGTTATAATAAGCAGCATCTAAACTGATTCTATTTTCTAAGAATGAAAGTTCAAGTCCCACCTCTCTTTCAACTGTAACTTCTGGTAATAAATCTGGAGAAGTTAAAATGCTAGAAGGATAATACGTTGGTAATTCACTGTCGTACTTGCTTCCAGGATAATAATAATTTCCTAACAAGAATGCGCCTGGAGCATTACCTACCTTAGAAATACCAGCTCTAATTTTACCAAAAGACAATACTCTAGAGTCTGATAAGAATGGTAATTCACTGAAAACAAAAGATGCTGAAGTTGATGGATAGAAGAATGAATGTGACGCAGGTAAAGTAGATGCCCACTCATTTCTAAGCGATGATTCTAAGTAAATCATATTTTTATACCCAAAAGAGAACACACCAAAAACTGCTTGTACTTCTTTTGGAATATAATTCTCTCCAAATCCTACATTATCATTTGCAGTATTACCAATAGAATATAGATCATCTAAAACCAAACCTTGACTTGTTGATAGTCCCATGTAAGTCCATCTCTCAGTTCTACGATTTGCACCAATTTGAGCTGAGAAATTCAGGTCACTAGTAATATCCTTATTAATCATCGCAAAAGCTTCATAGTTCACCTCTAGATTGCTTCTCATGCTTCTGCCGTAAGCTGGATAAAGACCTCGATCTACAAATTCAACAACTCCACCTTTAGCAGTTCTATTTTCTCGCTCTTCATTGTAATAATCCATTGCAACTCGTCCAACGAACTTTAACCAATCTTTTACTTCTAAAGTCGCCTCCCATTTCCCATAAAAACGATCCTTATAATCATTTACATAGTTTTTCTGGCGAGTCCAATAAGGATTATCCCAATATGATGCTGCATAAACTGGCACATCAGTATTTGGTCCATAATAATTTGGATTATGCATATTCCAAGTACGCTGAACACCATTTGCATTTTGGTATTGTTCCATTCTCGACAAATCCAATTGACGTTGGTGCCATAGACCAAATGAAGCCATAATCGCATTACCATCAGCAGCCGCATAACCAGTTCCCGGACGTCCAATAGTCTCTGTTTGAACATAGTTTGCTAGTACAGTTGAAGATAACTTGTCAGTAAGTTTAACAGTCGAATTGATATTCAAGGTATTTCTAACTTGATTACTATTTGGTAGTGTACCAGTCAAATCGTAGTTCGTAAAACTCACTCTAAAGTTCCCAAACTCTCCCGCTTTTGATAAGGATACATTGTTGTTATAGATCACTCCAGTTGAAAATAGGTGCTCAATTCCATTCTCTGTTGGAGACCAAGGACGTAGTTTACCGAAGTTGTCAGTATCTGTAGGATCCCAACTATCCCAATGTCTAACTAGAGTACCATCAAGCTTTGGTCCCCAACTTGCATCATCTCCATAGGCAGCAATCAAATCTCCATCAAATTGAGCCCATTCGGCAGGGTGAATAGAGGGATCAAAAGTAAAAGTTTCAAACTCTTGAGAATAACCTCCACCATATTCATTCTGATAATTAGGTAAAGTAGCCTCATTTATTTTTGAAAATGTAACTCCTGTATTTACAGAGACACCCCATCCCTTAGTTTTCTGACCTGATTTTGTAGTAATTATAATTACACCATTTGCACCTCTAGAACCATAAAGAGCTGTTGCACTTGCCCCTTTCAAAACAGTCATATTTTCAATATCATCTGGGTTGATATCAGCTGCGCCATTTCCATAATCTCTACCACCAAATGCTCCACCTGCAGAATAGTTATTTGAGACAGGTATTCCGTCAACGACAAATAACGGTTGGTTATTACCACTAAGAGAAGAGTTTCCACGTATGATAATACTACTTCCTCCACCTACATTACTACTTGACCGAACCTGTACCCCAGCTACTTTACCCGCTAAAGATTTTACAACGTTATCGGCTTTTACCGTTGCTAAACTTTCGCCATCAACTGTTTGCACAGCATATCCGACGGCTCTTTTCTCACGAGTTGTACCTAAAGCAGTTACAACTACTTCCTCTAATTGATCGATATCTTCTTCCAATACTACATCTACGATAGAACGAGAGCCAATATTAACTTCTTTTGTGATGTAGCCAATCCCTGAAAAGACCAAAACAGAAGTACCTTCAGGAATTGTCAGTTTAAAATTCCCATCTAATGATGTAGCCGTTCCAAGATCTGTATCTTTAATTATGACTGAAATTCCGGGAATTCCAGTTTTGTCAGTTACCGAAGTAACTTGACCGCTTATCACCCTTTCTTGTGCATAAGAGAGTATGCTCACTAAAGAGATAAAAAATGAAAGTAATAAAGTTTTGAGCTTCATATCTGTGTTCTTATTGAATAAAAAATAAGAGTACCACTCATACAATTTGTGTGGTCATCTGATCGTCTGAAAAGCTGAATAACAAGACAAATCCCGGGCTGATGTCTGTTATTTAAAAGACTACATATTTCAAATCTTTGAAATAATTGAATTTTACTTTTCTCAAAATTAGTAGGAAGCTATCATACTTTACTCTCCATAAATTACCCCTTTATTTACATATATTAACCTTAGATGTATTAGTGATACTTAATTTTATTCTTTGAAACTTGTTCAGTCGAAATAATCTCTCGAAAAACAGAGAATTATAAGAACATCTACTACCCTTAGTTTTAAGAAGTAAAACATCGCATTAAATTCATTTCGCGGAACGTTAAACATAAATAGCAACTATATTAGAAAGTATAGTATGTAGTCATAGAAGAGAAACTATGCAATGAAAAAAAGGCTTTATAGAAATGACTAAAACTCACTAAAAAAACTAGGCTAATGAGATTGTTGAAATATTTATCATCCATATTATTAGTAGGACTCATCACTTATTCTTGCTCTCCTCAAAAAAGTAATGAAACAACTGAAGAGAAGCAATCAAATGATATAACAAGTAAAACTTCAAACCCTGAAGATTGGAAAGATGAGTTTGACGATGGCTTCCACTTCATTGGAATAGGTGAAAATCATGAATGGACTATCAAAGTAATTTTTGATAAAAATGTCACATTCAATCACCCTAAGAAAAATATTACTGTCTCGCATCCTTTTCCAGATGAATTTCATAATGGAGAAAATATGGTAATTGTGAAACATATTTCCGAAGATTCAACTGGGTATAAGCTAGTCATCAAAAAAGGGGAATGCCATCTTACTGATGAAAAAAATATGCCTTTCAAACATCATGTGGAAGTTGATGTGCGAAGAGAAGAAGGCGTTGAAACTTTTATGGGATGTGGGCTTTTCATTAATGATATTAAATTGAATGATATTTGGGCACTCGTGGAAATGAATGGTGAAAAACTCAAAACCGAAAACTTCCCAGACGGAATGCCACGATTAGAATTTAATATTTCTGATAGTCGAGTAAATGGAAATGGGGGCTGTAACGAAATAATGGGACCAATGGATGCTGAAGGTGACCGAATTACTTTTGGAATGCTTGTAGCCACAAGAAAAGCTTGCCCAAATATGGACTTTGAACAAAAGTTCTTAACTGCTTTAACCAAAAAGACTCTTAAATATGTTATTGGAGACGGTCTTTTAACTCTTGTTGGTGATGATGGTTCTAAACTGACATTCAAAAAAGTAGATTAAACTATAAATAAAAAGTCTCATCAAGCTTGTATTGATGAGACTTTCTTTTTGAAAAATACTTAAGACATTTTCTAGCCTTTTATCTTTCGATAAGCGAAAAGAAGTACTAAAGCACCTCCAATTGCCGTAGCAAAACTCTTGATATTGAACCCGTCTACTTCACCCCATCCAATTAGTGAACCAATATAACCTCCTACTACAGCTCCAACAACACCAATTACGATAGTGACAATAACCCCTCCAGGGTCATCGCCTGGCATTATCCATTTCGCTAAAGCCCCTGCTATCAATCCAAAAATAATCCAAGATAAAATACCCATTATACTTTATTTAATGTTCTGCTTTAGCAACATTACAGTATAAAGAGAGGTTCAATACCTACTAACTATGATCTAGAAGATATTCAGTTATTCTTTACCTAAAACCATTGTCCAGTAGTTTCCTTGATCTGATTTGGCTACTCCAATCTCAGTTGCATTTCCAATCATGATATTCTTACAGTGTCCAGGACTATTCATCCAGCCTTTCATTACTGCTTCTTCAGAACTATACCCCCAAGCAATATTTTCTCCCATTGGTCGTCCTTCATAACCTGCATTAGTTGCTCTTTTACTAAAGTTTGTTCCATCTGGGCTAGTGTGACTGAAATAGTCATTATTGTACATATCATTAGAATGGTCTAAAGCAGCCTTAGCTAACTTATCATTCCATTTCAAGGCTGGAACAGATTCTTTTGCTGTACTACCACACATTGCTCCTTCCCAACGGGATTGATTGACTAACTCAAGTATCTTTGCTTTATCGAGGTTTACTTCTAATTTCCCAACATTTGGTTCTACATCTGAATCACATCCCACAATAATAAATAGGCTAATTGTTAGTAGATAATTTCGTATTCTCTTCATTGTAAAAAAGGTATGTAAAGCTAGTTATTAAATACAGTTTGCTATTTTCTTTCTAAATATGAACTGCAAGCCCAAAAGCCATACCATTGATACGAACATCTCCTATTTTAGTTAACCTGTAAGATGTAAATATTTTCAAATTTTTAATATAAAAACCAAGGCCTGTTTCACCTTGAAGCATGTCAACTAACTCTCCTTTGTGAGCATAGCTTCCAATGTGCCATTTCGATTCTAGATGAAAAGGTTTTAGGGGGAACAATTCTAGGCCTGTACTAAAAAGAGGTGCCCAAAATGTTTTATCATCAAGGTTCAAAAAGCTTAAACCTCCTCCCCACCAAAATGCAATTTTTGAATGTCGCGCCCTTATGTAATCAATGTTTAAAATACTCTGATTCATTCTGTCATAAGTATCCTTTGTTATTTTTTCAAAAAATTGATTGTGCTCAAAGTTGATTTTAAAGGTATGGGACAAATAGTACTTTATATCGAGTTTATAACTATGTAAGGTAGATTCATCTTTTAAATAACTAAATCTTAGTTCTATATCTGAGTTCTTTGGTATCGATTCTTCTAGCGAATACTTGTGAAATCGTCCCTGCCCATCATTTTGATATGGGTAATCTGAAAGTACGAATTGTCCAAAAAGTGGTTTTTTAAAAGGAGAATACTCTTCTGGGAAGACTGTAAGAGACCAAAATGGAATAGCTACAATTGGTACGAAAATAAGATCATAAAATAAACCTTCTAAGATTCCTAGTTCACTATCATAAGGATTTGAACTTGAAGAAGAATAAGCTCCTCTAGTAGTCTTTACTACTGAATTTGTAAACTGCCCTCTTACTTTATCAATAGTTTGAGCAGAAAGAACTTGAATTTGGAAAAACAGGATGGTTATTAATAAAAGATGTTTCATCATTTAGCTATTATTTTCAATCAGGACAATAGCTTCTTTGATGTTGACAGTACTCAAAAACTCATTTAACACTGTTTAATCTCATATTAATATAAATTAAAAGTATAGGGCAAATCATTCCCTGAATTGCCCTTTAATCTATTATTCATTCCCATTACTATCTTCTTCAAGTAATTCTGTTTCTTGATCTTCGGTAGCTATATTATTATACCAATTGACATCTTTCGAAATAAACATGACAACTCCTAAGACAACAAAAAGACCAATACTTCCCATCAAAAGGGCGTAATCTTCTGACTGAATAATTCCAAATACAAACCAATAAACCGCCAAAATACTTCCAAATAAAACTCTAATTAGTTTAAACCTTTTTACGATTGATCTGCTATAACTACTAATCAGTATTACTGTGGCTGTACTTGCTATGAGATAACTAAAATTGAAAGATATATGCTCCGAAAGTGCTACCAAAAGGATATAAAAAACACATAAAGCAAAACCGACTAATCCATATTGAATGGGGTGGATTTGGACTTTATTTTTGACCTGAATGAAAAAGTAAACTAAGAAAGTTAATGCTATAATCAGCATTGCATATTTTGCAGAACGCATACTTTTCTGATATTCGTCAAGTGGTGTTAAGAAATTAACTCCAAAATCTGAAGTATGTAAATCTTTAATCTTTGAAGTAATTAATTGAGGATAGGTTCTATTTAAATGTATCAGTTTCCAGCTTGCTGTAAATCCATCTTCTCCTATTTCTTTCTGATCTGGGAAATGTGCTCCATCAAATTTAGGATGTAACCAATCTGATTTAATTTCTACTTTTGTATTTTTTCCGAAAGGTGAAAAATAGAGATAAGAGCTTCCGTTAAATATTAATTCTGTTTCAAAAGAGATACGCTGTCCTTTTTCTTTGAAAACTGAAATATCAACAGGACAAGACATTCCCGTAAGGCTCGTAGGCATATGTTCATCTGCTGTTTCAAAAGGTACTTCATCTTTTCCCCATTTGAGAATAAGATTCTCTTTTATACCTCTAAAATCACTCATTCCTAAATGAATTTTAGCATCATCCCATTTTATATCCTCCAAAGGAATTCCAGACTTCAAAATTTCATCTCCGATAAAACTTCCTTTTATATTTAACTGAGAACTATAGACTGGCACCTCAAAAATCCCTCTGGCTCTCTTGTCTGTTTTAGTATCTCCACTTATTAATAAATCATCAGCTAACAAATACATTACCCGATCAATTATGACTTTTTCTTTTAAATTCTTGTCATTCGTAATTATCTCTTCTTCAGTATAAGGAATAGATAAAATGAAAGCTGAAATGTGCTGTGATCGTCCCCATTTTTTATGAATCTCTTCTGTTGCTTGCTCTTGTCTTTTACTTCTTTCTTCAATCAGATTCATAATGCTACCTATAGGCCAACTGAGAATCAGCATTATAAAACCTATAAGTAATAATCTAAGTGAAATAGAATTAGAAATTTTCTCATTTGTACGCTCAAAAACATTTTTTTCTTTCATGAATTATAATTTTTAGTGTTAGAAAATAGAATAATTATGCCCCTGACGATATACCAAATGAGTCCTTTCAAAAAATGGTATCGAGGCTTATAATTATTGCTTTTGGAAAACAGTAACAATACGATCAGGTAAATGATAAATTTGAATCTTAACATAAAGTACTTTGCATTTCAAAGTGTATATTTCAAATAAAACCCCATTTCTGGGGTGTATTCTATTTATAGGGGTTTTTAATTAGCTCTTCAAGGGCATTCAGGTGGTCAGTGAAAGCTTTTCGACCTTCTTCTGTGAGATGAAAAATCGTCTTTGGCTTTTTTCCGACAAACTTCTTTTCGATAGATAAATACCCTAATTTTTCTAAGGAATTTGTGTGGCTAGCTAAGTTCCCATCAGTAGCCTTCAAATGTTCTTTCAAAAACAGAAAATCAGCCTGCTCATTAGCTATCAGAACTGACATTATTCCTAGCCGAAGTCGATTTTCAAATGCCTTATTTAACTTACTCAGTATATCTTTCACTTCTCATATTTTAAGTACATCACTAGGCCATAAATAATATGCAAAATACCAAAGCCTAAAGCCCAAAACAACAATCCGTATCCTACAAAATATGCGGAAAGTAAACCTAAGGATATTTGACACAAGGCTAAATACCTGGTTTCTAAATGTGTATATTTACTAGCACCCCACAATCCTAAGCCATAGAAAATCAGTGTCAGAGGAGCTATGAACTGTCCTAAATTCCAATACATAAACTCTAAGATCAGTAATCCTCCAACTACAAGTGGTAGAAATAAACTGACTAGAAACTTCAATGTAGAAGGATTCCAAATTCTCTGATTTCTAATCTTTGCATTACGGTAAGTAAAGAAAAAACCTGTAGATAAGGCAGCTAACAAAACTGATGATGCCAATAGTATAAATCTTATTTTAATATTCTCATCTATACCATTTTCATAATCAATATATATCCACTTGTAAGCTATAGTTGCTCCTACTAAGGCATAAATACCTGCAAAAATACCCGAAAGACCACTTAAAGAGAGAAACCTACTCGATTCTGCCATCATAGAACGAATATGGGCGATATCTTCTTCTACTGATTTATATTGCTTCATATTTAAAGTACTTTGTAATTCAAAGTAAATGTATAAATCTAAAACATAGGTTCAAAATTAAATTGAAAATAATTGATTAATTAAACTCTAAGCTATTACACACACCTCGTTTTATAGTCACATTTGTTTTCCAAAGATCACCAGCATCATTCTCTGCTCTTAAGCGATAGATACCTTCTTCAAACTCAAGATTAAGTGCATATTCATTACCACAATCAGGCTCACTCTCAAAATATACCCCAATCTCACCTACACTTTCATCATCTATAAAAATTTTGAGGTTTCCCCCCTCAGATATTGAAGACCAAAGCATAAGTTTTCCATTATTGGCTCCACTGGTATCTTCAACAATTTGATTTTTAATTGTAGCTTCATGATTACTTTCATGAGCTTCAACTTCAACTATTCGATACTCCTTTCCTGCTTTACCATAAGGCAACCTTGCAACACCAACAGGCTCACACAATACATATTTTTCATTTTTGAATACAAATGAATCATCATAAGGACCTGGAATCCCTTTAATCCCAATTAAAACATGCGATGGTGTATGTAAAAAAACTCCTTCTATATCTTTAAAATGAGATAAAATAGACATAAAAAGTGTTGACTTCGAATCACAATCACCGTATCCATTGACTAATAATTGAGGAGGTACAAACACACCACCTAAGTGTGTATTTCCCATCATATTTGGAGGAACACCATAAGGAATGTCCTGACAAAAGCGAAGCACATGATCTATCAATTCCCTCTTACTTGATGATTCTAGTTGTTCACTTATGAATTGAGCAATTGACTTTGTGTACGGTGAATAATAATTTGAAATTGAACTAAGGTCTGGTTGAACCATCCCTTTATGCTCCTTCCATAAAGCTTCATTTAACTCTTGCTTTCTCTGTCTATCTACTTGTGGGGATGGGTAATAAGGATCAAAAAATGATTTTGATATACCATATTTGAGTATTGCCTTATCTGTAATTTGTTTTGACCAATGAGACTCCCAAATTAATTGGTTGTTAGATGGACCAAAATATGAATATTTGATACTGTAAACCTCATCTGATTCCTCTAAAAAGAAAGAAACATGATCACTTTTTTCGTAACGATCGGGTGTTTTATTCCAAAAAATTGATCTTCCATCATTTTGTTTCAAATTTCTAAAAAAGCGATGATAGGCATATTCATTAAGAAATGAAATAGAAGCAATACTGATTAAAAAGATACTGAAAGCTAATAGGTAAAATGATTTATTGAGCATAAACTAGTCTTTGCTTTTAGATATTTTAGGCACTACTTGTCCTTTAGTTTCTTGTATTTTTTGAGGTACTAAAGGTCTACGTGTGATTTTTTCTACTTGTTCATAACTTACCAAGCTAAAAATAAATCTTTTCAAGGCTGGTTGAACTGTAATAGTTGTCCCTAAAATGACAATTGAAAGTATAACAGCAACAGCCGTATTCTTATTGTCTAATTCTTTCATTTCATCTATTTCAGTAGTAGCATAGGTATAAACCTTAGTTGTAAGAAAAATCAAGCCCATACTGAACGAGACAGAAACTGCAAAAAATAGAAGAAAATAGATAAAGGACGTAAACAGAATATCTAAGGTAAACCCATCTGCTGATTGGATAACTACATTCAAAGTATCTACAGCAGGTAAAAAGCTTGAATGTACCAACAACAACGTGCATAAAATGAGTGTCCCCGCAAAAATAGCTAATGCTAAATTTCCAGTCCTTTCTGTATGATTCTCATCTTTTTCTCTCAGAAGCTTTACACTTAACCACTTTCTCACTAAAAAAACAGTTACAAGACTGAAGGTGATCGAAAGTATCAATTCGTAAGATGCGAGGATAAAATTATTCCAATTCATAAAAAAATAAATGTTGAACTAAAAAGTGATGCAGAACAAATATAAGGATGCAGAAGTTATCAAGTTCTAATCCTTTATTGAGTCAAAACAATTAGACTCATTTTCGTACAATACCTTCTTCAAATAATAGAAGATCAAATCAAAATGCTACATACATTACTTTACATTTTCTTACTTATACTTCTACCAATATCTCAAAATCATATGACTGAAATCTTATCCTCTTTTGAGTCAGAAAATGAAAATAAATGGTACACCATTAATGATGATGTCATGGGAGGTATTTCAGATTCTCAGTTTTATGTAAATGATGAGAAAATCGGAATTTTTAAAGGAGAAGTTTCACTAGAAAATAATGGAGGTTTTGCCAGTTGTCGAATGGATTTGAATTCTCAGTCTTTATTTAAATCTTTCAAATTAAAGGTCAAAGGTGATCAGAAGACCTATAAATTTAGAGTCATTTCTCAAGAAGGAATTACTTTCCAAAAGACATTTGATACAACTTCTGATTGGAGTGAGATAGAATTACAATTTCAAGATTTTCAAGCTGTATTCAGAGGACGACTCTTAAATTATAAAACTCCTAAATATCTCAATCCACGAAGTATCGGAATTCTGATTTCGGATAAACAAGAAGGAAACTTTGAGCTAAAAATTGATTGGATCAAAGGAGCTTTATTCAACTAAGTAAAAAACGTTTAGCATTATAAATAAGCCCAAAATGAGTAAAATACTAATTGTAGGAGGAAGTAAAGGTATCGGACATTCTCTTCTTCAAAAATGCCTTGATGAAAAATACGAATGTGTCAATATCAGTAGATCAGCTCCTCAAATTTCACATCAGAATCTTACAAATCATTCGCTAGATATTACAAAAGACGAACTCCCTGATATTGAAGGGATTTCTTCAATTGTATATTGCCCCGGTACCATAAACCTAAAGCCTATTTCCTCATTAAGTGAAGAAGATTTTTTAAATGACTTTCAAATAAATGTTCTAGGAGCTGTAAAAGTGATCAAAAAGTACTTTAGAAAGCTAAAAAAAGCAGAAAATGCCTCTATAACCTTATTCAGTACAGTAGCAGCTACACAAGGAATGTCCTTTCATAGTTCAATAGCTACTTCAAAAGCAGGCTTGGAAGGTTTAGCTCGTTCTCTAGCTGCTGAACTTGCTCCCGATGTAAGAGTCAACTGTATTGCGCCAACGCTTACAGACACCGAATTAGCTGCTGGTATTTTGAAAAATGATGAGGCGGTCGAAAAATCTAAACAAAGACATCCTCTTAAAAAGATTTTAGAAGCCGAAGACCTTTCTGAAATGGCACTTTACCTCATCAGTAAAAAGTCTAGAGCTATAACTGGTCAAACTTTTCTTATAGATGCGGGTTTATCAAGTATAAGTTAGAAGTGACTCATAAACAACCACCTTATGCTTTACGATGTATCTTACCGCGATGACAATATCACAAGAGCTATAAACTTGAAAGTAGGCAAACCCTTTTCAATTTGGAGAAGATTCAAATTGAAAGGGATTGGCTCTAGAAGAATGGTAATCCATAAAATCAGTACCTCTCACAAAGAGAAGTTACATGGTTTTCAGGACACGATTTATTCCATTATTGAACTAAGACCCAAAGGAATTATCGTTTACATCAATAATGGTCTGCAAACTTTAGCTTGGGTTGTTCCATTTCATCTTCTTACCATTCAAAAAGCACGATTTATCAGCTTTCATGCAGAAGGTCAATTTATTCAATACAAAAGTAGCTACGCTAATATTAAAAGCTTTGTAGATAAAGTCTTTAAGATGAGATATGAAGCTTTACGAGCAGCGAGTTAGTAATTGTATTTATCTCCCCAGAAGAATTTCATTCTCTTTCTGAAATCATTTTCTCTTGGATTATCCCCTGGTTCGTAGAAAGTTGTCCCTTCAATTTCATCTGGTAAATAATTTTGTTCAGCAAAGTTATTAGGATAATCATGTGCATACTTATACCCTTTTCCATAACCTTGGTCTTTCATCAACTTGGTTGGCGCATTTCTGAGGTGTAACGGAACTCCCAAATCTCCAGTTTGCTGAACAAACTTCATAGCATTATTTATTGCCATATAAGAAGCATTACTTTTAGCAGAAGTAGCTAAATAGACGGCAGTCTGAGAAAGTATAATTCTGGCTTCTGGCATCCCAATCATAGTAACGGCTTGGAAAGTATTGGTAGCCATAATCATAGCTGTTGGATTTGCATTCCCAATATCTTCAGAAGCAGCGATCAACATTCTTCTTGCAATAAATTTTGGGTCCTCTCCACCTTCAAGCATTCGAGCAAGCCAATATACTGCGGCATTCGGGTCACTTCCCCTAATCGACTTTATAAATGCAGATACAATATCATAATGTTGTTCTCCATTTTTATCATACAAAGCTGGCTTCTTCTGAACAACATCTGTGATAAGCTGATTTGTAACTTCTAAAGGATTTTCAGGATGTGCATCTGTTACTACTTGAATGAGATTTAGTAGCTTTCTGGCATCACCTCCTGATAGTTGAATCAAGGCTTCATGCTCTTTGATCTCAATTTTTCGTTGAGAAAGAATACCATCATTTTCTAAGACCTTTTGAGTAAGGTCTAATAATTCTTTTTCTGTAAGTGCTTTTAGAGTGTAAACTTGGCACCTTGACAGTAAGGCAGAGTTTACTTCGAAAGATGGATTTTCAGTAGTAGCTCCAATAAGTGTTATCACTCCTTGCTCGACAGCCCCTAATAAAGCATCTTGTTGGGATTTATTAAATCTATGAATCTCATCTATAAATAGTACAAGATTAGAAGTTCTTCTAGCTTGCTCAATAACTTCTCTAACTTCCTTCACACCAGAGCTAATAGCACTTAAAGTCTTAAAAGGTCTATTTACCTCTCTTGACAGAATTCTTGAAATAGTTGTCTTTCCAATACCAGGAGGTCCCCAAAAAAGGATAGATGGTAATGAAGATTGTGCAACCATTCTTCTAATTGGACCGTTCGGTCCTACAAGATGCTGTTGTCCGACAATGTCATCAAGATTTTGAGGGCGCATTCGTTCAGCTAATGGTGGCGTAGATTTTTTATCAAAAAGCATATGTATAGAAATTTCAATTGTTACAAAAATAGTGAATTTTCTACACAGAATACAATATGACTCTATTCGATAAGAAATTAATTACTTAATAATTCTACAAGCTGAGGATGAAGTGATTTGTTAGAATTGAATTCCAACAAGGAATAATATGTTCTAATAAAAAACCTTAAAAATCACATCTGTCTTACATTTGGGCACGATTTATTTAACAAATAGTTTATATTTGGCTTACAAGTGTTTGAACTTTTCAATACAAATTATAAGAATTCAATGTTGCTAAACATGAAGACATTTAAACTGGCAAGAAAGATTTTTACTTTCTCATTAATCGCATTAATTACTCTAGGAGGGGTTTCCTCATGTAAATCATCTAAGAAAGCAGCAGAAGAAGCAGCAAAGAAAGAAATGGCTGAGAAAATTAGTACAGCTAAATCTGATCTTAACGCAATTCTTGCAGCAGATCTTAGCACGATGGAAGCTATTGATGAAAATCAGGCTAAACTAGATGCGATCAAACAAATGAACTTACCTGACGAGGAGGTGAAAGCTTTAACTAATCAAGCAGAAGAAGCTATTGCAGAAGCTAGAGGAATCTTAGAAGAGCAAAAAAGAAAAGAAGAAGAAGCTAAACGTATTGCTGCAGAAAAACAAGCTGCTTTAGAGCGTGAAAGCAAAGATATCTATTATTATTTTGATAAAGTTGCAGGTTCTGCCTCAACAGGTCAAGCAAACCAACTTATCAATGAAGCACTTGGTCTTTTCACTTCTCCAGATGCTGATGTTCTTATTCTTATCTACCAAGATGGAGAAGATAAAGATTACGATGAACCAACTACAATTGAAAAATACCTGAATTACATAAAAGATAAAGAAAAATCTCCTTACAAAATCAATGAGATTGAAAAGGATGATAACGGAAAAATTAAATTATTGGAGTTGAAAAAATAATTCAGTTGTAGATTGATTTCATTCCAGAATCCACTAGCATACAATTATTATGAAACATATACGTATTCTATTTCAAATATTCTTCATAGTTGCATGGGGCGCAACTACTGCTTACGCTCAAGAGCCATCTTTATCTCCAGGTCGTAAAGCTGCTGTAGACTCCTTAGCTCTTGAAAAAGTAAGAGACCTTAGTAAATACATTAGTATTATTGGTGATAAATCTACATCATTCTCAGAAGCTAACAGGGTTATAGAAAGAACTTTAGAGCTGTTTGCTCCAGATGCTCAAATGGGGGTTTCATCACTTAGCAGTGACAAAATCAGATACTACCCTATCAGACAATACTTAGAGCGTTTAATGCGTCTGAATTACAAAAAAGTAGAAATTGAGTGGTTTGACATTCAGTATATCTCTGATTTGGAGCCACAACCAGATGGTACTTTTGTAGGGGTGATCACAATCTATCAAAGATTTGTAGGTACTAAAGAAGACGGTCTGAAGTATCAAGATACTACCAAAAAAGATATCACAGTTTATGTAAAACGTAAATATACTCAGATTCAAGGACGTCAGATCGGATTCTGGGATGTATTACTTGGTGATATTCGTGTAGCTGAAACAAGCCGTTAATCTATATAGAAAATTACCCAAAAAAAGGGACTACTTCTCTGCAAGGAGAAGCATTCCCTTTTCCTATTTAATGACATGTGCATGATATGCGCTAAAAAGACAAACACTCTTCAGTCAAAGATGCTTAATTCATCATTGATTAATAGGGGGTAAAACGAGATCAATTTTAATGAAGAAGCTTTTTCTAATTGCTTTCACTCTTTTAAGCTTTTTGGAGCTTAAGGCTCAAAACTTGAATTACTTTAAAGGAAGTGAAGGAGAACTTTATGCAGAAACTAAACAGGTCAACCAATTTATTCGTCGCTTTAACAACGAAGAAGACCTCTCTGGAAAAAAATTCGCTCCAGACTCTCCAGAATATAGAGATAATACACGTAGGTCTGGCTATGTAAGAATATTATTCGATGGGAAAGACCCTAATTTAACCACTGAGATCAAGGAAAAATTTATAAAAGATGTAACTAAAGCTGATAATCCTCAATTTTTAGAGTTTAGAGGTAAAGATTGGTATGCAGAAGTTACAGCACATTTTTACTATAAAGGCAGAGAAGAAGAAGGGAAAATATTTTTAGCCCTAGAACAAGAAAATATGGGATTCAAATGGAGCCTTGTAGGCGCTCATTTTGACTTCTTTGACGAAATGTTTCCTGCCAAACACGACTCAACAAATGGTTCTTTTCTACACCCTATGAGTCATGAAATTGACTTCATGAACTTGAAAAAAGCCTTGAAAAATGATGAATCGTTGCTGGATTACACTAGAAAAGACTTCTACCCAGATCAACTCACACTAATGTTTTATGAGATTGAAAAAGGGAATTTAACTTTTGAGACAATCAGTAAAGTTTATTTCCACTTTTTCCAAGTTGACGGATGGTATTTCAAAATTTCTGAATTCAACCGATCTGGTTACAATTCAGGCTGGCTCATCTCTAGTATTAGTGAGGTGGAGAATAAAGACAAAGAAGTTTTAAAAAGATATATACTTAGACAGGATTAAATTTTTTCAATATTTGATCAAAGAATACAGCTTATAGATTATGACAGCATTCAATAAATTCAATACATCTTGGGCATTTTGGTTCTTGGGTTTTCTTTTTACTTGTTCCGTAGCAACGGCTCAGAAAACAGGTAAGAAAAATGAATCTGATGCAGCTTCCATTCAAAAGTATTTGGAAGAAGCTAGATTCCTTATTGCATACCTTGAAGCAACTCTAAATGAACTTGGAAATGATGAAGTTCCTCCAATTGAAAAAAATACAATCGTGAAGGAAAGCTATATCAAAATCTTTCAAGATAGTACAGTTCAAATAGAGGATGACCTTGATGAAAATAGAGACATTCCTACCAACAAAGATGTTCAAGCTTATCTGCAAGACGTTGATTATTTTTTTAGAGATGCTAAATTCCACTTCACGATTAATGACATTTCAAATAATGTAAAGGATGATGGTACGGTTTATATCCTAGTTGAAATGGAACGTCATCTTGAAGCAATTACAATAGATGATGATACGGTAAATTCAGTTAGAGAGAGGTATGTAGAACTGAACCTTGATCAGACGAATAATGAATTAAAAATTGCCAGTTTCTACACGACTAAGCTGTCTAAAAAAGATGAACTTTATAGCTGGTGGAATGAGCTTAGTGATGAATGGAAAGAAGTATTCGCATCTGAAACTGCAATTGATGACTCTACATTTTTAAATCAAATTAGCTTTATCTCTGATGATTTTATGCTGTCAAATATTGGAGATACTATTCCAAGTAACACAAAGATTGTAGAGCACTTAGAGAAGTTTCATACGACTAAATATCTAGACGTTTCTGGAAATCTTTTGATCTCTGATTTGAGTCCTATTTCTAAAATGAGAAAACTTGAATCGATCAATATTTCAGATACAAACATAAGTGACTTAATGCCACTCAGAAGTTTGACAAAACTCAAAGAGCTATATTTTGAAAATACGTTAGCTTATGATCTTAGTCCTTTAAGATATTGCTTACAACTCGAAGTCTTGGTTTTCAACAATACAATGATCAATGACTTAGAACCTGTTATAAACTTTGAGCGACTAAAAGTACTTCAGTTTAATGAAACTCCTGTCCAAGACCTTTCCCCACTTGAAAAACTAGAAAACATTCAAGAACTGTGGAGTGCTCAAACTAGTATTAATGATATTTCTGCTATTTCAGCATATCAAAATCTGATCAATTTGAATATTGCAAATACTGCTATTCACGATCTAAATGATATTCAAGAAATAACTTCTATGGAAGTTCTAAATATCAGCGATACAGATATTGATAATTTAGATCCTTTGGCAAAAATGGATGACCTAAAAGTTCTTATTGCCAATAACACTAAAATAGATGTACTAACACCTCTTTACGATGTTTCAGCTATCGAGAACATCTATTGTGACAATACAGGAATTAATGCACAAAAAGCAAAAGCATTCACCAATAAGAAACCTAAATGCTTAGTAGTTTATGGTACTGACCAGCTAAAATCCTGGTGGAATGAAATGCCTGAAAACTGGCAATCGGTGTTTAAGAAATATATCCCAGTAGAAAATCAACCAAGTATTGAGCAACTTCAAGCGATGGTCAATCTTAAAATAATTGACATTAGCAATAATCAAGAAATATCAACTTTTGATCCTCTTGCTAGATTGATCAGTTTGAAAGAAATAAATGCTCAAGGTACTGCTATTACCAATATTTCTTCTCTTAGAGCTTTGACTGATGTGAGAGAATTTAATATTTCTCAAACTCAGATTGAAGACCTTTCAATTTTGAAAGACTGGAAAGCTTTAAACGATTTAAATATTTCTAATACACCAGTTAAAGATATTAGTAGCCTTGAAGAATTAAGAAGGTTAAGTACATTAGATATGTCTAATACTCAAGTATCAGAACTTTCGGCCCTCAATGAAATGAGTTCTTTGAAATCTGTGAATTGTGACGACACTCAAGTATCTACAGAAGATGCTAAAGATTTTGCCGTATCTCACCCAAGTACTTTATTAATATTCAGAACAGAATTATTGAATTCTTGGTGGGCGGAATTAGACCAAACTTGGAAGGGTATTTTCAAGAATGCAATCAAAATCCAAGATAGCCCAAATTCTGTGGAACTTCACAAGATTGGAAGTCTTGAGAAGCTCAATATAAACGGAGAAAGAACCATAAAAGACCTCTCTCCTATTCGCCAATTGTTTATGTTGAAAAATCTAGATATTTCTCAGACAAGGGTTAATAATATCGCTCCAGTTTCAGTTTTAAGTGAACTTGAAAAGCTGAATTGTTCAGAGACTCCACTAAATGATTTGACAAAATTAGGAGGCCTGAAAAAACTGAAAGATCTTAACCTTGCTGGTACTCAAGTTGATAAACTTGATCCTATAGCAAGTATTAAAACATTAGAAAAAGTCAATATTTCTGATAATATCAGAATAAAGAAGTTTAAGGCACTAAGTCAATTATCTGAACTTACCGAACTCTATTGTAACAACACAAATATAAAGAGCTTTAAAGATGTACAAGCACTCAAAAATTTAAAGTATATTCGCTGTTACAATACAAAATTGAAGAGCAAAACAGTCGATAAATTCAGGGAAGCAAAACCTGATTGTGAAGTTGACTTTTATTAAAATATTGCAAACCTCCTGAAAAAACAGGAGGTTTCATTTTCTATAAAGTGTAGAAGGAATTATGAAGTTATTATCAGTTGAGATATATAAAGCACTGAAAAACCTTAAAGGTGCATCATTAGAACAGGTTGTCTACCATGTATGGACAAACACTGCAAATAAAAAAGAAATGTTTGAGTGTTTGGATTGGATGGAAATCAGGTTTACAGACAAAAGCCGCATCACCCTAACAGCAGGTGAGGAAAGTGATGGAATCAAAGTTGTAAGCTTAGATCTAGTTAAAGAAAGAAAAGAAGTTATTGATAAGTTTAATGGACAAATCGATATTCTTTCTTATGATATGAATGATTCTAAGCTTTGGGAGCCAATTATTTCTAAAGAAATCTTGGATGTAAAGTTCAATACAAATAGAAATGGAGAAGCTTTTGATGATGAATTATATCTCCACTTTGAGGTTAAAAACGAAGAAGGTGAAACAGAACCTTATATTGTACTGATTACATTGAGTCATGAAGAAGGACTTATCGCTGAATTCTATGAGGAATTAGAGGATGAATAAGACTTCGACATTATCGATCTGATACTTAAAAATAAATCCCATCATAAGAATTCTTATGATGGGATTTATTTTTAGTTTCAAGAGTAACCTTATTTACAATCAAATGATAGTTGGTAATTTCTATTTCCATTACTCTCAACCTTAGTAACCAATAATGGTACACTAGAAATTGGGTCATAGCTATATTCATAATTTGTCACTAGATTTCCTGAATCTAATATAACTTCATTTTCAACTTCCAACCACGAATGTGTTTCTTCTGTGATGTTATTAAAGTAACTTGGATTTGGATAATCTAGAATTGAGAAGAAAGATGATGCCACAAATGGATTTTTAATTCTATTTCTGAATATTGAAACTTTATCGTCATAACTGAAAGAATATGTCTCGTTAAACTGATAGCCTTCTCTTTGAATTTGATAACTCCATTCAGTTAAATCACTATTCTCATTAAATACAAATTGAAATTCTCCTCCTAAATTATCAATTGCTCCTACAGGTAAATTATTACCATCTTCATAAATGAAAGCATAAATTACTTCATACTGATTTGCAATCTCTGAGGCTCTCTTATTCCCTAATTCTCTTAGTTTCTGATAATATTTAACATTTGATTTTTCTTCTGAAATACGAGAAGATGAGCTACTCAAATTAAAAGCAAAAATATCTTGAACAGCTTCTAAAGTGCTGTCTTTATAGTAAAAATTCAATTGATGAGCATCTCCTGAAACCCATGATTCATTATATAATACTAAAAAACCACTATCATATCTTAAAGAGTGATTAGATTCAAGTTGTCCATTATCATATTCTATCGCTTCAACAAACTTTCCATCACCATTAAATGTATATTGGAATAAATCAGTTGTATGATAATCTATACTGTCTTTAATGTAATAATGATCTACATCCATACTTGTCAGATAACAGTCATCCCCTGTAACTAAATCGGTTGTTATTGTATTATCTGTACAAGCTCCAAAAGTACAAATCACTAAAAAAGACAAACTTACACACTTAAAAGTCTGATAAAAAAGATTCATTCTCCTCAAAAGATTAATTAACATTAGATCAATTCAAGCGCAAGTTAATAAAATTCAACAGACACTCCCGAAAAATACAATTTAACTCTGAACTAAGGGGTAGCTGTTAACATTCATATTCCAATACTAAATCATTATAGTTTGATTAAGAATTATTCCCAAAACGAATAGTGTAGATTAGTCAGTTATAGATTTTCTTTACCTAATTTATTACCGATAATGAAAGTAAATATGAAAACTAAAGAAAGAGTAATTTATCTAGACCTAATCAGGGCATTAGCCATTTTTATGGTGCTCATCACCCATGCTACAGAAGTATTCTATATCACAGGGGCTGGTCAAATGGAAATTAAAGATGGAGATGGCATTTGGGTTAATTTAATTAATTCGGCCGTAAGAGCTTGTGTTCCTCTTTTCGTGGTTGTTTCTGGGTATCTTTTATTGCCAATTAAACAATCAGCATCTGATTTTTATAGGAAGCGTCTATCTAAAATATTTATACCATTTATCATTTGGTCATTGCTCTACGTTTTTGTGCCTTTACTTTGGGGAGGTACGAATCAAGAGCGAATACTCGGAGAATTAACTCGCTTGACATACAATTTCAACTGGGCGAGCGGTCACCTTTGGTTTATGTATATGCTATTAGGCATTTATTTATTCATGCCTATCATTTCACCTTGGCTCAAAGAGTGTTCAAGAAGATTTGAGGAAGGTTTTCTTGCAGTATGGGCTTTTACCACACTATACCATTACATAACTCAATTTATTCCTGATCATATGATGCTCGGTGAAGCATTCTGGAATGAGTTTGGAGCTATTTGGTATTTCTCAGGATATATCGGCTATATCGTACTTGGGCATTACATTAAAAAGTATATACATTGGAACAGACAAAAACTGATGCTTGTAGGAAGTTCATTATTTATAATTGGATTTGCCATAACGGCTCTAGTCTTTGACTATCAAATGCACCATACGGATAATATTAAAGACCTAGAGCTCAGTTGGAGGTTCTGTACGATCAATGTAGCATTGATGACTGCTGGTATATTTTTAATGCTTAAAGATGTGAATTTCACCAATGAGAAAGTCAGAAATATGATTGTCTCTTTCTCTAAATACAGCTTTGGTATCTACTTATGCCATATGTTTACTCAGAAGTTGGCATTTATGATTATAGGAGATACGCTAGCTACTCCAATAGCTATTTTTAGTGCAGCTATTCTGAATTACATTATTGCCTATATTGTAGTTAGGCTGATGGCCTTTCTCCCGAAAAGTGAATATGTACTAGGTACTTAAAAGAGTAAATAAAAAGCCTCAGATTTTAACATCTGAGGCTTTTATATTTTTAAATACCTAATTTTTCTAACGTATCTTCAGCAAAACCATGCCCAACCTCTGTATATAAATTAAAGGTTATACAGCCCATCGATTCAAGTTCTTTTTGCTCTTCTTCAAACCTACAGATCACAGATATTGTACCTTTAAAATTATTCTTTTGTAATAACTTAACTACAGCAATATTTTCTTTATGAGTAGTAAGGCTTACAAAAATCAATTCGCGGTCTATCAAATTAGCTCTTCTTAAAAACTCTCCATCAGTCACATCGCCAAAAACACATTTTACTCCTTCATTATTAAGCTCTTCAACACGTTTTACATTATTCTCAATACCTATGGAAACACCCTCATAAAACTCTTCCATATACTCATAAATACTTGGACCAATTCTACCCATACCGAAGATTACAAAACGTGCATTACCTAGCTCAACATCAGACTCTTGAAGAATAAGGCTTTTTCGTTGAAAACGGATTATTTTATCATTATAAAGATCTAAATAAGAAATTGCTCTCACATTGATTGGTATAGATATGAAGAATGAAAATGTGAGCGCCAATGCAATTACCGTCATCCATTCTTGAGGAATTAATTCTACAGAAACAGCAAGAGCTGCTACGATCAGTCCAAACTCACTATAATTAAAAAGACCTAAGGAAGACAAAACAGACGACCTAGCACGAAGCTTAAAGGCAACGAACATAAAGAAATAGAGAATAGGTCGAATTAATAAAACTCCACAAAGTATCAGAGCAACAGAAATGATTTCAATATTAGGTAAACCATAGTGCCCAATACTCAAGAAAAAGCCAATTAAAAATAAGTCTTTCAACTTAGACATCCTCTTGTATAGCTCATCACTTTTCTCTGTATTCCCCATTAACATTCCAAACACCAAAGCACCCAACTCACCTTTGAGGTAAAAGAAATCAAAGATTTCGGCACCTATAACTGCTACAGAAATACCATAAAAAATCAACAATTCATCATAGCCAACCTTATTTAATATTCTAATTAATAACGGTCTTAAAAGTGGTAATAACAAAAGACAAAAAGCCCATACAGATGGCATTTGTCCTTTAGATAAAACCAAATAGACCACAGCTATGATATCTTGAATAATAAGTATACCAATAGTGACACTTACATACAAAGAAGTATTACTAGCACCTCTATCATCAAAAATTTTAATTGCTAAAACTGTACTCGAAAAGGAAAAAGCAAATGCTAAATTGAACGCAGAATGATTATTCTCGAATGCTAAAACATCTAAGAACGGATTTAAAGCAATTAAGACTAAAAATATGACTCCAACCCATAAGAGCATCTGTATTATAGCTGCCCCCCAAACCTGAGGAGGTTTTAATTCTTTGACTCTTAGTTTTAGTCCGATAACAAACAACATCAAGTTTACTCCAAACTCCCCAACTTGCTCTAAGACTTCTAAATCTCCAATACCAAAAGCACTCGAAATAAACCCAACGATGAGGTATCCTAGTAATGGTGGATAATTCAGCCTTTTAAAAATAAATCCGGCAAAAAATGCAAACAGTAATTCTAATGGTTCTAGCATAAAATAAAATTCAAGTCATGGCTAAGTGCTATATTTTTAATAAGTTCCTTAGATTGTCTACAATTAAACCCTCACATAAGTTTCGAGATAAGCTGTTAAAGAATAAAAAAATCCTTCATATTAAATTACATATGAAGGATTTAATTGAGATTGTAAAATAATATATAACAAAGAGGATTAATTAAGGTTGGTATTAAATTATATAAATTAAGCTGCTTGCACCAATAAATATCCAGAGAAGGATTCCTAGTAAGAATGATTTAAGTCCAGCTTTTTTAGCATCTTCAATTGAAATACTCGATCCAATTAAAAAAAGCGCAGCAATCATTCCTTTTTTACCAAACCAAGCTAGGTGGTCAAATGAAGATTTCCATTCAGGTAAGAAGTATGCAATCAGAATAGCGATTACGTAGAAAGCAATGAACCAAGGCATTTTTTTCTTTCCACATTCACTTGTACCGTAAAAGTATGAAAAGGCTGCACACAAAGGAATAATCCATAGAGCTCTAGTCAATTTCACCGTAGTAGCCACTTCCAGTGCTTTCTCACCATAAGCAGCACCAGCTCCTACTACCGAACTAGTATCATGAATAGCAATAGCGGCCCATGTACCAAATGTTTCTTGTGATAAATTGAAGTAATGCCCCAAAACAGGAAAAATGAATAAAGCTACAGCATTCAATACGAAGATTACGCCCATTGAGAATAAAATCTGATGGTTTTTTGCTTTTATCACTGGAGCAACAGCAGCAATTGCACTACCACCACAAATAGCTGTTCCTGCTGCAATGAGGAGATAAACACTTTTTTCGATTTTCAAGAGTTTACCCAAAAGAATACCTACAAGGATTGTAAAAACTACAGACATAGCCGTTAAGCCCATTCCTGTTTTAGAAGTTTCAATCACTTGAGTCAAATCCATCCCAAAGCCCATTGTCACAATTGAGATTTGTAACAACAAAGACATTTTTCCAGAAATTGTAGGATTTTTTATTCCTATAAGTGACAAAAACAACCCTGATACCAATGCCATTGCTGGTGACATAAAAGGCATGAAACATAAGAATATGCCTAAATAATAAATAGCATTCGCTTGTTGATTACTTACTCTCATCACGCTCTCCGTTTAATTACAATACAAAGATGCATGATTTAAATAATTAATAGAAATACTAAATTATTATATACAATAACTAAAAGTTATACCTTGAAATAAAATCAGCAAATAGAGTTGGTATACGTAATTCTGGCCCTCGACGAAATGCAATACGGAAATCGCGAGAAATATAAAAGTCTTTGATATTCAGTTTTACAATCCTTTTCAGAAGTAACTCCTTCTCTATTGCACGCTCAGAAATCAGGGAGAGACCGTCAAAATCGTTTAAAAAATTCTTTATGGCTTCCGTACTACCAAGATGGAAAACTGTATTTAGTTGATTTATATCAACCCCTTTATCATGTAATAACTTTTGGATCACCTGTAAAGTACCTGAGCCTTTTTCACGAAGTACTAATGGAATTGCACTCAAATCATCAATACTCAATAATTTCTTTTTGGCATAAACACTTTCTCCTTGAGTAACAGCTACTAGCTCATCTTCTAAAAAACTGACATATCTTATATCTGGATTACTTTCGATATTCTCAACTAAAGCTATATCTATCTCATTAGCTAAAAGCTTACGCTCCATTTCTAGTGAGTTACCATTATACAACTCCAATTTAATTGAAGGAAATTTCCGATAAAATGCCGCAATTACAGAAGGTAAAACATATTGGGAGATTGTAGAACTAGCACCAATAAATAGAGTTCCCTCAAAGGCTTTATTTAATTGCCCCAACTCATATTCAAGTTCTCTATATTGTTGTTTTATACTTTTAAGATATCTGTAAGTAAGCTTTCCTGCTTTTGTGAGGTAAACCTTATTTCCTTTACGTTCAAAAAGAGCTACATTATTTTTTCTCTCTAGCTCTTTAATATGCTTTGTTACAGCTGGTTGACTTATAAACAAAGCTTCTGCTGCTTTTGAAAAATTTAAATGTTCGGCAACAGTCATAAAAACCTCATCACGATAATCCATAGGTGTTATTTTTCAATAAGAGCAATTATTTTTTTCAAGAATTCAAGGTATATTTAACTCATTTAAAATTTCATCTACTCAAAAGTATCAGGGTTGATGAAAATGTGTATACCAAGTAACTATCTAAAACTACATTTACTGTGAAAATCATTTTATTAAACTTGCACAAGTTTAAACTCTTGTGCACGCATCTTGTCATTCTCATTTTGTATCCAATCAATATTACGGTTGGAACAATTTTGATGCTCCTTGTTAGTACTATCAATTATTTAATCAGAAAAATAAGACTCAAATTGAAGTTAAACTTAAATAGTCCCAAAAAAGAGTTACTTTTTCTGTAAAATCATAGTAGTTACAAATAAATCCTTGTTACTTTGTTTATATTAGAATTGTATTTTAGAAGGAAAAACGAATACTTAAGCTTTTCTTCTAAAGATTAACAAAAGTGAAACAGAGAGATAAAATTACATGATGGCTTTTTTGAATTTCATTCATTGGAACATTGATCCTGAAATATTCTCATTAGGACCTTTATCAATCAGATGGTACGGACTACTTTTTGCACTTGGCTTCTTTATCGGTCAATATATCATGACCAAGATATATAAAAATGAAGGTAGAAAACCAGAAGATGTAGACACACTTACCATTTACGTAGTAATAGGTACTGTAGTAGGTGCAAGACTTGGACACTGCCTGTTTTATCAGCCAGAGTACTATTTAGCTGATCCTATAAGAATCCTAAAAGTATGGGAAGGTGGTCTAGCTAGCCATGGTGGTGCTATCGGCATTTTGCTAGCCCTTTATTACTATACAAAAAATAGAGCTGGCCAATCTTACCTTTGGGTAGTTGACCGTCTCGTCATTCCTGTAGCTTTAGCTGGTTCTTTTATCCGTTTAGGTAATCTGATGAACTCAGAGATTTATGGGCACGAAACGAACCTACCTTGGGGATTTATTTTTGAGCGTAACGGGGAAACATTACCAATGCATCCAACTCAAATTTATGAGTCATTGGCATATCTTTCTATTTTCTTCATTCTTAAAACAATGTACAACAAGACACAAGGGCAAACTCCTCATGGGAAACTATTAGGATGGTTCTTAATTCTTGTTTTTGGTTTCAGATTTGCGATTGAATTCCTTAAGAATGATCAAGTTGCTTTTGAAGCTGGTATGCTTTTAAATATGGGACAAATACTTAGTATCCCTGCCGTTCTTGGAGGAATTTTCCTTGTTTACAGAGCATCAAAAAAAGGATTAGTACAAGAAGAAGAGTTAGTAAAATAAAAGCTAGTTCTATTTTCAAAGAGATATTAGCCACTTCTAATTAATTAGGAGTGGCTTTCTTTTTATAAGAATCTTTAAAACCAAGTTGAATAGAAAGAGTTCTATCTTTGCAGTTCAATTAAGATTAAAACTATGATTACATCTAGAGATATAAATATAGAAAAATTAGGAACTTTCACAGGACACAAAGATTCACTTTATGCATTGGCTCCTTCCAATCAAAAAGGTGTCTTTTATTGTGCTGGTTTAGATGGTATGATCACTAAATGGGATATAAGTAAACCTGACCAAGGAGAATTGGTGGCAAAAGTCCAAGGAACAGTTTATGCCATGTTTTTTAACCCAGTAAAGAATGAACTTATCGTAGGTCAAAATAATGAAGGATTGCATTTGATTGATCTAAACGAGAATAAGAAGATAAAAGCCTGCCCTACTGGGCAACATCAAATATTCGACATAAAATTATTTAATGGGAAAATCTATTTAGCCCAAGGAGATGGCTTCCTAAGCATAATTGATTATGAAAAATTTAGCGTTGATAAAAAAGTAAAGCTTTCAGATAAACATTCACGATCGCTTGCTATTCAGCCAGATCAAGATTTAATATTTGTAGGTTCTAGTGATAATATCATTAGAGGAATTTCTCTTGCAGATTATAATATTGTCCATGAATTAACTGGCCACGAATTCTCTATTTTCAGTTTAAATTTCTCAAAAGATTACAATTATCTCTTGAGTGGAAGTAGAGATGCTCATCTTAAAATTTGGAATAGTAATCTAGACTATGCTTTAAGTCAGGATATTGTAGCACATATGTATACCATCAACCATATTTCATACCGAGAAGATGGAAGATACTTCGCTACATGCAGTAAAGATAAATCAATTAAGATTTGGGATGCAGAATCATTCAAATTACTTAAAGTCATTGATAAAGCCAGATACGCAGGCCATGGCACTTCTGTAAACAAATTACTTTGGCTCGATTCAACTACTTTAGCATCTTGCTCAGATGATAGAAGTATCTCAATTTGGAAAGTAAATGGCTTACCCGAATAAAAAAATCCCCGATTCAATTATGAATCGGGGATTTATTATTTATGCAATAATATTTTATTATCGTAGATCAATAACCTCTACATCTGGGTATTTTGCTTCATCAAAAGTGAATAGATTATCCTCTAAGCTATTTGCTTTAAAGTTAGATACTTTAAACAGATTCCACTTAGAATTTCCTTTCATATAAACTTCCCATCTATCTAATTGATGATTAGCTTTATTGATATACATAACTAATCTATAGAAGTTAAATTCATCGTTTTTATGGTCTTCAGGAGAAAGATCAATTACATCGTATTGAGCACCATTCATAGACTCACTACCCTTATACAAATATTTAAATCCTTCCTCATAAAGTGTATAAATAGCTGAAGGATCAGACATCACATCATCGCCCTCTTCTTCTGGGTCTGTTACGGTAACTTCTTGATCTGATTTCATAAAAGTATATACAGCCTCACCATTATTGTAAACCACCTGATCTCCTAATGTCAATCTGTATTTATTACCTTTTACAGCAATCTCAATGAGATTAGACCCTAGAGGTTTATCATCACCTGTTTTATAGTCTTCTTGTAAAATATTAGCTTCAAAACCATCAAGTGACTTATACATTTCACTCATTTGATCTAATACTTTTTTAGCCTTTGCATCTTTTTGTGCAAAAGTCACATTTGATAAAACCATGAAAAGCCCTAAAAAAGCAGTGAAAATATGTTTCATAAAGATAAAAGTTTGTTTATTCAAATCTTATTAACTTCCAAAAAGACAATTTAATTGATGAATGTGCAGATAATTTCAGATTATTTAAGAATACTATCCTTTTTTAACTTTTTTTCGTAAAAAGCCAAGAAAGCTTTCTTATTCGACTTTTAAATACTGAAATTACGCTCAGTTTTTAAGCGAAAAAATAAATATGAAAAAGGCCCATCTGACTTTTCTACTCATATTATTAGTCAGTATTACTAACTGTTCAAAATCCGCTAAAAATAATGAAATTTTAGATCGGAATATGTTTCCTCATAGTAAATCTTTTGGATTTAGATTTAGACAAGTCTTAGATCAAAACCATTTATATGAAGAAGCTTCTGGCCTTTGTTTATCAAACCAAAAAAAAGGACTTATTTGGATTCACAATGATAGTGATGGTGAAAATGCCTTGTTCTTAATAAATCCTTCTGACGGCTCTTATAAAGGTAAATTGATCATAGAAGGAATTTCCAATAGAGACTGGGAAGATATTTGTTCTAGTTATGATTCTACATCAAAAGAAAGCATCATTTACATTGCAGATATTGGTGACAATCAAAATATTTTTAGCACGAAGTATATCTATGAAATAGAAGAACCAAAAATTCCTAGTTACAATGACTTTATCATAAAAACGAAAGTAAAAGAAATCAGAAAGTTCTTCTATCCTAAAGATCCTCATCAAGATGCCGAATCCATATTTATAAACCCTGAAGAACAAAGATTATATATTATCAATAAGAACGAAACTGTTTCAAGCCTATATAGTATAGATCTCACCTTAGCTAATCATCAAGTTTCAGCAGCTAAATTTGAAACGCTAATACCGCTTAACTACATTACTTCAGCTGATTATAATTCGAAGAGGAACTGGCTCATTCTAAGAAATTATAATGATATATTTCTATGGAAAAAAGATAGTATTCCTTTCGATCAAGTCTTCCAATCTGATCCAATAAGGTTAGTCAATAAGTACGAGCCTCAAGGAGAAGGCATCTGCTGGAATGAAGATGCAACAGGTTATTTTACCATTCATGAACAAGGCAAAGGTATGCCTGTCGGAATTTCATTCTACAAGGAATTACAAGATCAGAAAAATAATGCTACGCCGACTGAAGGTCTTCCACTGGAGACTTCAAAGAAGCTTGAATCGTATGATAACTAATGGTTAGGAACGTTAAAATAAACAAAGTAAAACTTCCGAGTAAAAATGGCCATATAGTTAATTCTATTGATTGCTGATAAGAACTCAACCAACCATTTAGGACTAAATATGCTAAAGGAACACTTACCAACAAGCCTTTACAGGTCAGAACGAAGAATACCTTCAGTTGAATTAAAAACATCTGCCAACTTGTTGCTCCAATTGCTTTTCTGACCGCTAATTCTTTACTTCTTTGTTGAGTCAAAAGGAAGGACAATCCAAATAAACCCGTACAGGCTATAATTAGTCCTACAATTGTGAAAATTGAAGACACCAACATTAAGAATTCTTCAATATTATAATGTTGTTTCATCTTTTCAGTTAACCAAAAAGCAGAGAACTGTTTTTCACCAATATTCTCATTCCAAACCTTCTTCACTT
>NZ_QGDO01000004.1:205075-481258 GCF_003149185.1 Sediminitomix flava | reverse complement strand
CACCTCTTCCCATTCCGCACAGAGCAGTTAAGCCCTACCGCGCCGATGGTACTGCCGTAACAGGTGGGAGAGTAGGTCATTGCCAACCTTATTAATGTAGCAAATGCTTTAGCAGAAGCTATAAACAAAAGCTCAGTTAGCACATGATGTTAACTGAGCTTTTTTTTATACCCAATATTTAGCCTTTCTAACTTATCTTTCGTTTACTTTTGTAATAAGAAGCTGTTCTTCATGAACTTAGAAATAGATAGATTTTTATATATAAAGATATTCTCTTAAATTATTAGTAGGATTTTATCTTATTTAAATAAAGACTGATCGAGTTATGTGGAAAGTGCCTTTTCCATTAAAAACTCATGAACTGTAAAATACTCGATTAGTTATAGGAATAACCCACTTCGAAACCACAAATACTATCTATACATAACGACCGATAAACATTAATAACATGGTAACACAACAACAAGAAACCCAGCAAATGATCGCTCAAATGGTGCGTGATTTTGCAGAACTACACATTACTCCCTATCGTGATGAGTGGGATGAAAAAGAACATTTTCCTAAATCAGTTTTTCAGAAAATTGGAGAGTTAGGCCTCATGGGAGTTTTAGTACCTTCGGAGTATGGCGGCTCTGACTTTGGCTATCATGAATATGTAACTGCCATTGTAGAACTTTCGAAGGCTGATCCTGGAGTAGGACTTTCAATGGCTGCTCATAATTCATTGTGCACGGGCCATATTCTAAATTTTGGCTCTGAAGAACAGAAAAAAAAGTGGCTGCCAAAGTTAGCTTCAGGTGAATGGATTGGAGCTTGGGGACTAACAGAACCTAACACAGGCTCTGATGCAGGTAATATGCTTACAACAGCTAAACAAGATGGAGACTATTGGATCTTAAATGGTGCTAAGAATTTCATTACTCACGGTATAAGTGCTGAAGTAGCTGTTGTCATCGCAAGAACGGGAGAGAAAGGTGATGCGCATGGAATGACTGCTTTTGTAGTTGAAAGAGGAATGGAAGGTTTCAGAGGGGGAAGAAAAGAAACAAAGTTAGGCATGAGGTCTTCGGAAACATCAGAAATGATTTTTGAAGATTGTAGAATTCCTAATGAAAATGTTTTAGGAAGTGTTGGAGCTGGTTTTGTTCAAGCTTTAAAAATTCTTGATGGAGGACGTATTTCAATTGCGGCTCTAAGTTTAGGAATAGCTCAAGGTGCTTATGAGGCTGCTTTAGCTTATTCTCAAGAGCGAAAGCAATTCAATAAACCAATATCTTCATTTCAAGGAATCTCTTTTAAATTAGCAGATATGGCTACTGAGATTGAAGCGGCAAGGCTATTAATTAAAAATGCTGCAGAGTTAAAAAATCAAGGTGTATCAGTTAATAGGGAATCAGCTATGGCGAAGTATTATGCTTCTGAAGTTGCTGTGAAGGTCTCTAATGATGCAGTTCAGATTTTTGGAGGATATGGCTATACGAAAGATTACCCTGTAGAGAAGTATTATAGGGATAGTAAATTGTGTACGATTGGAGAAGGAACGTCTGAAATTCAAAAGCTGGTTATTGCAAGGTCAATTTTAAAAGGATAAAAAGAGTAATCTTGATATAGTAAAAGAGTAAGTCATTAGGCTTACTCTTTTTTTTTGAGACAAAATGACACTAAAATAGCTTTTTAAAAATACAAACAAGACAAAATGACACTTTATGATTAAGCGTTATGACAAATAATCTATCAAATACATAAAAAAATCTGTTGGTATGGCTCTTGTCTATTCCTATTCGAATTCACGAAGTACTTCAGTAATCAAATTAATTAAGAACGAAAAACAGATAATTATTATGTATACTTTAAATGCCAATTTCCCTCAGTTTGTAAACGAAGTTTTAGCAACAGAAAAAAGAGTTTTAAATGCTAGACCAGCAGTAAATATTCGTGAAAATGATACTGCATTTTTCTTAGAACTAGCGGCTCCTGGTTTACTAAAAGAAGATTTTGATATTCAATCTGAGAATGGAGTTTTATCAATTTCAGTTGACAAAAAGCAAGAAGAAGAAGTAAAATACTTCAAGCAAGAATTTGAATTCAATACTTTCAAAAGATCATTTAAACTTCCTAATAATGTAGATCTAGTAAAGATTCAGGCTTCTTATAAAGATGGTATCCTCGTGGTAAATTTGCCAAAGCGTGAAGAACTAAAAGCGAAAAAAGTAGAAGTATTAGTCGGATAATTATTTCTATTAAAATATAGGTAACCCAGTAAATCGTATTAATCAGTTAGTGTCAAAAAATATAATAAATCATGTATACTTCAACAATTCCAACATTTATAGATGAAATATTTAATACAGGAAAGAAATATGTAAGCAACCCATTTCCTGCGGTAAATATAAAAGAAAGTGAGACTGGCTTTACATTAGAAATTGCCGCTCCTGGTCTAGAAAAAGAAGACTTCAATATTAAGGTTGAAGAGAATACACTTCAAGTTTCTACTGAAAAGAAAGAAGAAGCTGATGTGAAGTTTTATAGAAAAGAATTCTCATATGATGCTTTTAAAAGATCATTTAAGCTACCAAGAAATGTAGATACTGAACAAATTAGTGCGAGCTACATAAACGGTATTCTTACTTTAGAACTACCTAAGAAAGAAGAAATGAAAGCTCGTAAAGTTGAAGTTCAAGTAGACTAAGTATAGTTTTTAAGTTTTAAAGATTCATTGCCCCATTAGATATCGTCTAATGGGGCTTTTTTTATTCTTCAAACCCTTTAAGAATGATATCAGGAGTTTCAACAATGTTACTAACATTCTTAGCTCGATCTGCTATCTGAATTTCAAATTTTAATGTATCCCCACTGATAAAAGGCGAGTCAAATACTCCAATGTCAAGTCGAAGTCTTCGCGTAAGGTTTCCTTCTACAGGGCTTTCACTTCCTTCTCCAACCCTTGGGAAGCGAGCGTCAAATTCAACGCCATCGGGTAGCTCAATCTTTGAATAAGTTTCTCCTTCTTTTTTCATCATTCTGATGTAAAAGTTGTTGAAAAAAGGATTCGGAGTACCATCTGTATTTTCAGCTCCAAAGTCTGGTTCACTATCAGAATTATCTAGCCCTAAATTTCCATCACCATCTTGAAAGCTCACTGTGATGATGACAGAGTCTAAAGAATTGAAAGATTTGTGTACAATACTTTCAAATTTGATGGCAGGCTCTTTGGCAAATTCGGGTTCTCCTACACACGAACTTCCGAAGAATGGTATAAAAAAGAATGCAAGTAAGGACAAAGGATGGAAGCGCATATTATGAACAGTTTTATATCTCTATATTTGTGACCGTAAAAGTAGAATATGGGAGTATCTAGTCTGATAGACTTTGTTTAGAAGTTAGATAAATCCTTGAAGGGAGTACAGTTAAAGTACAAAAAGCTGTATTGGATTCATGTAAGATCACAATTTTGAATTCTTTATGCCTAATCGTACAAAACTGCAACTCGAAAAATGGAGAGTGTATGAGATTTCAAGAGCGTATAAAGGAATATATTTTTAGCATTTCAACAGAGGAAGAATTTGAGAGCTGTGCCTTAGAAGTTTTTAAATTTCAAGCAGAACATAATAAGGTTTATAGTGATTATCTGAAATATCTTAAAGTTGATCCTTTGAGCGTTCAATCTATTTCTGAGATACCTTTTTTGCCTATCCGATTTTTCAAAAGTCAGGAAGTAGTTTCTACAGTTGAACCCACTCAAGTCATTTTTAGGAGTAGTGGAACAACAGGGAGTATAACAAGTAAGCATTTGGTTTCTGATCCTGTATTTTATCAGAAAGCATCGAAATATATTTTTGAATCTTTTTATGGAGATTTGAAGGATTTTGAGATTTTAGCTCTTTTACCTTCATATTTAGAAAGAGGCAACTCTTCGCTAGTTTATATGGTAGAGCATTTTCTTCCTTATTCGGGAGAGTACTCGGGCTTTTATCTAGATAATGTAAAAGAATTACAACAACGATTAGAATACTTACTTTCAAATAGTAATAAGAAAATCCTCTTGATTGGAGTAACTTTTGCTTTATTGGATTTGGCTGAAGAAATGAAAATCAGTCTTGATGATCGAGTAATTGTGATGGAAACTGGAGGAATGAAAGGTCGAAGAAAGGAAATGCTTCGATCTGAAGTTCATGAAGTTTTACAAAATGCTTGGGACTTACGTAATGTTCACTCTGAATATGGCATGACTGAATTACTTTCTCAGGCCTATTCGAAAGGTAATGAAGTGTTTGACCTGCCTCCTTGGATGCGTATTAGATTTAGAGAAATCAATGACCCCTTCAGCTTTTGGGATGGAAATACGAAGATGAGAAGTGGTGGAATTAATGTAATCGACCTAGCAAACGTAGATAGTTGTTCTTTTATTGAGACGCAAGATATTGGTCAACCAGTTGGAATTAAGAGCTTTAAAGTTTTGGGTAGATTCGATAATTCAGATATTAGAGGGTGCAACTTATTGGTAAATTAATCCAACATTTAACGTAAAATATAAATACAATTCCTTAATTTAGGAAAATTGACATTTTTAAAGTTTTCTACAGAAAAAACTATAAAGAAATGAAATTAAAATTGTTAGTAGGTTTACTTTGCTTATTGTTTTTTGGGGCTTGTCGTACAACATATAGAACGTGCCCTACTTACTCAAAAAACACTGTAGAAAAGAATGCAGATAACAAAGTTTCTAATACCACTTATAGAAATCAATTCTAAGTTACCGATTTTTAGGTACAGAAAAGCCCTCCAATTATATTGATATATAATGAAGGGCTTTTGTATTTTTAGAACTTTTTGAATTCTATTTATCCCTTTTTATGAGCCAATTTGCAAAAGAAATGATGAGTTCACGCTTTTCTGATGGAAGGTTTAATTCATCTAACTTTTGGAATGCCAATTGGTAATATTCTTCCATTTTTTGACCAGCAAGCTGACGAATACCAAGGTTTTCATAAATAGCAGTTACAGCTTTTACCTTTTCATCCTTGTCATATTCTTTTTGCTCAAGCCAAAACTGTAAATCCTCTTTGTCTTTTCCTTCGGCAAGTTCGATCGCTTTTAGGAGCATATACGTTTTCTTGTTTTCAAGAATATCTCCACCAATCTGCTTTCCTACTTTTGCTTGCTCTCCAAAAACATCTAAAAGATCATCTTGAAGCTGGAAACCAATACCAAGGTTTACACCAAAATCTCTTAATGTTTTAGCTTCTTGTTCTGTAGCATTCCCGATCAATGCGCCAAGTTCGAAAGCAAAACCTACTAGAACAGCTGTTTTAAGCTTAATCATCTCAATGTATTCAGCTTCAGAGACAGTTTCTCTATCTTCAAAGTTCATGTCGAGTTGTTGACCTTCACAAACTTCGGCTGCACAAGTATTGAAAAGTTTGATAATTTCCTTCAGTTTGTCAGAAGGGCTTTCTAGGAGTAAATCGTAAGCTCTTACAAGCATTACATCTCCCGAAAGGATCGCAATATTCGGATTCCATTTTTCGTGTACTGTAGCTTTTCCTCTACGAAGAGGAGCATTGTCCATAATATCATCATGAATCAGACTGAAATTATGGAAAATTTCTACAGCCAAAGCAGGCATGGTAGCCTTTTTATAATCATCATCAAAGGCATAGCAGCCCAATAATGCTACCAAAGGTCTTAGTCTTTTCCCTCCTAAAGAGAGAATATAGTAAAGCGGATCATAAAGCTCGGCAGGACGGTTTCCTAGTTCAAGCTTCGCTATCTCTTCGTTAAGTCGATTTATCTCTGACTTTATTTCAAACATTCTGATTCCGTTTATCTTCTTGTTAGTCTAAAGTTTCTTCTTCTATTTTTCCCATTTTCTACTACCAAGTGTAAGGGCAGTAAGTGAAAGCATCACTGTGATTACACTCAAGAAATATAGGATGTTACGTGAATCAATCAGTCCTTTACTGACTGATTGGTAATGGTGGTCGATACCCCATTGGCTGATTGTGTAGGAGTAGCCAGACCATATATTGATAGATGCTAAAGAAGAAATCCCGTCATAAATGGCAAAACAAGCAAATACAGCCAAAAGAAAGGCGATGATTTGATTGTTGGTAATTGCTGACGAGAATATTCCGATAGCTGTAAAAGTTGCAGATAGAAAAACAAGTCCGATGTAAGAGCCGATGATGGCTGCCGTGTCTAAATTTCCTTGTGGCATCCCTAATTGATAAACTGTGTAGTAGTAGATCAGTGTAGGAAGTAAGGCAAAAAGTACAAGGATAAGCGCAGCCCAATATTTTCCTAAAATGATATGGAAATCTGCCAACGGACGAGTGAAAAGTAACTCCATAGTTCCTGCTTTTTTCTCTTCTGCAAATGAGCGCATGGTGATGGCAGGAATAAGAAACATGAAAATATAAGGAGAAATAGAAAACAGCGGGTCAAGATTGGCATAAGCAGACCCTAGAATACTTGTTTGAGGAAATACCCAACAAAATAAGCCCATAGTCACTAAAAATACGACCATAACCACATAGGCGATCAAAGAGCTAAAATATGTACTTAATTCTTTTCGAAAGATTTGAATCACTTTAGAAGTAAGTTTTAACCAGAAATCTATTTCTAAGTGCCAATTTCAACTAAAAATAACGCAAATCCAATTTTGACTTTATTGTTAATGTTTTTTGTAGTTCAAGAGTTTTTTCTACATTTGTAATGGGTCGGTTGGACACGTATTTGAAAAATTCAACACTAAATAAAATAAGGCGTACTATCGTTTGAAGAGCAGGCCTCAACCTTGCAAAAGGTCATCCATACGGATGTTAACAGTGGAAGGTCGACATGTGATAGGAAACCTAAACTTGTCTTTTAAAAGGAGTTTTTCTTTTTCTTCCGACCCTTCTTTTTTCGCAACAATTTGAAACAGACATCGGCGGTCTGTTTTTTTTGTTTTAGGCTTCCTAACACTTCCAATATTCTATTTTACAACTCCCTTAAAATACTGCATACTTACACAGTGCAATGATCCGTGCTGTCTGATAAGTGCTTCGCAGTTGATCGCCACAATTTCATGTTCAGGAAAACAATCTTCCAAAGCAGTTATTGCTTTTTGGTCAAGTTCCTCATCTCCATAAACAGGCAAGAGTACAGCTCCATTTATAATAAGGAAATTGGCATAGGTAGAAGGTAATCGGTAGCCTTCTTCAGGTTTAAATCTTTTAGGAGCCATAGGCAAAGCAACCAATCGGTAAGCTTCTCCATTCAAGTTTTTGAATGTTTTCAGTTCAGCTTCCATTTTTTGTAATGCCTCAAAATGTTCATCTGTTTCGTCAGTACATTGTACATAGGCTATGGTGTTATTGGGGCAGAAACGGGCTAAGGTGTCTATGTGAGAGTCTGTGTCGTCTCCTGCCAAATAACCGTTTTCTAAAACTAATATTTGCTCAGAGCCAAAGTATTCTTTCATCATAGAAAGAATTTCTTCTTCTGTTTTTCCAGCATTTCTATTGTAGGAATAAATACAGTGGGCTGTGGTCATTAGGGTGTCTTCTCCGTCAGATTCTATTCCTCCACCTTCCAATACAAATCCTGTAGTGTGCATCGGGACATTGAAAACTCCATTATCCAAAAGCTGTTGACTAATTTGGTTGTCTTTATCGGAAGCAAACTTGAGTCCCCAGCCATTAAATGTGAAATCTAGGAGTTTAAGTTCTCCATTTTCTTGAATAGTAATAGCTCCATGATCTCTAGCCCAACTATCATTTGACGGAATGTGCTGATAGATAATATTTTCTTGTGGGCATTCTTTAAGCCATTCTTTCGCTTCATCTAAATCTGTACAAACCGCAATCAGTTTTTGTCTTGAACTGATTTCGTAAGCTATTTTCTGAAAACAGGCTTTGACATTTTCCATATCATCAGCCCAGTCTGTATCTGCATGAGGGAGTGTGAGCTGTACCGCATCTTGGGCTTCCCACTCTGCAGGGAGTCTTCTTTTTATGTTCATAGATGTACCTCAAAATTTGAGCGCGCAATATTACATAAAGCTATAACAAGTTTGACGCTGGAAAACTTAATTTTTTGAGGCAATTTCTAATAGTTTTTTAACGGTCTTCCAATTACGAGTAGTGGCTTCTACTTTTAGCTTCTTTTCAAAGAACTGATTGCTCAACTTGCTCTGACTGTATTTGCCTTCGAGAAGTAAGAAAACATCTTTACCAACAATACTGAGTTGGTCATTCCCTCTTTCAAAAGCTTCAGCTAGTTCGATATTTTCTTGTTTTGGAGTTTCTTTCAAGAAAGTAAGATGCATACGCTCGATACCTTCATTTTCTGAAGATAAAAATGGATTTGTTGAAATGCTTTTTTCCCATTCATTCAGACTACGAACAATGGTAGGAACTTCAAAGCCGTATTTTTCTTGAATAGCTTTCTTTATTAGATGTTCTAATTTGTCTGATGTTGGGGCTTTAAAAACGACATTCCCACTTTGGATATAAGTCTCGATGTCTGCAAATCCTAAGTCTTGGAAGAGGAGCTTTAAGTCAGCCATCAATATTTTTCTTTTTCCACCAACATTAATTCCTCTGAGAATAGCAATATGAGTTTTCATGTTCTAAAAAATGAAGATTAAATGCTTAAAAATAACATTGGAAGTTAGTCTAAATAAGTTCATCAACCAATCCGATGTAGAACTTGTTATGGCATTTAGAAAATGTATTTCTTGATTCAAATCAATGGGAAAGGAATACCGCTGATCTAGTTTTGTAGAAATACATAAATCATTCATCGACTATGAAATTCCAACACTTCAGAAATGCAACGCTCGTTATAGAAGCGGGAGATAAAGTTATTTTGGTAGATCCTATGCTTGGAGATAAGGGGACTCAGCCTACTTTTACTTTATTCAGATTTAAGGCTCAGAAAAATCCAATAGTACCGCTTCCTGAAAACTGCTTTCCCGTTTTGGAGCGGGTGACACACTGTTTGATTACGCATCAGCATCCAGATCATATTGATAAGGCAGCAGAAGAATGGCTCATCCGAAAGAATATTCCTGTGATCTGTTCTGAAAAAGATGAGAAACATTTTAGGAAGAAAGGTTTGGCTGTTTCTCAAGTGATCAAGTATTGGGAAACTGCGGATTTCTTAGGTGGTTCAATTATGGGTATTCCAGCTACGCACGGTTATGGTTTTGTGGCAAAGCCAATGGGAAATGTGATGGGCTATTTTATAGAACTTCCTGATCAGCCATCAATTTACATCAGTGCAGATACTGTTTATACGCCAGATGTGGATAAGGCTTTAAGAGAGTTTCAGCCCGATATTACAGTGGCAGCTTGTGGAACGGCTCAGTTAGATCTTTTCAAACCTCTTTTAATGACGCCAGATGAGATTGTGAAGTTTATCCAAAACTCACCTAAGAAAGTGATCTGTAATCATATGGAAGCCGTAAATCACTGTCCTACCACAAGAGCAAAGCTTAAAGCTCGATTGGAAAAAGAAGGCCTTTTAGATAAGGTGTATATTCCAGAGGATGGAGATACTTTTGAAGTGACTTTTTAGAAAAATACTTTCTTATAAATAAAGGCTTGTAAAGGATGGATTCTTAATGGATTTCAACTTTACAAGCTTTTTCTTTTTGAGTAAAAAAGGCATAAAAAAATGAGCCATTAAAATGACTCATCTTTAATATCACAACCAAATAAACTTTTCCTCATGGCCTTTGACACAATTTTGTTTAAAGGACACATTTCAAAAGTAGCAACTTGCAATTTTAAAAGCGTTCAACTCGTAAAACCGCACTAGAAATACGTACAAATGGCTCTTTTTAAGTTTAATCTGTACGTTTTGATTTATGTTCATTTATAAAAGGTAAGGGAGTCAAGAGAGATTATTTAAGTACTAGGACAAAAGAAAATGAGTAATACTATCCTTAGAGTTAGCGGAGCGATCTAAGGATTTATCTATGAAAGCAAGAGTCTTTTAGACTCTAAATGGTATAAAAAAGAGTCTGAAGAACTGCGTCCGCCTCTGTATCCATTTATGAGTTCTTAGAGTAACTCTAAGAACAGTAAAGTTTTATATCAAAAATATATGTCCTACTACTTTAGAATGATCAATTAAGATAAATGAAGCTTTGGAGAGTAGAGCTTAAGAAGACTGTGGTTTAAAACTATGGGAAATGGCTATCTGATAAAGAGAAATAAAAAAAGTGGGTCTCATAAAAAATGACCCACTAGAAAAATTTTTTCGCTAAAAAAATAACAAGCAAATAAACGTATATCATTGTCTTCTGAGTACGCCTATTCAGAAGACAATACGAAAGTAGTGGATCGGTTTGAGGAATGCGTTCGAATAATGAATCCGCACCAAATAGACGTTTAACTCCGTTTTTTTAGGACTAAAAAGGCTTAAATTGAACGTGTTTTATCTAATATTAGATAAAGTGAAGTGTGGAAATGGTAATTGGTAAAAAGGAAAGCAATAAAAAAGGCAAACCGTAAAATTACAGTTTGCCCAAATGGGGAAAAGTATCTTTTCTATTTGTAAAAGCCGTAATCCATATTATCAGGCTCGATGAACAATCTTGTCCCATCATTTACCCAACGTAGTTCGGCCATATCTTCATCACTCAATTCAAAATCGAAAACTTGAATGTTCTCTTCAATTCTTGAAGGAGTTACTGATTTTGGAAGCACGATAATATCTCTTTGGATCAACCAACGCAATGCAATCTGAGTTGGTGTTTTTCCATACTTTTCAGCCAATTTGCTCACAACATCTATGTTGGCAAGTTCACCGACTTTCCAACTCATCATTGGAGCATATGCTTGTAGTGTAATGTTGTGTGAGTTACAGAATTCGTTAAGGAATTGATTCTGATATTTCACGTGACATTCTACTTGATTGACAACAGGAGTGACTTTACAGTCTTTCATCAACTCATTAAGGTGGTGAACATTGAAGTTAGAAACCCCAATTGCTTTTACTTTTCCTTGCTCATAAAGCTCTTCCATAGCTCTGTAGACTTCCTTGAATCTTGCGTAAGGGCCAGGCCAGTGGATAAGATAAAGGTCGAGATAGCTTGTTTGTAATTTCTGAATAGAATCTTCAAAAGCTTTCAGTGTGCCTTCGTAGGTAGAAACGTCGTTCCATACTTTAGACGTTAAGAAAATATCTTCTCTTGCAACGCCACTTTCAATGATGCCATCACCTACTTCTTTTTCATTTTCGTAAACGGCAGCTGTATCAATATGCGTATAGCCATTTTGTAAGGCATGAACTACTGCTTTTTGTACCGCATCTTCTTTTGATTGCCATGTACCTAAGCCAAGTACAGGAATTTCAAGTCCGTTGTTTAATTTAATAGTATGCATAGAATTCTATGAGATTAATAAATCTGAAACCTTAATATGCTAACAAAGATTTCGGGTGAAATTACTAAACTCCTTTCAGTCTTTGTTGGTATAATCTCACTTTTATGAAGGTATTTTGATTACTCTAGAGGGAGTTTTATAACACTTTTTCCTCTAAAGTATTTGCTAAGAACTGCTTAGTGTATTCTATCAATTCCTCAAATTTTGCAATTCCATTGATGACTTTTTTTGAGGTTTTGATCTGCTTTCCTTTTTTAAAGAATTTTTGCTTGAGTTCTTCTACATTATGATTAACTAAAATAGACGCGAGTGTTTCTCCAGCTTCTTCAGCCTCAATCATTCCAAACATGCTAGATAAAAATTGTACGAATCGGGATTGAGATTTGACCAAACCTGTATTTACAATACCAGGAAGCCAATGCAAACGGGCAACTCCTTCTCCAAAAAGCTGATCTCCAAACTGAACAAGATATGCATTGGCCGTAGACTGTTGCCAAGTTGCAAACATCTTGTTGTATTTAGGGGCTGTAAGCTGATCGTATTTGATGTTTACAATGGCTGAAGTCCCGACATAAACCACTTTGCCTTCTCCAGAAGCAATAAGTAAGGGGTGTAAGGCTTCCGAAAAAAGGTATCTTGACATATAACCTAGTGCAAAAATCACATCTATTCCATCTGCTGAAACCATCATTTCTTTAGGGAAAATTCCTGCATTTAATACCAAAATATCTAAAGTGTTATGACTGTTGGTATAGGCTTTCAGAAAATGTTGAACTTCATTCATGTTTGACAGATCAAGAGAAAAGAAAAGGTGTTTTCCTTCTGAGTTTACCTGTTCCAATGTTGAAATCACTTCTGCCCCTTTTGTTTTATTTCTTCCGATCACATGAATAGCATATCCTTTTTGAGCCAATGCAATAGCGGTAGCTTTCCCGATTCCGTCTGTGGCTCCTGTGACCAATGCAATTTTACTTTTTTCCATACTGTTTTCTTTTTAAATGATTTAGATTGCAAAAGTAAACCGTGGTCTTAGGTCAACGGTCAAATGAAAAGACAGCTTTTTTACAAACAAGTATGAAGATTGGTGAATTGGCAAAAGTGACAGGGCTAACAAGAGATACGATCAGACTCTATGAAAATATGGGAATGCTCGTTGGTGTTACGCGCCCCAATGCATACAATAATTATAAAGATTACCCTACGGAAAACCTAGATCGTATCCATCTGATTATTCGCTTGAAAAATTTGGGTTTGAAGCTAAAAGAATGCAAAAGTGTGATTCAAAGCTTGGAGTCTGGGACTTACGATGAGGCCTTTCAAGAGCAGTTTCTGAGTGAAAAGCTCAAGGAAATAGATGAGAAAATTGCAGAATTGAATTTTTTAAAAGACACCTTATCACAATTTGTTGGTAAAGTTTGTAAGGAAGCCGAAATTTTGAAGCAATTGAAAAAGCAAGCTGAATAATGAGTATCACCCAAAAAGAATATATTTTAAGAATCACTGAAGTTGTTCAGTACATAGAAGAGCATTTGGAAGCCGATCTTTCGCTAAATATTCTTGCCGAACAGGCTCATTATTCTCCGTTTCATTTTCATCGAATTTTTTCTGCCATCGTTGGAGAAACACCAAATGAGTATATCATTCGGAAAAGAATTGAGAAATCGGCCTCTATTTTTCTAAAAGATAAAGAGTCCCCGATCGCAGATATTGTATTTGATTTGGGCTTTAGTAGCAATTCTGCATTTACGAAGTCATTCAAGAAGTTTTATGGAATGAGTCCTACCGCATTTCGAAAGATGACAGATCCTTTTAGCAAGATTGGAAAAACGGAGCGCAAGATCGGACAAAAGTCACTGGAGATCGATAACTACATTTGTAACATCAATCAACTCAAAAAATGGATGATTATGAATGCTAAATTTGAAGTAAAAGAAATCCCCCAAATGCCACTAGCCTATGTTTCTCATGTTGGAAACTATGAAGAAATTGAAGGTGCTTACGGCCAACTCATGGCTTGGGCAGGACCAAAAGGCTTGTTGAATGAGAATTCAAAAATGCTAACAGTCTATCACGATGACCCAAATGTAACTGCGCTTTCAAAAGTGAGGCAAAGTGCGTCTCTACTTTTGGAAAATGAAGTAGACACCCAAGGGACAATCAATTTCATGACACTAGACCCTAAAAAGTGTGTTTGTGGCATGTTTGAGATCAATTTCAGCGAATTTGAAGATGCATGGAAGAGTGTATTTGTTTGGATGCACGAAAATGGTTTTGATGAAAATGATAAAGCTCCTTTCGAAATCTACCATAACGATTTCAATACGCATCCTGAGAAAAAGTGTATTGTAGAGATTTGTGTGCCTGTGGAGTAGTTTCGTGATAAGTTAGGCATAGAAAGGACAACAAATGTATAATTTCAGATGATTATAAAAGATTTTAAGCCATTTAACGGACAACATTGTGAAACTACCGCTACAGGAAGTTTACTTAATCAACTTGGTATCGAATTCTCTGAACCCATGCTCTTTGGAATTGGGGAAGGTCTGGGGTATATATTTTGGAATATGAAAATCATGGATTTTCCGTTCATCGGAGGTCGAGTGAAACCAGATATTTTGACAGAAAATATTTGCAAAAACTTGAACTTAGAGCTTGAAGTCAAAGAAACTTCTTCCGTTAAAAGAGCATGGGAAAATGTAAAATATCATATTGATCACGGAAAAGCAGTTGGACTCAAATTGGATTGCTATCATCTTGACTATTTTACCAACAAAATTCACTTCGCAGGTCATTATGTTTCTATATATGGCTACGATGATGAAGTAGCTTATCTCAATGATACCAATCAGCAAGGTCGAGATGCCCGAACAAGCCTAAGAAGTTTAGCGTTAGCCAGAAATGAAAGAGGTCCTATGTCGTCTCGAAACCGTTCTTATACGATTAGTAGGAGCGGGGAAATGCCTAACTTAAAAGATATCATAAAGAAAGCAGTCTTAAATAATGCAACAGACTTTTTGAACCCTCCAATTAAAAACATTGGGTATAAAGGAATTTCAAAAACAAGTACAGAAATTAAGAAATGGTTTGAAACAAGTACCAATATCAGCAAAGATTTTCAAACCTCCGCTTCACTCATGGAACGTGGCGGAACAGGAGGTGCTTTATTCCGAAATATTTATCGTGATTTCCTAAAGGAAAGTGCCATCATATTAGAATCTGCTGAATTAGAAAGTGCTAGTGAAGATTATAATGAAATTGCGAAGATGTGGAAACAACTATCAGGTCTGTTTGAATCTATCGGTGAAACAGAAAATATAGTTTATGTCAATCAAGCATCTGAAGTTTTGAAGGAATTATCTGAGAAGGAAAAAAGTACAATGGAAAAACTAAGGGAAGCTTGTCTTTAGCTATTTCGTATCAATTGTACACCTTGTATTCTATACCATTTTAATGATAGAAGAAACCCACTCATGCGTTTTGTTTGAGTGGGTTTTTTATTTGAGTTTGTGTAAATAATCAGAGCTTGAGTCCAACAAATAAAATATCATCGGTTTGTTCACGTCCGCCTTTCCAGTCGGTCAAGGCTTTTTTAAGTTTAGTAGCCTCTTCTTTCATGCTTTCAGTATTTGAATTGTGAAGTAGCTTGTACAATTGCCTTTTTTGGAAACGGGTATCACGCACTCCTCCAAATTGATCTTGAAAACCATCACTGAAAAGGTAGAGTTGATCTCCTTTCTTATATGAAATAGACTTTTGTACAAACTCCTTTTTGGCTTCCCAAGGAGCATAACCAATGGTTACCAATGAGCCTTTAAATTCAAGGATTTTGTTATTTATATTTCTGAGGAGCATTGGACGTTTAGCTCCGCTGAAACGTAGTTTTTGACTACCTTCATCAATTCTCACGATTGCAATGTCCATCCCGTCGCGAATCGATTTAGACTTGGTGATGTTCAGAAAATCATGAAGACGTTGGTCTAGGTATTTAAGAATGAGGTCAGGTTCGTGCACACCATTATTGATAATTACTTCATGTAAAATAGCATTTCCGATCACAGTCATAAAAGCAGCAGGAACACCGTGTCCAGTGCAATCAGATAGGATAATAAATTTATATTGTTCCGTTTTATAAAACCAATAGAAATCACCAGAAATGATGTCTTTGGGCATATTAATGATGAAGCCATCAGAAAATTCATTGACAAGCGTATCGGGAGAGACAAGGATCGCTTTTTGAATTTCCCTTGCATAGTTGATACTCTTGGTCATCTTTTGGTAGATTTTTTCGAGTTGTTCGTTTTGGCTAGAAATTTTTTCATTCTGAACCCTTAGCTCTTCTGATTTTAATAAGATTTCTTGATGTTGTTCACGGATTTGTTGTGTTCGTTTTTCTACCTCTTCTTCTAAACGTTGATTGGCATGAAGCTGAATCTGATGACTCTCTTTTAAAGTCTGAAGTAGATCATCTTGGGTTTCTTGTTTTTGATCAAGTGTTATTTTTAAGGCATTATGCGCATCTTCAAGTTTGAGATTCTGTTCCTTTAGCATTTTCATATAAACAGAAATGGCATTTACTGCAGGCCTGAAAATGATCAAAGCTTCTAAAATCAGAGAAATGATCGTGATAAAAAGGGGTACACGTTCTAGGGTTTCTACCCTGTGCAAACGTAAAGCAGCTTCTTTTTCATACTGAAAGGTAATGGTATTCATCAGCTCTAGAAACTCTTTTTCATGTGCTAAAATCTGATTAAGTGGAAGTTTAATATCATCGCTAAATGCACTTTCAATGATGTTTTGTATTGCATTATCCATTTCCAAAAAATGGGGCTGCAGTCTTAAAAAGTACTTTTGAGTTTTTGCACTATTGTCTCCATTCATATGTGCGGCATCATCTCTATAGCAAAGACTGATATGTGCTTTTCTCCATTCAGCGGTTGTTTTTTGGAAAAGTTGTAGAAGGTCTAGATACTCCTTTTCATGTTCAGAATAAGTCAGTTGGAGTGCCATTTTACTGATTTTCTGACTCAACATCCGTTGTCTACCCGAAAGATTGATAATCCCTGCATCGTCTTTATGATCCCCAATTACATCTCGTATGATGTACTGAGAGCCAATACTGAGTAGCGCAACCAAACTCAATGCTACAACATAAGAGATTGTTAATTTCCTTTTGGGATTACTATACAGGTTGTTCATAAAAAGTAATAGGGTATTTTAAAGGCTAAAGTTAGGAGCTGTATAGTAAAGATGTCCTTCGTATCTGTTTATAGACTTACAATGACAGTTTTGAGCAGTTTGTGTTGAAAAGTAAAAAGTGTTTAATCTGAGAAGACAGTAACTGTTTATTAGCTTCTTTCTCAAATTAAACACTCAAAGTTTAGGTCTATCTAAAGTATTTAGAATTAGAAGGTTTGGATGTCGTCGTATTGTGTCTGATTATCTAGTACCGTATTTTCACCGTTTGATAAATCATAAACACCTGTGATTGGTGTACCCATATTATCTTCTGCCAAATAATAAACAAGCGTTCCTTCTAAGCTTATATTTGTTACGTTCAGGCCGTCAAGGATTGATGTAACTATATTGTTATTGTTACGATCAACTACAGAAACTTTATTTAATTCTCTGATTACTAAGAATTGTTCTGCTCCATAAAGTACTGTGTTTGGGTCTCCACAGTTTGAACAGGTAGTAGAACCTGGTTGGAAAATGTCATCGGTAAGGAAGGTTCTATTTCCTTCTGCTGTAACAAGGCTTAAACCGTAAAAGTTAGAGCCACCACGACCTTGTGTCAGTACAATAATACCTTCTTCGAGCGGAAGTGTTTCATGGTTCCATTGAGAAAATTCTTCTATACCTGTTCTGCTGCCATCAGTCATATCCATGATAGCCTCATTTGTACAATCATTTACCAAGGCTTTTTCATTACCCATGAAAGCCTCTACTTGAGGACCGTTACAACCTTGAATATTATATCTGACGTTTGAGACTGTATTGAAAACTTGGAAAATAGAATAATCAGTAATAACTGCAAGGTTACGAGAAAGAGATTGAACAGACGGATCGCTCAATGTAGTTTGTGGTTTTTCAATCGTCTTGGAGTCAAAACGGAAGATTGAAAAGTCTGAAAAGACCAAGTCACCATTTTCATTGGCACCAAGGAAGTAGTTTCCTACTTTCTCTTTTATTTCAGTAAAAGAATTGTCAAAAAGGGCATAAAATCTTTTTCTGTTAGATCCTACATATATTTCAATGTATAACCCTTTTGGTAAAGTTCTGACAAGATATACACTTACATCATCGACTACAGGGCTTACATTTCCTTCAGTATCTACTTTAAAAAGATTTGTTGTAGTACCTGAAACTCTTCCATTTGAGCTTGAGTTTTGAAGCATAATTGCTTGAGCTCCTGAAAGGTCAAATTCTAAATCTAGTTGAACATCATCTTCGCTGCTCTCTAGTAGGTCACAGCTTGTAAAAAATGCAGTTAGCAGTAAAAAACTGATTAAAGCTAAATTTTTCATTTGTCTATTTTAGTTATTTAGTGAATAATGCTCTCTAGCTTTTGAGAGCTGGGATTCATTACATTTGGTTTTGAGTTTGGCAAGCTAGTTAAATGGTTTAAAGTAAACCACTTTGGTTTTAAGTATTTTTTTAGTTCTTATTTAAAACAAGTACAGCTATTTACCATCTTGGATTTTAGTGAGTGGTACCTATTTATGGAAGAGTCATATATTTTTTTTCGTATAAAGCTGGCTCGGATTCTAAGGATTAACGATCAACTTTAAAGGATAGAAGTAAAAGAGAAACCCCAACCAAAATACAATTTGATTGGGGCTTGTTTTGAAGATCAAATATGAGAACCCGGAGGTATCTATTTAACCACTGAAAACTATATGTCCATCACCATTTATAGGCTATTACTATTATTTTCTGACTTCATAGTTTGCTGTAAGTGCATTAATTTTAAGTTGTTTTTTAATTCTTCTAAAGATTGATTTCCTAAATATTTTACTGTTTTAGTTTCGTTAGGTAGAAGCTCAAAATAATTCTCTGAGAAGTGAGCATCTTCAGTACTATTTGAATAAAGGAAAACATCCTTGGCTATAACATCTGCTTTCAATTCTACAAATATGTCACCTGACTGATGATAGACTTCGAATGAAATATCCGGTTTTGGAAGAATCAAGTTTTTAGGATTGACAAAGAAATAGGTTCTTTCAGCTCTGTGAATTTCATTCTCATAAGAAAGCTTTAAGACAGCCTTTTCAAGCGGTATTTCTTCTTTAATTTCAGATAGACTGATTTTCATAATGACTTCTTTTGAAATACTAGCAATACTACTATTTCCTTTTTTCTTCCAAAGTGAATTTCCTTCAAAGTCCATTAACTCTATATACCATTGCCCCCTGTCTTTATTAGGCAAATCATTAACTAAGGCCAATTCGAGTATATCACCTTCTTGACTGCTAGTCCAAAGTATAGGTTCGTACATTTGTTTTACTTTGTAGTGCATAGCTTTCCAGTTGCCATAACTGTCTATGCTAGACCAAGAAGCTACAGGCCAACAATCATTGATTTGCCAATATAATGTTCCCATGCAATAAGGCATTGCGTTTCGGTGTGCTTCAATGGCAATTTCTGTGGCTTTGGCTTGAAGTACTTGCCCGACATAAAGCAGTTGCTCAAAATCTATTGGTACTTGATAATATTGCTCCATGTAGCTACGAATACGCAAGTTTCCGATACCACTTCTTTGGTGTGAAGCCATCACTTCGCTCTCGATATCCCAATCTTCTGGCAACGTAAATCTTTTGACTGCATTGAAAGATGGGAAAGACTGAAATCCGTATTCACTCATAAAACGAGGGATGTATTTTCGGAAATCTTCAAACGGATGCTCTCCGTGCCAAACACCCCAATAGTGCATATCTCCAGAGTTGGATTCATAATTTGAAATTTTTTCAAAGCCAGCCGAAGGAGAAGAATGCCAATAGAATGTGTTGTCAGTGTGTTGATCAACAACTTGTGGGAGTATTTGGTGGAAAATGGTATCATAAGCTGCCCAAATCTCTTTTCGCTGTTGGCTATTGTATTTCTGTTTCCATCCCCAACCCGAATTTTCATCCCATTCAGACCAAGCCGCTTCTATTTCATTATTCCCGCACCAAAGAACAATAGAAGGATGGTTTCTTAGACGTTTTACATTGTCAATAGCTTCCTGTCTTACATTCTCTAAGAAAGCATGATGACCTGGATACATACTACATGCAAACATGAAATCTTGCCAAACCATTATACCATGCTTATCACAGAGATCGTAGAACGTTTTGTTTTCATAGATACCACCACCCCATACGCGAAGCATATTCATATTAGCTTTCTTAGCAGAAAGTACAATGTGTTCGTATTTTTCTTCACTTACTTCAGGTAAAAAAAGATCATTTGGAATGTAATTCGCTCCTTTAGAAAATACCGCTTGTCCATTGACTTTAAGGTAGAAGCTTGTGCCATCTCCCTTTTTATCCTTTTCCAAGACCCATTCTATATCACGTAAACCAATTTGTTCTTGCCAAGTATCTAAAAGTAGCTCTGACCAAATCTCAACCCTAACATTATATAAATAGGCTTCACCCATTCCATTCGGATACCAGAAGTTAGGATTTTCAATTTCGAAGTCGATTTCATTTTCAGTGGAAGAAATACTTTGGGAGCTTACCAAATGGTTGTTGACAAATACTTTTGCTTCTAAATTTTGCTTGTTTTCTACAGATATTTTTGCCTTAAGAAATGCTTTTTTAGAAGTGATTTTTTCTTGTTTTATAAAGACTTCTTTTAATTGATTACTATTCCAAGAAATCAAATTTACACTTCGCCAAATACCCGATGTTACAAATCTTGGTCCCCAATCCCAACCGTAATGATAACCAGCTTTTCTAGTAAAAATACTCACCGCATGTTCTCCTAATCCACCTAGTTCAGATTGATCATTGATGGCTGGTAATGGATAGCCATGATCAGCTAATAATGAAAGTCCTTTTCTTATCGGAGATGTAAAAACAACCCTAAGAATATTTTCCTTTTTAACCTTTTGTGAAAGATCTATATGGTATCTTCTGAACATATTATCTGAAGAAAGTACTTCCTCTTCATTCCAGAAAACCGTGGCGTAGGTATCCAAACCCTCAAAAAGTAATTCGATATGATCTTTGGAAAGCTCCTCTTCAGTCAGGAATATTTCTTTCTGATACTCCCAATCTACTTTATCTACCCATTGTTGGTTGTGTTCGTTTAGTCTGTAATATGGATCTTCAATTTTTCCTAGATTTTTTAAGTCTGTATGAACAGTCCCCGGAACTTTGGCATTCATCCAGTTTTGTTGCCCGACTTGCTTGAAAGTCCACTGACCGTCTAGACTTCTTGATTCTTTCTGTGCCATAACTGATGAAGTGAATGATAGTGTTAAGATTGCTACAATAAAAAAATGCCATTTCATAGCGCTAAAGTTTTGAATGATTAGAATTGGAGAGCGGATAGAAAATAGATATTCTATAATTTCTGCCTTACAGAAATGGATAAGGCAATTTTTATAGGACAAAGCTGAAAAATAAGTGATACGACTTGAGGGGAGGAATCTTTCAATTAAGATAAAGAATCAGCTATCATAAGTATATAAAGGGGGAGTTTTGAGCTGTATGGGTTATCTGAATTTTAGTAGGCTTAATTCTTAGGAGGAAATGTCTTAGTTACTTTCTTACAGTTTATTCCCCTTATGTTTTCTGATTTGCTAAATCTTGTCAGACTAGGAATTTGATAGCAAAAAAGTAAAATGTCGGAACATAGTCGGAACACTAAAAACAAAAACCGCTCAAACGGAATGTTTAAGCGGTTTTTTACGCGTTTCTGTGGAGTCGCAGGGATTCGAATCTATGATTTTTGAGCAAATACATAAATCCAAAATATAGCCTTAATACTACTTTAAGGTGATTATTTTACTTTAATCAATACATTAAGGCACATTAAAGTATAAAAATGTTATCCCTTATGTTTTCCCCAATAAAGAATTGACTATATTAGACCTTAGTAAATTAAAAGGTCAAAATATGGCAACCGCTAAACTATACTTGAAAGATAAGAATGCTCCAAATGTCACTCGAATTATATGTGCCATCTCAGATGGTCGGGGTGTGTTGTTGCGAGTTTCTACGGACTTATCCATAAAGCCAAAACATTGGAGTGTTAAGAATCAGAAAATACTTTCTGCAAATTCCAATGCGGTGGAGTTGAATAAACAATTGGAGATATTTAGAGATAAGGCACTAACGATTTACATTGAAGCCAAAAACAAAGGCTTAGAGGTGGATTCAAAATATTTAAAAGAGCAATTAGCCCCAACGGAAAAAGCTAAAACGAAAAATGTTGAGTTTTGGGAAGTGTGGTCGGGTTATTTAGAAATTCAGAAAAGAACCCATAAAACAGCAAGTTTTAAAAAGTATCGAAGTATTGAAAATCACTTAAAGAAGTTTGAAGTATTAGACAAACTACCTATTTCCTTTGATTCGATTAAGCCTAATACTTTGGAACGTTTGCAGGAATACATGAATACCAAAGGCGAACTCAATAATAAAACGGCATCTACATACTTAAAGCATTTAAAAACCTTCCTTTCATGGGCTGTGGATAATGGGTATTCAAAGAATACTGCTTACAAAAAGTTTTCCCCAATTAAACCGCCCGAAACTTTAAAGGTGATCTTAACAGAAGAAGATATAAATAAGATTAAGTCTGTTGAACTTGGGACAAAGGAGTATTTAAAAAATACTAGGGAGTGGCTTTTGCTGTCTGTAAATACGGGGCTTAGATATTCTGATTATGGACGTATTAGCCAAGAACACATTAAAGAAAGTCTAAAAGGGAGATTGATCGAAATAAGACAACGTAAAACGGGGGGCTTTGTCACTTTGCCATTAGTGGGGGAAACTGAGAAAATAATAGATCGAATATTAAGCGGTGAAACTCATAAAATAGCCAATCAGAACTTTAATAAATACGTGAAAGAGTTGTGCAAATTGGCAGGAATAGATGAACCTTTTGAAGTGCATGAGTTTAAAGGGAAATTAAGTATTTCTAAGTCAGTGCCTAAATATGAGCTTGTTACCTCCCATACTGGGCGTAGAACTTTTGCAACAAATATGATATTAAGAGGTGTTCCTGCTGAAACAGTTATGAAATATACGGGGCATAAAACATTAGCTTCATTTTGGCAGTACATCAATATACCTGAAGAGAAAGAGCATGATTTGATAAGGGTTGCTTTAGGGGGATAAATCCCCCTCTTTTGGTACTAAACTCTTACCAACTCCATCATTGGTTCAAAAGAATAAAGTGTTGCTTTTCTTCCTGCTCCTTCTTCAATTACTTTTAATAATCCATTTTCATATAATGCTCTCGTAAATCTCGAAGCTGTAGCTTGTGGTATTCCACTATGTGACTTGAATTTATTATTTCTAAATATTGGATTAGTAAAAATATAATCTAGTGCTAAGACACTATATTTAGATAGTAGTATATTTGTAAACTTTATCTTCATATCTTCATATAGTGTTTGTATTTTTTCAGCTACTTGTAAGTTTCTGTTAGCTTGCTGTTCAACAGCAGTAAAGAAGAAATCACACCACGTTTCCCAATCTCCATTTTCTGAAACATTTCGCATAATATCAATATATGCATCTTTATGCTCTTCGAAATATCCACTAATATAAAAATGAGGTTCAGAAATTGAGCCACTAGTCCATAATAATAACGTGATCAACATCCGCCCAATTCTCCCATTACCATCTTGAAAAGGATGCAAAGCTTCAAATTCTAAGTGCATTAAAGCTGTTTTAATTAGAATTGAATCATTACTATCCTTTAAATAGTTAAATAAGTTCTCTAAACCATCATTTAGTTTTTCAGGGCTTATTGGTATAAATAATATCTCTTGCTTTAGTCTATCTGCTAAATAATTTTGTTCTGTTTTGTATTTACCGGGTGATTTATTTGCTCCTCGACCAATAGATAATAATTGCTGATGTATTCCTCTGATTAGATGGTCAGATATAGTATACCCATCTTTCATTGCTTGTTGAGCATTGTTTAGGGCTATGTGATATAAGTAGGTTTCAAAAACATCATTACGATATTTCCCCCCCTCTTTTTCTTCTGTTTCGCTGTTACTATCAGCTTTAAGTTTTAATATTTCATCCATTGTACTTATAGTACCTTCCATACGAGATGATATTACAGCCTCTTGACTTCTTAAAGGTGCTAAAAGTATTTCACTATTGTGTAAACTCTTTAACATTTGATCATATCTAGCTAAAGCGTCAGTAGCCTTTAATAAAGAGTCTAACATTTTTCCAAGCTCTAAATTTTGAGGAGGAAATTGGTTATAATGATAATTGACAGCGTTTTCTAAGTTCATGTTTTTTTTTGACGTTAATATATTGCTTTATTTCCACAACAAACATCTTTGTGAGTCAAAAAGTATAAAAAATGATCAGCAACAGCTTTTGATAATCACCAATGAACAACAAACATCTTTGTGAATCAAAAAGTATGGAAAGTGATCAGCAACAGCTTTTGACAATCACCAATGAACAACAAACATCTTTGTGAGTCAAAAAGTATGGAAAGTGATCAGCAACAGCTTTTGATAATCACCAATGAACAACAAACATCTTTGTGAATCAAAAAGTATGGAAAGTGATCAGCAACAGCTTTTGACAATCACCAATGAACAACAAACATCTTTGTGAATCAAAAAGTATGGAAAATGATCAGCAACAGCTTTTGACAATCACCAATGAACAACAAACATCTTTGTGAATCAAAAAGTATGGAAAATGATCAGCAACAGCTTTTGACAATCACCAATGAACAACAAACATCTTTGTGAATCAAAAAGTATGGAAAATGATCAGCAACAGCTTTTGACAATCACCAATGAACAACAAACATCTTTGTGAATCAAAAAGTATGGAAAATGATCAGCAACAGCTTTTGACAATCACCAATGAACAACAAACACCTTTGTGAATCAAAAAGTATGGAAAATGATCAGCAACAGCTTTTGATAATCACCAATGAACAATAAACATCTTTGTGAATCAAAAACTATGGTGAAACTCATAAAATAGCCAATCAGAACTTTAATAAGTACGTGAAAGAGTTATGCAAATTGGTAGGAATAGATGAACACTTTTGAAGTGCATGAGTTCATTACCTCTTTTGTGGCCGTAGAACTTTTGCGACAAATATGATATTAAGGGATGTTCCTGCTGAAACCGTTATGAAATACACAGGGCATAGAACATTAGCTTCATTTTGGCAATACATCAACATTTCAGAAGAAAAAGAACATGATTTGATAAGGGATGCTTTGGGTGGGTAATCAACTAATAAATCAATTGAATCAGATATGAGTGAAAAACTACCAAATAGTGAAGAATTAATAAAGTCGTCATAACAAAGGTTTAAGGAATTAGAACATAAGAGTTTTGATTACCAATCTTTCTATAACGGATTTTTAGAAGGCTTTGCTTCTTATGCTAAAGGTGAGCAGGGAAATGAAGATTTAAGAGCTAAGTTGAAAGAACTTATTAGCTTGATTGAGTGCAATTATGAAGATCAATTTTTTATACAGATTGTGAGTAAAGCAAATGAGATAAAGAAAATACTTTAGGTAGTCTTGTTGGGATTGATTTTGTATAAAAAAATAGACCGCAATTATTTACAGTCTACTTTTTTAAGGGTAAAATACCCTAGCATTATCTTTTACCATACTTTTCTTGTAGTGCTAGTTACTTTCTAGCTTCCTACTTTGCCTTCTGCCACTTTCTTTACAATAGCACTATATTTAGGTGATAATTGTATTGTTTTTGACATGGCTTTATGATTTAATTTGCGATGGTATTTTTTGTACTACTGTAGACTCCTATGTATGCTTTATGTGGTACATAATGCTATCTTGTGGCGTAGCCTTTAGTGCAAGATAGCATTATGTACCTAAAAATACGCTCCATTTATATCATAAATATGAGATATGTATATCAAAAATTATATATCATCTTGAAATAATAATAATAGCTAAGACATTTTTGTATTCAAGCAATGAAGTAAAAATATCAAATTAGGCTCTATTGTAGTGTCTCTCACTATTAGTCCTCTTTTGGATTTTTTATTTGATAGTTTTTTATCCCTCAAAAAATTTAGTCCGTACTTTATTTATGGTTTAGTCTCTTAAAATTGTATTGTAATAGTTTACCAAAGTCAACTTTTTCCGTAAATATATATAGTAAGGTTTGTTACAAAGTAACTAATGAGCTACATTAGTTTACTAGGTATAAAATTTGATACCTAGTAGATTAGGAATAAACACTATTTGTTTATCTCCGTTTATTATCTATCACTGTAGTACTAAAACTAAATATACACGCCCACATTATGACTAAAGAAAAATTTTATAGTCCATTTAAATACCTTTTAGAGGGGATGAATGAGGGGGTAAGAGGAAGTATTGAAAAGGTTAAAAAAATACCCTCCATTTTTGATATGGAAGAAAGTCATGTTAGCGATGAAGGACTAAAAATCTTAGCTGACCCTAAAGCAAGAGAAATGCTAAACCAAGGGTTAGAGGAAGGAAAAGACGAAATTCAGATTCAGTTTAGTAACAGCAAAGAAACGATAACTCTTATTTAGATCGTTAATGAACATCGCATTTAATACCATTTTTTTATTTATCTTCTTTGCCTTCCCAGGTATTATTTTTAGGAGATTTTATTACCAACATGAGTTCTCAAAACAGTTTGCTTCCAAAGATTGGGGGCAAACTTTTTTATATTCGATACTATTAGGTATTCCTTTACAGTACATCACATTGATGTTGTACACTTTATTTTCACCTATATCCTATGCCACAATTTATGGAGATTATAAAGCACTTATAATTGACTCTGATTTCTGTATAGTAGAATCAATATTAAGTAAGGAGTTTGTATATAGCTTACTGTCTTATGTTAGCTTATTATTTTTTATATCTGTTTTCCCTTCATTTCTTTTATATAAGATTATACGCTATTCAAATGCCGATAAGTATTTTAACTTTTTACGGTTTGCTAATCATTGGCACTACTATTTGACTGGTGAATTTTCTCAGTTTAAGGAGTTTAAAAAAGATTTTAAAGGTAATGGACGTGTTCTTTTTGTCTATGCGGATGTACTTACACAAAATGGGGATGATACATGTATGTACACTGGTGTGATAAAACAACACACATTTAACCCTTCTACTAGAGGGATAGATAGTATTTACCTTTCGAATGTGAAAAGATATAAAAAATTAAAAGATAGCAATTTTAAGGAAGTAAAAGAAGGGGAAACAGAGCCTAATAAAGGTTCAAAAGGCTTTGTAATTAAAGACGTGCCCACTGATTGTTTTATAATTCCATATAGGTCAATCATAAATATTAATCTGAGGTTGTTCTTTGAAAAGAAAGTGAATAATAGATGGATATATAAAGATTCGACTAAACGTGTAATTGAAAACCTTTCATTAATGTTGATTCCATTGGTCTGGACTGAATTAGCTTTTGACTTTGGGGGGTATATTAAAAGTTCTTTAGGTGAGTACTCAACCTATGTTAGATTCTTTTTGTCTATTGCGACTCCAATTGTGGGGAATATCCCCTCAATTATGTTAGATAAGAATAAGAAAAGAAAGCAAATCATAGGAGGGCTATTAACTCTTTTACTAATGATAGGATTATTGTTGTGGGTAATATTTAAATCTATTGCATTCTTTCAGTCATTATTCTAAATGTTTTCATTATAAAAAAAAGGATAAAACCCCATTGCACATGGCATAAGGTTTTATCCTTTTTTTATGCTCAGGACTTTTTCATAACTCCCAATTCTTAGCGGTGGTGATCGGTGGGGCTTGTGTTCTTATAGGTATAAAAAAGCAAAAACCCAACGCTTAAAAATAAACATTGGGTCTTGCCGTCAACGAATCCGTAGAATCGTTACTTAAATATACGTTATTTATTTGGTATTAGTTTCGGTACTGTCTTTTAAGTGCAATAGCCGTTTAGTAATTCGGGAAAATGGACTAAAAGAGCAAGCCATGTGATAGAGCATACAAAACGAGTTTGCACATAAATACACTCACTTGATTTTATAATACGCTACGCTATAAAATGGGGGAAATGCTACGCTTTGAATAGAGATTTAAAACCCATTTAAAAAGCTTTTAAATACTGCTTAAAAGCCATTTTTTTACACCTTCTGTTTAGTGATTTCTTTTGATTGGGCTTTAAAAGCAAAGAGTTCTTTTAGTTTAAGCAAAAAAAGCCCGTAATTATTTACGGTCTTCTTTTTCTTTCACATTGGTTTCGTAATAATGGAGTATATAGCCCCACATATCTAAATCTGTTCTGTCATGAAGTTCTTTAACTGGAAGGTAGTCATTGAGCAGTTTAACCGTTGTTGAAAGTTGGTCTATCGTATTTTCTAGTGCAATATTTGATGTATTTACTTTATATATATTCAAAGCTTTCTTTACAATTTCACTGTAATTGACATTGTTTAAATCATCGGGGTAAAGTTGTGTCTCTAAATATAGATACTCCATATCTAAGCAATGTATATATTCATTAAGAGCACTTACAATACTCGCAATAAATGACTTATGGTCATATAGCTCTCTAAGTTTTGGGGTGTTTCGTATTAATTGTTGAATGAAAGAATTCTTTTTTTCAAAAGTTTCAGATGAAAGACTTTCTTCAATATATCTATCTATTTGACTTTGGATATACTCATCTTGCTCATTAGAAGGTAGCGTAGTAGCAACCATTAAGATTTCATCTCTATGTAGTTCAAATATTTTGTCTCTATATTTTCTACGTTCTTCTTCAATTCGTGAATCAAATTCTTTCGCATTCTCATCTTTTCGTTTTTTTACATCCTCTTCTAATATGGGTTCAACTCCATGTAATATATAATCAGAGGTAACACCTATGTTAAATAATTCATGAATTAAATCTAATGGGGGAACTCGTTCTCCTTTTTCAATTAGTGAAATATTAGACTGCGAAGTATTAAGTTTTTTAGCGAAGTCAGTTTGATTAATCTTTATTCTCTTCCTTATTGCTTTGAATCTATCTCCATAAATATTACCTAGGTTCATAATAAATATTTTAAATGTTGGTAATTATTAGAATATCTAATATATTTAAATGTTTATTAGATATAAGAGTAGTTTATCCCACTCTAATAAACTAAAGTATGAAAATTATATAACTAAATTGGTTATCAATACCATGAATTACGAACAAAGACAAGAGTTAAAAAATCAACTCCCTCATGGGGCTTTGAAGGATATTGGAGAAACTAATAATCTTCAATACCAAAACATTGTCCGCTTCTTCAATGGCTATCGGTCTAAAGAAGATGCTAAGATTATTAATGCCGTAGTTGACTATGTGGAAAAATGGAAAGAAGAACAAAGGCAAGCAACAGAACGCCTAATTAAAGTTTTACAAGCTTAAAACAGTAAATCAATGGACGTAAATACAAACCAAATGCAAAACCCTTTTGAAGCTCTTCACGCTGAAATCAGAGGGTTAAGAGGTGTCATTTCTGAGCTAAAAGAAGAAGTTCGAAACGTACAAAAACAAAAGCCCGTAAGCCCCTCAGAACGTCTGAGCCGTAAAGAGGTAGCTAAAGAGTATAGCTTATCACTCGGAACGCTACATACGCTAATGAAAAAGGGTGAAATTCCTTTTGAAAAAGTAGGGCGCAAAACGGTTTTTAAGCGTGCCGATGTAGAAAAATTCTTTGAAAGTAAGAAAAAGAACTTAAAACAATGAGTATAGGTAGTGGTGAAAAATCTATGCTTCATTCTCTAAGTGTAGAGATAAGGGAGCAAAATAAAGCAGTCTTACAGTCTGTACTGGATGGATTAGCCATTTATGAGCAAGGGGTAGAAGACTCCCAAGAACTTATAAATCTATTATTAGACTCTATTTGTAATTCTTATAAATGGGGTGGTTACAAGGTGGCTTTGGGACTAAAAAATGACCGTTTTTATACCTCAGATTTAAGCGTTATAGATGCTTATACGGATATTGCGAAATCATTGCTTTTACTTGCTGTAAAAGGCGTAGAAAAAGAAACTGACATCATGCCACGCTTTAGGCATTGCATAGAATCTGCTTTGTCTGAATTGGTAGAAGGTCGGGCGGAATAATCACAAATAGAGCTTAAAGCAGTGCTTTAGGCTATGCAAATCTTTTTTTCTTATTAATCACTATTGGCGGTCTACCTTTTTTGGACGGCATGGAAAAGAACACCCTTTTTTATTGGTGGTGGACTGCCTTTTTAAACTCAAAATTTAGCGATGGAACAATTAAAACAAGCTAATACAACACATGATTTTATACCAACTCATATGGTTAAAATCGTGAATCACAATGCAAGCGGACAAAAGAAAACGGCTTATGTAATGGTGAATATCCATGAACATTGGTTTTGTAATGATTCGGATAGTACTGGAACGGTGGGAGGTATGAAAATAGAGGAGTGGATAAGAGCTTGTAACCAGTTTTACAAGAATGACAGTACAGCCGTTAAAAGTGAATTAGCGGTGTATTCTATGAGTGATTTATCAAGACCAGTAATGAAGCAAGGTGACTTATTTAAAGGGGCTTAAATGCTCAATTTGTGGCTTTTTGTAAAGTGTAAGAATAGTTTTTTAAGACGGTTCGTAATGGTAGACGGGGTAACATTAAAGTTTAAAGACGGTGGGGAAATCGCTAATTATTGGCGGTCTTGTTTGCGTCTACCATTTAATGTCATAACTAACTGGAACACTGGGGAAATCTACCCTTATATGTGGGGTGAATACAAAGGCTTAAGACTTGGGATATTTGAGCATTCAGACGGGGTATTTAAGTATGTTATTCGTGGGAGTCTCCATGTATTTTGGAATAATGGAGGGGCTAATGATACGCTTTATACCTTTCAGGACTTTTTAAAAACACTGGATAAACTAGAAAAAGAATTATGTGTTAATGCTCAATCTGTGAGGGTTCATAGTGTCGAATTTGGGTTAAATGTCTCAACGTCATTAGATGCTAGTTTTGTCCTTACTGGGCTTAAATCATGGGGTAAAGACTTATTTTCTTTAGAAAAAGAAGATGCTGAAAAGAAGACAATAAAAGCCATAAAGAAAGATGATTATGAGGTGAAAATATATGATAAAGGCGGTTGTGTTGCAAACCAACAAAATCAACGTTTAAACAACAAAAAACAACGAAAACAAGACAAGAGAAACAACAAGGACAAGACAAGAGAAACAAGGGATTATAATAAAAAGCTGTTACGTGTAGAGATTCGTTATAAGAAAATGAAAAAGCTAAATTCAGTCTTAAAAGGAACGGGTTTAAAGGTCGTTACTTTGGCGGATTTAACCCGTATAGAAGTTTTTCAATTGGTATCTTCTGAGCTTTTAAAAGTTTGGAGCGATGCCATTTATTTTAATTCCTTGGATGAATACGCCCGTGATTCAATGACTTCGCAACAGTTAGAAAGATTTAAATATTTATTAATTACTGAAACATGGAATTTGGGTAATGCTGAAACTGAAAAAGAAAAAGCTCAAATAAGATCATTACGTCAAAACAAAAAAAATACTTGGTGGGCAATGCTTTTAAAGTTTGGGGGGCATAATACACAAGCTGAGATAAGAGCTAATATGATAGGTGTTTTAGACCAAATTTTAGGGCAAAAAACAGCCTTTGAACCCCATGTTTTAGACCAAATTTTAGACAAGCAAAAAACACCAGTTGAAAATGAAAAATTGGTACGTTTTACCACTTTAAAGATAAGGGGGGAAAAGTTGTATTTAGAAAACTCAATAAAGGAGGATTCAGAAGTGAAAACCATTGGGGGTGGAGCATTGAAAAAAAGTGGTACGTTTTACCCTCGTAAAGCTGACCCCAAAAAACATAAATGTTCCCAGTGTGGGGGCGATATGAGTCATAAAAAACCTAATGCAAAATATTGTTCTAAAAGATGCAGTAATAAGCAAAGCCACGAAAACCGAAAAAGAAGAATGAAAGAAGCTAAAACCAAAGAAATACCAATACTTGAAAACCTTCTAAAGAAAATGGAACGGGGGCGTTTGAACCTATTGATAACTTACACCCATAATCGAAAAAGGTATAGTGATTTACTAGAGCAAAAAGAAATTAAAGCCAGTTCGGACTGGATAAAGAGAATTAAAGAGGTGCAAGTATTGAAGGGGGGCGGACGTTCAAAGCGAGTATTAACTGGAACAAGGGCAAAGAAGTTAATTCGAGAAATAACTAAACGGAATAATTAAAACCAATTTTACTATGACAACTCAAAAAGAAACATTCAGATTTGACAGAAAAGGGGAATGTATTAACCCTCTAATCTTATACAGGTCATCCCCAACCAAGAGGGGGCGGATTATTTTAAAAGTAGGTGAGTTTGTAACTAAAAATAAAGAGGTACGCTTTTGTATTGGTTACACCGTGTTTGATGTCTGCGAAATAAAACCACTGAAAGAAGGGATTACAACAAGCAATATTTTTGAGGGTTTAGCCAGTGTAAGCGAAGAAATTGTAAAAGTAATTAGGGAGGGAGGGGATTTTGATAAAAAAGCCATTCGGGGGTTTTGGAGGTATGTAAAACCCTTTAGACAATATAGCTTATTCCCAAGCTTATGCCCTTCCAATTTGGAAGAACTACAATATAGACAAGGACGAAAATAAAGAAGCAATGAAAAAAGAAGTTCAGAAGATTAATTCTCATACTCTCAAAATTTTACCTAAATACTTTGATGAGGTAGTGAAGAAACGTAAAGCCTGCGAATTGAGGAAAAATGATCGAGATTTTAGAGTGGGGGATGCTTTACATCTGCGAGAGTTTAATAATGGAGAATTTACAGGTCGAGAATGTTCAAGAGTGATTACCCATATTCTCAGAGATTGCGAGCAATACGGATTAAAAAGAGGGTTTGTAATCTTGTCAATGACACCCCATTTAGGGCGGTTTAAAAAGTAAGTAGATCCTTAAATAAAGAAGCAATGAAAGAAGAGACAAGAAAGAAAATCGCAGAAACGAAGCGTTTGAACATGATAAGACGTTATAAAAAGATTAAAGAACGCTTTAATGAAATTTACAGGCAAGCCCCTAAACCTTTGCAATATGAATTTGACGCAATTGTTATGAAACTAGCCAATGAATTTGGGGTGTCTATTCATACGATAAAGCACGCTTTGAAAAGTGATATTGAAAACCTTTAGAGCAGTTGGGAAAAATTGAACCGATTAATGAAGTTTTAAAAATGAAAGGGGGGAGGGGGTGTGTGAAAATGAAAGTTTTGAAACTCTAATATATACTTGCATCGTTTTGACTGTCAATTACTTGAGAGGTGTTATTCAAATTATTCCATGTAATAATAACTTTCATTTACTTACATTTTACCTTTATTTTTAACCTCGTTTTGGGGCGTAATAGGGATTTGTAAGGATTGTAGATGTAGAACTTGAAGGATTAAAAGCCTTTTAAAGTGGGTTTAAGTAAAGTTTAAAGCTTTATCCATTGGTTATGGATAGGGCTTTTTTGATTCGAATAGTTCTTAATTGGGGTTATAGTTTTGGTTTTACTAAGCCTCGTTAAATAAAGCCTGTCTTATTGATTATGGTTTCTGTTTTGTCTTTTTGGGGCTAAAATGAATCCGTTTTGAAAATGTTTTCCCCAATGCTTTCCCTAAATGATATAAAAAAAGCCCTTACAATACTGTAAGGGCTAACTTCTGTGGAGTCGCAGGGATTCGAACCCTGGTCCAGAGAAGGACCTCGTCGTGCCTTCTACATGCTTAGTTCCACTTTAATTGTCGGGGAAAGCCAGGTCGGGAACAAACCCAGAGATTCCCGTATCTGCTTAAGGTTTCGCTATCGGATCGCAGCAGTCTTCAAGCTAGTTCCTTCTTTACAACACCCTAGAATCCACGCTGAAAGAACAGAGCACGGTAGGATGTAGCCCGGGAGTGCGTTAAGCTACTCAACCGTTTAAGCCCATAGATCTCAACTCAGAAGAGGAGATTAGGCAGCCATAGCGTATGAATCGCCATCTATAGTGTGGATGTATTTATTACGGATGTGACACCCACCACCCGACATGCTTATACACGCAAAATCTCAACCTGTCAATACCGGTCGACCCCAAAGGGATTGCAAATATAACGGATTATTTGCAATAAAGGATACAATTTAAAGCAAAAAAAATCTCCCCAAGATTTCTCAAGGGGAGTTGGAAAAAGTTTATGTGTTTTTGTCTCAAGCTTATCTTAATTCAACATCTTGTTCGTGTGCACCTTTTTCATCAGAATAAACAGTTACTGTGTACGCACCGTCTTTAAGGTTTTCAAGACAGAACGATCTAGCAAAAGTATCGACACCGTTTCCATCAAATTTGCTGTGGAATACTTCTTTTCCATCAGTATTGTGGATTCGAACCGTTACGTGGTCGATAGTATTAAAGAAAACACTCATTTTTTTGCCTTTAGCTCTACAGCGCAATGTGCTTTCTGTGTTTACAGGAGTTAAATTCTCGATAAGGTTCACACCTTCTTCAGAAACGTTGATTCTTGCAACCAAATTAAGTGTTCCGATATTTACGAACATCTTATATTCATCTTCTGCCAATTCGCTTAAGTTGAATACTTTTGACCACATCTCATCGTTTTTGAAACGCTCTCTGTACATCTCTTTGCCATCGCAGCTCATCACTCTTACCAAACCATTTGCACCCTCAAGTGAGCTTAAATCTAATTTTACTTTCTTCATTCCTTCCATTGGAAGCAAACTAAATGTGAATGAAGGATAACCTGAAGCTAAAACAGCTGTAGTCATCATCGTAAAGAAAGAAATCATAAAAAAGCGAGATACATATTGTTTTAAAGTTTTCATGGCTCTAAGTGTTTTTTGTTTTTCTGATGACACAAATGTAGAGGGAACACTTAACTAGAAAAGATAGCTTTGTCATACTAAAAAACTGACCCAAATCACCTTTTTTAGATTGTTGAAAAGTGTAAAAAATGGTCAAATGAGTGTCTTGCAGAATTATATTCTAAAAGTGTTATTCTGATACTTGTTGAAAATATATAAGTGTTTTGTGGACACTATAAGAGCTTTGGGTTTTGTAAAAAGAGCAAAAGAAATAGTAGTATTCCGAGTTTTTGAAAACTTTTAAAAATAGATAGGTTTTATTGAAAAGTTCGTAACAGTAATTTTCATAAAAATTCCATTATTCACTTTCGTTAACTATATTTTTTTACTTTTATTTTTTGGTGGCTAAAAAAAGTAATTTACCAACCGATATAGCGAGGTGGTTTTACGCCTGCAATACGCATTTGAAGGGTCAATCTGCCTCTGTGATGTGTCACATGATTTCTCATAAGGTAAAAAATATCTCTTTTTGTCATGTTTACATCTTTGGCAAAGAAATTTTCTACGCTTGTATTTTTTTGATCTTCCGAAAGACTGTCCCAAAGCGTATCGATATGTTGAAATCCTTTTTCATAAAGAGATGTGATTTCTTCTTTTGAGCTACTATTCTTGATTTGCTCGCCATAGCCCGTGATAGCACAGTCTTTACTTCCTGTAACGTAGTACTGCAACTTTTCAAAGTTGGTAATCGTGTGTGCAAGTTCTTCTTGAAAACTCATTACATCTTCGGCTACCTTCATATCGAATTTTTCGAAAGGCATTTCTTGAATAACTGCAATAGAGTAATTTTTTGAACGCTCCCACTTTTCTGGAAAGCTATCGCTATAACTTGATTCTTGTGCCATTACTGTGAATTGTGTGAAAAGAATGCTTAGAATGAAAAAAGTAATTTGTTTCATTAAGGTGAAGTTTTGTTTTTACATAAAAAAGAGAATACCCTTTAAGAGTATTCTCCTAGCTATAACTAAATAATAAATACGATTGTTGGAAACATTTAATGCTGGGATAGAAATCAGACTAGAAACCCAAAGCATCTAAAATCTTTTCATTCAATTTCCGATTTTTCCCAACAAAAGGGTGACAATGGATATGAATGGCAGGGTTGAAGTTCATTTCAATGATAGCATGATTGTTTTCATTGGCTTCTTCCTCTATATGATCAATCATCATATCAAGTCCTGTGATCTTTACCTTAAGTGCTTTAGCTGCATCTACAGCTATTTTTTTGTACGAATCAGGAATATCATCGGTATAGTCAATACTATCTCCACCCGTACTAATATTTGAGTTCTCTCGGAGGTAAATGATTTCACCTTCTTTTGGTACAGTCTCAAAGTTTAGTCCTTGTGTTTCTAGAAACATCTTTTCGGCTTCTCCTAGCGCAATTTTCTCTAATGGCGTTCGGTAACCTTTTCCTCTGAGTGGATCTTTATTTTTTTCTGAAACTAAATCTCTGATACTACTCACACCATCTCCTTTGACATTGGCAGGGACACGATGCAAAATGCCCACTACTTCATCATTAATAATGAAGATGCGGTATTCTTTTCCCGAAATAAATTCTTCAATCAGAATGCTTTTATCTTCTTTGAAAGCCATTTTGATTGCTTTACGATACCTTTTCTCCGAATCATTTTCTTTGAGAATAGTGATGCCTAGCCCAAAGTTGGTTGACTTGGGTTTAATCACGATAGCTTTCCCCTTGTAAATCTCAAAGTCTAGAATCGCTTTTTCTTTCTCTTCTTCGGTATAATGACCACCATGAGGTACTCTGATGTTTGCCTCTTCTAGCACTTTTTTGGTCAGCAGTTTATTTTCCATCAGAAGGATGCCACTGTAGGTATCAAGCGAGGTCTTTGTAGCTTGTTGGACATATTCGGTTTTATCTGCTTTTTTTAAACGGATAAAATTTTCAGCTCTGTCTAAGACTTCAAATTTTACTCCTCGCTTTACGGCTTCTCTCAGCACAAGCTGAGTTGAAAGCTCCATATCTTCTAGCCCAATAAAATTGAAGTTTTTGCTACGACTCTCCTTCAAATATTCTTTTGCTTTCTCCATATGGAATTGGATATAGCCGTCTTTCTGAATACCAGCCATAAGGGTATGTACAATTCTCCCTTTCGGAGATGTAACTAGTCTGCTGAGGTATTCAAGTGCTTCTTGGTAATCTGAATTGTTGGAGGTATAGTCCGCTAATAGCGTTACCATTTCTTCAATAATTTCGTCAGCCCATAGCTGTATACCTTTTTTAGCACCAGCATAAGTTATAAGCTCTACGTCTTTTCGTAAGCCAAAAGTAGAAGCAAGGTCGTTGTTGGTGTAAGCAACCTGCTGTTGATCTTTATCTAAAGTCCCCTCTTCCTCTTTAAATAGACAATACAATAGGAAAAGGTGAATAGCATGGAGTGTTCGTTTGGAAATACCTGTTTTCTTAAGCGGATTGAGGTCTAGTGTACGTACTTCCAGATATGAAACATTCTCTTCGTCTCCCAATGATTTGAGACGTAGTGGAGTGTATAGTTCTTTTTTAGCCTTTAGAGAACCATCAGTCACTAAGTCATCAACACTTTTTTGATATTGTTCCCAAGAGTCAAAATTGAGAATCGGGTTTACCTTATTGCGATAGCCACATACCCCAGAACGAACAGAGGTTCCTTCCATAAATGAGTAAGCATCTTTTTCTAGTGCAGGCAAACGGTCAATGCAATCTTTGATATATGTTTTATGAACAGCAGGGCTTTTCCCGAATAGCCAAATCAGTAACCAACGATAGCGGAAGAAATTACGGCTCAATTTCATGTAGAGCCTATTTCTGAACTCGTTCAGTGAAGTTTCTTCGCCAGATGCTTTATACAATCGTTCCATCCACTCTTCGGTAAAAGAGAAGTTGAAATGTACTCCAGAAATCAGTTGTACTTTTCTTCCGTAGATGGTTGAAAGCATTTCACGGTATTCTTCTGCGGAAGTATCGCTATCGCCATAACGTGCAATCGGGATTTCTTCATCTTTAGGTAGAATAGGAGGGGCGCTCTGAGGCCATAGGTATTCTCCTTTATCTAGTTCAAGACTTACGATATCATGTATTGTTTGCAAAAAGCCCATCGCCTCATTGATAGAAGGCATAGGAGGGGTAATCATTTCGATTTGGCTTTCTGAAAAATCGGTTGTGATAAAAGGGTGTTTTGCCTTATCCCCAAATACACTAGGGTGAGGAGTAAGGGCTAATTTTCCGTTTTTATCTACTCTTGCATTTTCTTTTTCAATTCCGAAGTTGCCTTCCAATAGCTTGTGTTTCAGAATTGGGTCTTGATCTATGTAGTGTTTATAATTGTGTTTCATTATTTGAGTGGGCTAAGTTGAAATTCTTTCATGCTTTTGATTAGGTAGTAGAATGCAACTACGGACACAAGCCCCTTAGCAATACTACTCAAACTAATACTCCACCAAACGCCATCCAAACCTAATGCAGGCATAGCAGACAACCATAAGGCTAAAGGAATACGTGCTCCTGTCAAAATCACACTGAGGGTTGCAGGGATGTGTGTTTTTCCCAATCCGTTCATGGCTCCTCCTGTGACCATTTCCATACACATGAAAATTTGAGAAAGTCCGATGATGCGTAGGTACTGTGCTCCCATTGCAATACTATCAGCTTCTTTCAAGAAAATAGAGATCAGTAGTTCTGGAATAAGCATAAAAAGTAAACTGACTAAAAAGCCAACCATCACTCCAATTCCGACGGCTACATTGTAACCTTTCTTGAGTTGAATCCAGTCTTTTGCTCCGTATTTCTGACCTACAAAAGTGGTGATTGCTTGGTGTAAACCTCCAACAGTCATGAAAGTCACAGACTCCAATTGCAGTCCGACTTTTTGAACGGCAATTGCTGTAGCTCCCCATTGCGCAATAATTCTTGCCATCATGATCGCAATGAAAGTGAAAATGACTCTCTGAGCTGCGGTAGGGAAACCAAGTCTGAGTACTTCCCACATTCGGTCAAGGTGTACTCGACCAGGGAACGTTTTCATGTCTTTTTCTCGAAGGAATCTTCTCCAATAAATGATTACGGTAACAAGCTGTGCAATTACAGTGGCTATAGCCGCACCTTCTACGCCCCATTTCAATACAAAAATGAAAAGAGGGTCGAGTACCATATTTACCCCAAGTCCAACCATATTGGTTTTGAAAGGGATTTTGGTATAACCGAAAGCATTAAAAATGGCGGCAAAAAGGTAATTGGTATAACTGATAAGTATACCAAGTGCTGAAATGATAAGGTAATTCTCAGCCATGCCTTCTACAACTGTATTGTTCAACTTGAAGAAGGCGATCAGAGGGCTAGAACCTAAAATCAGAAATAGCATAAAGATAAGCCCCAATACCCATGTGGTAAGGAAGCCATTCTTTATAAAAGCACGAGCATCGGTGAAATCTTGACGACCGACCGCATGCGAAATTTTTACACCTGTACCCACTAAGGCGAGAGATGAAAAAGCCCAAGCCATATGCGTGAAGAATCCTGCTGTACCTACAGCGGCTACCGCATCACTTCCGAGTTTACCCACCCATATCATATCGGTGAAATTGTAGGTCATTTGAAGAAACGAACCTCCGACAATAGGCAGGGTAAGTTTCATCAAAACTCGGAAAATGGACTTATATGAATTTTGATCTTGAGAAGCGTCTGGCTTCATAGTCTTGAATTATTCTTTTGGATGAAGTTGAAATATGTGCTCTACATCTTCTCCACAAAGAAGATAAAGCTAACTTTAAAGTGTGTGCGTTATTCTCGTTTTAGAAAGTGCTATTTCCTCAAATCCTTCTCTAAAACGATCATATGTTTACATTGAATCCCATTCTCAAAAATAGGCTCATCGTAATTATCCAAAAAGAAGTTCTTCTTGATGTTTTTGATTTCAAAGCCTTCTTTTTGATAAAGTGCCAATTGCCCAATACTAGAATTGCCAGTGCCTATAATCAGTTTATGATCTCCTTTTGTTTGGCAAATATTGGTAGCATATCGTAATAGAACTTTTCCGAATCCTTTTCCTTGAGCAGACTCACTGACAGCAATGTTTTTAATCTCGGTAGAGGTTTGATCTATTTTGGTTAAAACCAAGACACCCACAACTTCTGAGGCTAATATTGCGACATAGCAATGTCCTGTCTTCAGATAAGACATAATTTGTTCTCTAGAAGGATCAGCCAATTCAAGTAGCTCAAAAGGAGCTTCTGAAAGGTCCTCGAGTAGTTCTATATGTAAATTTTGCTTGCTCACTTTATATGATCTTAGATAAATTAATGATGATCATATACACACTTTAAGGTATACCGAATTGTCATTTCCCAAAATGTAAGGAAATGCTTTCGAGTTTATACAAAGAATAAAGGAACTATATACGGTAGCAACAGAGCCAAGCTTGCCGTTGCTTGAAGGGGAAAAATGGTTTGGAAGAGTCGTTTATCGGGGAAAAGAAAGGTACAAATCCCGATGAGTGTATTTCTTTGATTGCAAATGAAAAAGTGGAGAATACGGCTGTCTGACTTCGTTGGACACTGTAATGATCAATCTCTTGAACGGGAGCAATCGGGATACAGCAAAATTGAGGTTCAACAGGTTCTTCTTTCGGACAGCAAGAACCACCTTCTCTGAATGAAGAATTACACTGAGATTTAGGCTGTGAAGTTTCAGCACCCAAAGTCAAATTTACTTGACCAAAGGCTAAAATTCCTTGTAGTAAACAGATTACTAAACAGGAAAAGCTGACATATAACTTCTCAATAGATTTCATCTTCTGACAAAAGTAAGATAAACATATGAAGAAATAAATATATGTTTGAATGAATTAGATAAAAAATTAGGCTGCAAAAAAGTAAAAGAACTTGCAGCTCTGTTTGAGAAAAAAATCAGCCTGAATGAAAAAGAAAATACCCTGTCCTTTTTAGAAAAGAATACAGGGCTTTCTTTCTTGTATGAGTTAGCGAATGACGCTTAGTGTTTCTCGTGACCATTACAGATTTGCATGTTCGGGTGAAGCGAAATATTTCCGTTATCATCTAAAACGATTTTACTTCTTTCCATCAAGAAAGGAACGACATCTTGTGGAGGGAAAGGTACGCCTGAACAAGCCATGAAATTGACTTCTGCACCCCATTTTCCTTTGATATCTTCAATCAATGAAGCATTGTTATAGTGTCCGCCTTTTTGGTCTCCGATCATAAAGATCACTTCGTGAACATGAACTGTATTTTCCATGATTATATATTTTTCTCTCTTAGATGCTTATGTTTATGATACAAAAAACCGAATCTTCGATCTCAAAAGTTTATGAGTGAGATCATAAAGGAGAAATATTCACAAGTTTTTACGAATGATAGCTGAAGACTTACTCGAAAAATACGGAGCGATATTAAAGCATTATGAAAAAAATGAAACGCTTTTTTCAGAAGAAGAAGTACCTCATTTTTATATGCAGATTATGAAAGGACAAGTGAAAATGTCCAATTATAATGATGAAGGAAAAGAGTTTGTTCAAGGCGTTTTTACTGACGGAGAGAGTTTTGGTGAACCACCTTTATTCGGGAATTTTCCATATCCGAGCAATGCCATAGCGGTGAAGAGTACTAAGGTTTGGGCTTTGCCTCAAGATATTTTTCTCAAACTGCTAGAAGAAAATCCTAAAGTTCACCTTGAATTTACAGCTACACTTGCCAAAAGACTTCGTTACAAAGCCATTATGCAAGCCGAGATTTCTTCAAACCCGCCCGAAAAACGAGTACTCCGTCTGATCGATTATCTGAAAGAAGAAAAGGAAATAACAGATGAATATTTAGTTCCTCTGACAAGGCAACAAATTGCAGATATGACAGGTTTGCGAGTAGAGACAGTAATCAGAACAATCAAGAAATTGGAGGAAGAAGGTGAGCTGAAAATCAAGGACAAAAAGGTGTATAGGTAGTTTCTTTCGAGAAGATTTTAAAATTTGCTCTAGGAGCTTTTTTCTATAAAGTCATTTAGCACTATGGAGATGGTGGGATTTCAATCACTTTTTGGTATATTCTTGCTAGAATAACCCATATTTTTTACCCACATACTTTTCTCATGAAAGAAGACTTTCTGCATTTTTTATGGATGCACCAACAGTTTGACCTTAAAGACCTAAAAACAACCCAAGAAGAATCCATTACACTTTTAGATAGAGGTTACCCTCACGAAGATGAAGGCCCCGATTTCAGACAAGCGAGGATATTACTCAATGAAATGGAATGGGTTGGGCATATCGAGATTCATATCAAATCATCGGATTGGGAAAAACATAAACATCATACGCAAGAAAGATATCAGAATGTCATCCTTCATGTTGTGTGGGAAGACGATCAAGAAGTGTTCAGAAAGGATGGTTCAGTTATTCCAACGCTAGTATTACGAGATAGAATAAAGGAGGATTGCCTTTCATTTTATGAGAAAGTAAGTCAAGCATCGTCCCAGATAGCCTGTGCCAATAGTTTTGATACTGTTTCTGACTTTGAGAAATTTCAGATGCTAGATAAAGCTGTAACTCAAAGGCTGTTCAGAAAAGGAGAAACGGTTTTGAAGTTATTGGAGGAGAGCGGAAATAATTGGGAAGAATGTGCTTATCAGTTACTCGCAGAGAATTTCGGATTTAAGAAGAATAAAGTTTCCTTTCTGAAACTAGCGAAACGTTTGCCATTGAAAATCTTGAAACTGCATTCGGATAATATACTTCAGATTGAGGCGCTACTTTTTGGGCTTTCGGGGCTACTTCCTCAAGAAAGTGTAGATGATTATTCTGAAAGCTTGAAAAAAGAGTATGCATTTTTAGCCCATAAATATCAACTTCAAGAAAAACAGTTATCTGTTGTAGAATGGGATTTTTTAAGACTTCGCCCTGCTAATTTTCCTACGCTAAGACTTGCTCAGTTTGCACAATTCATTACAAAAAATACGTATTTCTTTTCCAATTTTGTATTCCAAAATGAGGTTGAAAAATATGAATCCTTATTTGAAATTGAGGTTTCTTCTTACTGGAAAAAGCATTATCATTTCGGAAAATTGAGTAAGAAAGAAAGTGATCGCTCATTAGGAAAAAGTAGTCTTCAGAATATCATGATAAATACTATTGCTCCTCTGAAGGTTGCTTACGGGCTTTACCATAAAGAAGATCGATTCTTTGAGACAGCATTAAGTCTTTTGGAAAATATACCTGCCGAAAAAAATAAGCTGATTGATCAGTGGAAAGAACTAGGTTCCACTATCAAATCAGCTTATGATTCACAGGCATATTTAGAGCTTTTCAATTCCTACTGTACTAATCGGAAATGTTTTTCTTGTACTATTGGCTGCCGATTGCTTCAGAAAGAAATCCAATTGAAAGAGCCCTTTTTTATTATTTCTTAAGCTCTCAATTCTTCCATATCCGCTAATAAGTCTTTGAGTTTATCCATCTGTGATTTATAAATAAGATTCATGTCAAGCTCATATAAACGTTTTGCCAAAAAGATCAGAAGGATTGCAATGGAGAAAACGACAATTGTGGGGTATAATGGTAGCCCCAAAACAGTTTGTAGATCGGGAAACTTTTGCATAACCTTTTCTCCAATTGGTGAAAACCAAACACCTCCAGCGATAGCCAAGAAGAATACAGGATAAAAGATTTGATACAAGAGTGTATATCCTTTTAAAGTGGCTTGCAACCAATCGTCAAACGATTTAAGATACTTGTAACTGTTATCGTTATAATCAAGCTTATTGATAATATCGAGTCTCTTTTTCCCATATACAAGTAGTGAAATGAGAAGCAAGAAAATCACGATTCCGCTATATACGGCATTTAGGAAAATACCCGCTCCTAAAAAGAACAAGGATAGAAAAATGATATAGATAAGGTTTAGCTTGAAATCTCTACGAAATTTATCGACGAGATGAATCGATTTCTGATTGTACAGATCATTAATTTTTGGGGCCGTCAACTTCTCGTTATTGATAAAACCCTCTTTCCAAATATCTTCAATAGACTTTTTCATGTAATAATTTCTTTAAACGTTGTTTGATACGTTGAATTCTCACCCCAATATTGTTGGGATTGGTTCCGATAACCTCCGCGATTTCTTGATAAGAGCGTTCTTCTAAATAGAGTAGAATTACGGCTCTGTCAATTTCTTTCAATTGTCGAATCGCAATGTAGAGTTGATTCAAGTCTTCATCCGAGAATGCTTTACTATCTTCTGAAGCTTCGGGTGGCAAGCTATCAGAAGCAAAGTGCTGTGGATTGTTCTTCTGTTTTTTCAGAAGTGTTAAGCACACATTCAGCGACAGTCTATACACCCAAGTAGACCATTCCGAATGTTCTTTAAAGCGTTCTCTACTATGCCAAATCTGTAAGCAAACTTCTTGGTAGTAATCCTCAAAGTCTTCTTGTGAGTTGGTATATGCCCGACAGATTTTAATAATGATTGGGGCATGTGGTAGAATGAATAAGTTGTAAAAATCGCTGCTCACGGTTTCGGTTTTTATTTACTTGGTTAGTGTCTTGAGAAGGAAGATTATTACAGTTGGTCTAAATTTTTTTTTCAAAAAAGTAAAAATAAATCCCCAATCACCTCTTTTGAAAAAGTAATTGGGGACGAATATGAATGAATTTTAATGCTATTGAATAGGCTTCAATTCTAGTGAAAGCATCGCTTCAGCAAATCTTTTTCCTAAATCGATGTAGCCTTCGCTATTGTAATGAAAAGGGTCTGAATATTTATAATAGCGTGTATGTCTAACGATCACAGCATTTGGGTCTTCTATACAGAATTTCTCTTGAGCATATTGCACCATATCTCCGTACTTCCAAACTTTCCCCGAAGGCTTATTCCATGAGTCTGAAATTTTGCCCATCACAATTGGTAAATCATTGTCTCTGAAAACAGCTCTGATTCTACCCATGAGCATCGTCAGATTTGAATGATAACGCAAGGCTACTTCTTCTTTCACCGCATCACTTTCGCCTTGCATCCAAAAAATACCAGTCGGAATTAATTCTTCTTCCACACCATCTCCGTCGATATCTGTATTTCTGAAAGCATTATTTACAGTAGCTAAAAAGTGATCATATTGGTTTGTACTTTCTTGGAAGGCAGGGTCCCAAGTTCCGTATTCAAAGGCTAGGGTGTCAATTGAAGAACCACCTTTTGCGTATTTGATAAAGGCAATTTTCTCATTCGGGTATTTTTCTTTTAGCGCTTCTGCCAATGTCAGTTCCAAGCCGAAACGTTCAGATAGTTTATTCTCTTTTCCATCAGAATTAAAGCCATAACCATGTCCGGCTTTTAGTACTTCCCAAATACCTAAGCCGCCATTCTCAGCTCCGTCTGCTACATCATTTCCATTGAAAATATAAACATCATCAATTTGCTTTAGCTTTTTGGGTAAGTCTTTATTGTAGCCTAAGCCTTCCATATTAGATTGTCCTCCCAAGAAAAATAATCTCACTTTTTCTTTTTGGGCTTTTTGTGCTGAAAGTTGGAGTGGTAAAAGAAATGATAAAAGCATCAGTTGGAAAAAAGCGTGTTTCATAGGACTAAAGGTTCTTTAAAATAGATATGAATTGATTTATTTAAAGATCAGAAATCATTCCTTTTGTACTTCTTGAGGACTGTTAAAAGTTCGTATTGGAAGAGTAAATGTGATTTTATCAAGAAGTCTGATAATCAGATGAAGTTTGAGGTTTTTTGGTCAATTTTTATACGGTATTATTTATGGATTTTTCTGACAATAAAATATATTAGGATAGTATTAAATTGAATTGTAATAGAAGTATATCATTATACTCAATACAGTTGGCAGTGAAATTGTACTGTCCATGGAAACACACTCAAACATAATTATTATTAAATCATTTTTTTTCGCCATGAAAAAACTACTTAGAACTGCCTTGATAGGGCTAATTTCAGTATCTGTTTTTACCGCTTGCCAACAAAAAGCAGAAGAGAAAAAAGAAGAATCTACTGAAGAAACAACAGTAGAAACACCTGCTGCAGAAGAGTCAACAGAAGAAGTACGTGATGGTATTGTTTGGACTGGATCAAAAGTAACTGGAAGCCATACAGGTACTGTAGAGTTCAAAGAAAGTGCTTTGAAATTTGAAGGAGAGAAGTTAGTAGGTGGTAGCTTTGTTGTAGATATGACATCATTGGTTGATACAGACCTTGATGGTGAGTACAAGCAAAAGTTGGAAGGTCACTTGAAGTCAGATGATTTCTTTAGTGTAGAAAAACACCCAACTAGTAAGTTCATGATCACTTCTGTGAAAGATGGAGCAGCAGCAAATGAGTATGAGGTATCTGGAGATTTGACAATCAAAGGAATCACGAAACCAGTTACTTTCCCTGCTAAAGTTGAAATCAAAGACAAAGAGGCTGTAGCTACAGCAAATGTAGTAGTTGACCGTACGCTTTATGATATTAAGTATGGCTCAAATAGCTTCTTCGATAATTTAGGAGATAAAGCAATTGACAATGACTTTAAGTTAGAAGTAAGGCTTTCAACTGTGATGCAGTAGAATAAGTCTACCAGCTTGAAATTCGAAAAAAGGTAACCTTTTCAAGGGTTACCTTTTTTTGTTCCCAAAAAAAAGTTTGAAAACCATTTAAACCTTACAACTTTCCTTAATTACTATCATAGTTGTTACATCATACTTACATCGGGACAAAAGCTTCATAGAGAATAACTAATTTCTGATTAGTTAAAATATGACCCGAAATCTCATGAGAGAAACACTATTACTTTTACTAATTTTATTGTCTAGTCCTTTATTTGTATATGCTCAAGAGTATAAGGTAGATGCAGATATTCGTCCGCGTTATGAATACCGTAGAGGATTTGGACAACCTCGCCCTGTTGACGATAATATAGATATGGCTGACAACTTTATCTCGCAACGTACTCGTCTAAAATTCTATTATAAAGACAAAGAGGAATTGATTGAGGTGAAGTTTGCTTTTCAAGATGTTCGAACTTGGGGTGCAACACCAACACTAAACAATACTGATAATGGAAATCTTCATCTTTATGAAGGTTGGGCAAAGTTTGCTTTTGGCGAAACTACAGCTTTGAAAATAGGGCGTCAAGAACTCAAGTATGATGATGATCGTATCTTGGGTAATGTAGACTGGGCACAGCAAGGTTTGGTGCATGATGCTGCAATATTCATGTACGATGGTTTATTCAAACTTCATGCTGGAGGAACTTACCAATCAGACCGTGAAAATTTATTCAGACAACCTTATGCCTTGAGTCCGAATTATAAGACTTTACAGTTTTTATGGCTGAATAAAAGCTTTGAGAACTTTAAGCTAAGTCTTTTATTCCTCAACAACGGACTTGAACAAATCGATACAGATGACCCTGATTTCACTGCTGATGACTTAAAAATCCGTTATAGCCAAACAATGGGAGGTAGAGCCGTATTTTCAATTGCTGTTCTTGATGTAGCACTTAATGGTTATTATCAAACTGGTCAAGATGGCTCAAACAGAGATATCAATGCCTACAATGTGATGTTGGAGGTGAAAGGAAAAATACAAGGCTTAGTAGATTTGACATTGGGTGCAGAACTTCTTTCGGGTAATGATGATGATACCGCCGCAGATGAGAATGAAGCTTTCAACCCATTCTATGGTACAAACCACAAATTCAATGGTTTTATGGATTACTTCTATGTAGGAGGAAGACACCAAGGAAGTGTAGGTTTACAAGACTATTATGCAAAACTAGGGTTTAATATTGGTAAAAACTGGAGAGTAAATGCCGACTACCACTTCTTTAGCTCAATGGGACGTCAAGTGTTGAACTTGGTAGGGGATTTATCTGATCGATCTTTAGGTCAAGAATTAGACTTGACAGCAAGTTTTAAATTGTATGATCATGTGAAGTTTGATGGAGGTTTCTCATTCTTATTCCCTCAGGATGGTATCATAGACCTAAGAGATTTGAGTACTGGAACTGCTAGAGATAGAGATAAAATAAACCAATGGGGTTGGGTACGTGTGATTATCAATCCTACAATTTTCTCTAAGAAAGGCGAGCAAAACTAAGCGTATTCATTACTTCGTGTAAAGCAAATATAAGTAGTGTGTCTTCCCCAAAGACACACTATTTTTTTACTTGATACTGAGATAGTATGAAAATAAGAAAGGTTTGAAATACTCTGTGAATGTCGCATCTTTGAATCATGGAAAAACAATCCCGATTCAATTTACCTCTGGAAGCAGGACTTGCACTGATTAGCTTTAGTCTTACCCCTATTTTTATAAAGGGAGTTTCCGCAAATTCAGTCACAATTGGTGTGATCCGATTGGGTTTTGCAGTTTTATTGACTTACCTATTCTTGGTAAAAAAGAATGAGTTGAAAAGCTTAAATAAAAAAGACATTTATGCGCTAGTCGGAATGGGCTTATTATTTGGGGTGCATTGGCTGACTTATTTTTTGAGTATTAAGATTGGTACAGCAGTAATGGCTTTCATGGGATTGTGTACCTATGGAATTTGGCTTACATTTTTAGGTTGGATATTCGGACTAAGAAAACCAACAGGTTTAGATCTTCTTTCTCTAGTTGTTGTTACCGTCGGGAGTTTGATTGCCGTACCTGAGTTTAGCTTTGAAAATGAAGAGACATTAGGTTTGGGAATTGCTATTTTTAGTGCGTTATTTTTTGCAGGCTTACCCATTTTACAACAACAGAACACACACATTTCTTCGGGGGTACGAGCTTTAGGACAATATACTTTTGCAATACCTATTTTTGCATTTGGCTTATTCTTTATGGAATGGAATGCTGTCTGGGAAGATTGGTATTACTTTTTGGTACTTATAGCAGTTTGTACATTTTTAGCCCATACGCTTTGGCTTAGAGTAACGACTCATGTTCCGACTACGGTTTCAAGTATTCTTTATTACTTGTCCATGCCCGCTACAATGATGTTTTCCTATTTAATTTTGAGCGAAGCGATAACTTTCGAGAAAGTAACAGGTGCATTATTGATCATTTTGGCCAATGTAATGAAGTTTTTACCCGAACTTCGTAAGCGAAAACGAATGAGTAAAACAGAATCGGTTCAATAGCAAGTATGTTATCAAAAGAGGATATTAAAGTAGCTATATTAAAAGAGTGTCAAATTTGTAGACGACTTTTTGAGGAAGTAGATCAAGAACAATTGCAAAATAGCTTGGGAGAAAACATGTGGAATCTTCAAGAGCTATTGGCTACATTATCATTTATCGGAATTTATACGGCAGAGGCTTTAAAAGAAAACGACTTTATCGATAAAGAACATAGCCGTTATGAGAAGATGAAGTCAGAAGCATTTGCTGCAGACTGGAATAGTTTTCCAAGTTTGATGGAAAAGCAAGAGAAAGCTTTAAGTCTATTTTTTGAAAACCTATCAGAAGACGATTTGAAAAAAGAAGCTTATCATCCACTGATAAATCATTTACCACTCAATCAAGCACTTTTAGAAATCACCCTAAAATTTATGGTAGGTTACCGAATGCAGCTTTTCTTGTATTTGAAAGCCAACGGAAAGTCCGAACTCAATGGAGCTTTGTGCTGGTCGGGTATAGAAGAGCCTTATTATAGCTACAGATAAACTATATCTTACATTGTACCATGATTGGGCTTTAGTGAAGAAAAATTGCGTAGTTTTTAGTGTAAAGTAGGAGTAAGAAAAGAGTTTTTTGAGATAAAGAAAGAGAATTGAGTTTTGAGGAACAGCAAGTAGTACTTCGCTGTTCACATTATCGAATTAACCTTCGTAAGAATTTCCAATTTCCAAAAATCTAATTCTTAAAATTAACCTTAACCTATTTTACCCTAACTAACGTATGAATATTTTATTTTTAGCTCAATTGGCAGCTGTTCTGATCATGGTAGGTGTTGTAAGCCTCGGAACATCTCTGCTTATGATTCCTCTAAACTTTGCTTTCTCCTTAGGTTTCTTATCATTTGGTTTGCTAACAGTTATGTTTGCAGCATTTGGTCTGATCCCTGAGCTAATTATTGCTAAAAACTTTTGGAAAGAGTTTAAAAATTGGGCTGAAACGCAAGACAACTGGCTTGTAGAAGCTGATAACGTACTATACTCTGGCAACTGGTACTCTATTTTAGTAGAGTTAACATCATTTAAAAAGACATTGATCAACAAAGGATTGATAGCTTCTTCTATCGGGCTTGTGAACTGTTTTACAGGTTTCGGAAAAGTAAATATGAATCCTCAAGTAGCTACTTCGGAAGTGGTAAACGAACCACAATTAGAAGAGGTCGCTTAAGCTAAAAAGAATTGTAAGAATTCTTTCCTTCCACCAAAAAGCCCTAAATGTGTTGTTCACATTTAGGGCTTTTTATTTTCATATCAACTTTGATTTTTTAACTCACAGGCTGAAAATTCGTTTCTACATGAATGGAAGAAAGAATTTTGTCGCAAATCTTTTCGCCATACTCATCACCATCTTTGTGGCTAAAAATTAGCTGCCAGATATGATTTTCTTCCGTAAAAATGATTTGGGTAAAAGCATATTTTGTAGCATTTTTCTCAAAGTAACCATTTTGTTTAACGCCTATCATTCCTTGAGTAGGAAAAGGCTGTTGTGTGAATTCAAGATTCTGAAATTCTGTCTTATTTTTAAGTGTTGTGATACTGCCTTCTGCAGCGCCTAGCAAATCTGCTGTGATGTATTCGGCATAAGTTGCCTGTGTAATAAGACACATGATTTGATCTGTCTGCTCAAAACCTAAAATATTCATTTCCTGAATCACTTCTTTTAGTTCTTCAGGAATATACTTACTCATCTCCGCGTCTTTTACTTTCAGTTGAAAAGGCAGTTCTACAGTAAGCTGAGGAGATTGGAAGGTTTGGGCTTTCCATTCAGCTTCAAAAACATGTTTGGTTGTAGGGAGTAAGTTACAGCTTGCCCACATATAGAAGGAAGTCCAGAATATGATCCCTACGGTATAATATGATATTTTCTTGAAATCCATGTAGTGTTATTTGTACGCTTAAAAAATCTCTTAAAGTTAACAGAGAAAATGGATAAATCAATAGATGAGAGTGTTAAAGGCCTGTTGCTGAATGTGTATATTTGTAGAAAATTTCCGTATTGATGAAGATTAAAAGATATACAGCCGAAAAAATACCTACGATTAATAGATCTGTACTAATCGTAGAAAATAAAGCCATATTTTGGGAATGGGCAGATTCGCTTGAAGAGGGAGATATTCCTGCTGATCAGAAAAAGGAGAGAAGTGCTTACCTGATAGATGAGCTTTTGAGTGTAGATGAATATGAGGATTATATCAAAAAGCATTTCGATACTATTTTCCAGTCACAGCTGATAGAATGGGATGCAGAAATGGAAAATATCCCCAAAGAAAGAAGTTTAGAGTTATTCCATGAGTGGTTCCATTGTGAATTTGCGTCTATGGCTATGGACACTTTACAAGAACCTCTCAATAAAATTTTTTAATTAAATGTTTGCAGCGCAGAAGGCGGAACTCCGTAAAGAAATTCTTAAGCAGCGTAAGGAATTGAGTACGGAAGAGGTGAATGCTCAAGCGGAAAAGCTTACCGTTCAGTTGATTGATTTTGTAGAAAAGGAGAACGTAAGTTGTGTACACACTTATCTTCCGATTCAGAATGAATTAAATACGCTTCCTTTTGTGGAGTATTGCCTTTCAAAAGGAATAAAAATAATTGTGCCTAAGACTTTGGGTGAACGCCAAATGAAAAACTTGGATTTGGAAAGTCTGGAAGATTTGGTAGAAGGAAAGTATAAAACCTTATATCCGAAGTCCGAGAAAGTGTTCGAAGGGAATTATGATATGATCATAGTGCCTGCCCTCGCATACGATACTAATGGCGGCAGACTCGGGTACGGGGCTGGCTACTATGACACATTTCTTAAACAACATCCCCATGCTGTCAAAATAGGTTTGGCATATCCGTTTCAGGTAGTAGAAAGTGTACCAATGGAAGAGCATGACGTGCCGCTCGACATGCTTTTTGCCTAAAAGTTCCCTCAAACTTTTGCTACAATAATAAAAGAGCAGACCGTAAATGAATTACGGTCTGCTCAGTTTATTTCATAAAAATCAAAAGAAAACCTCATTCCAAAAGAACAAGGTTTAATCAATATGTTAAGCAACAGAAGTAGTCTGATCATTTGATGCAGACCCTTCATTATTTTTTTTCTTCTTTTCTTTTTCCTTATCAGCAATTTCAACCCACTCACCTTGTGGCTTTTCTTGCTCAATTGCATTCTTAATGATTTCCGTGATGTCTTCTACAGATGCATTTTCGTCAATTTGAATTGGCGCTTTAAATCTGACAGAAAGTTCAGTATGTTTCTTTTTGAAGAAAAGACCTTTTTTATCAAACGCTCTTCTGAAACCATCAATCACAACAGGAATAACAATCGGGTTATTCTCTTTGATGATGTGAGCCGTACCTTTACGGATAGGCGCATATGGACTTGTAGTTCCTTGTGGGAAACTAACCAACCAACCGTCATCTAGTGCAGTTTTAATTTTATCTCCTGCAGAAGTATCCAATTGTCCTTTTACATTTTGTCCTTTCGATCTCCATGAACGGTTTACAGTCACTGCACCCGCCAATTTGAAGATTTTAGGGAGTAATCCAGCTTCCATAGTCTCTGCTGCGGCCACGTAATACACTCTAGCACGAGGAGCCAACAAGTAAATTGGATTTGCAATTGTATTTTTGAATCCCCATTTCACACTACAGAAAATGTGATAGAATGCCATCACATCAGCAAAGTAAGTTTGGTGATTTGACAAAAACAGGACATTTCTATTTGGCAACCCTTTTAAGTATTCTGTTCCTTCAATTTTTGTGTGGTTAGAAATCGCTAACCTTCCGAAGGAGAAAATACCCAGAACAGATACTAAAATTCTTTTAATAAATAGCGGATTTCCGAAAGCATCTTTAATGAAAATGCGGTCAGTAATCTTCTTAATCATATTTTTCATTGTACTTTTTTCTAGCTGAAACTTCTAAGGTTTCTGAATACACCCTTAACGGAAACGAAAGCATGAATATTGAATTCCTTTTAATTCATTAACAGTCAATTTTAGCTTTCAATTTTTTCTTCCGATTGGATTTCAGTGATCTACAAATTTAGGTACTTTCTATTTAAAATATAATTTTTTTTAGAAATGATTGGTTTATACTCAGTTAGCTTAACAACGAAAGTACAGAATCCCTTCCAAATAGCAGGATATAATGAAGAGAAAAAGGTAAAAAAGCGGATTCCATGATGTGCTCTGAGAGGCGGGAGGCAAATAGTTCTGAAAATTATTGTAAATTTCGAAACCGAAAGGAGACAAACTCTTTTCTGCAGTGCGAAACCAAAAGTAAGAGGAATAGGTGAAGTTTTCAGAAATTTCTGGTTTAGAAGAGATTAAACAAACACTGGTTCAGGCAGTTCAAAAGGAGCATATTGCTCATGCTCAGCTTTTCTTAGGGAAAGAAGGTAGTGGGCATTTGGCTATGGCTTTAGCTTTTGCGACTTATGTGAATTGTACGAACAAGCAAGGAAATGATTCTTGTGGAGAGTGTGCTTCTTGCCGAAAGTTTGCGAAACTTGTCCATCCTGACTTACACTTTATCGTTCCTACAGCCACTACTTCTAAAGTAACTAAGCGTACAGATGCCACAACAGAACGTTTTCTTCCTGAGTGGAGAGAATTTTTGTTGGAAAATCCTTATGCAGATGTAAAGCAGTGGGGAGATGCTTTTGGAGCTGAAAACAAACAGTGTATTATTCCGAAAGAAGAAAGTAAAACGGTGATTCGTTCGCTTTCTTTGAAAGCTTTTGAAGCCGAGTATAAAGTCATGCTGATTTGGCTTCCGGAGTTGATGCACGATGCTGCGGCCAATGCACTTCTTAAAATCTTGGAAGAGCCACCAACAAAGACACTTTTCTTGTTGGTAAGTAATAAAGGTGATGCTATTCTTCCAACTATTCTTTCCCGTACTCAAATCATTCAAGTTCGTAAATTCTCAGACCAAGAGATTACAGATTATTTAGTAAAACGTGAAATACCACAAGAACAAGCTACACATGCGGCTTACTTGGCTGATGGTGATTTGAATGAAGCATTAAAAATCTGTACCGAGGTTGATAACGAAAGCGAAGAAGCTTTTCAAGAATGGATGAGAGCTTGTTTTAGAGCTGATTTTACAGGAATGGTCAAACAATGTGAGGTTTTCAATAAGTTAGGACGAGAAGCACAAAAAGGACTATTCATGTATGGCTTGAATATGTTCAGAGAATCTTTGATCTGGATTTATTCTGGAAATGATTTAGTCCGTTTGGAAGGTAAACAAATGGACTTTGTCCAAAACTTCTCTAAAGTTCTTCATGAAGATAACCTCCCGATGTTAGCAGAGCTGTTGAATGATGCCATCTATCATATCGAGCGAAACGCGAATCCGAAGATTACCTTCTTGAACCTGTCCATTAAAATTGCAAGAATTTTTAGAATGCCTTAATCTTGTAGTAAGACTGCATCGAGAATAACCCTAGGGCTATCTCTGACGATGAAATAGTTTTTATAACGATATTCTTCTTCTTGTTTTCCCAAATGATAATTATAGGTATACCCAATTCCTTTTGGGAGGTACATTATGAGTGTACTCTTTGGGGCTATCGCAACTTTTTTTAGCGTACCTCTACTGTATTCATTTGTGACTAAATCTCCTACAACCCATTCACTATATGGGTTCTTAAGTCTTACGACTTGTACTCTCATTTCTTCAAGACTTTTTTCATTATAATACCTAGCATTGGAATCTAGTAACTCAAGAGTTCTAAATTCTGCCTGTGCCGGATAACTTCTTTGAGGAGGTGAAAATGAGCGTGTAGATGAGTTTTGATCAGAATCAGGTATGGTCGAGTAAAAGTTAATATTGATGTCGTTGTCATTATCACAAGAACGTGACCTCTGATTGTAGTAATTGCGACGATTGTAGTTTCGAGAAGATTCTGCTGTTTTACTTTTTTTCTTTTTCTTTTGTTCTTTATTGTGGACAGCGACAGCTCCAACAATAAGCGCAGCACTAGCTAAAATGATAAGTCCTGTGGTAGCATTACTTTTATCTTGTCTTTCTTTCTGTCGGACAAATGCTTGGTAGCGATTTTGTGATTCTAGGTCTAAAATATAACCATCTTGTCCCATTGAGTGAGATGAAGATGCACAGCTTGTTAGGGAAATACTAAATGCTAAAAGGAGAACAACAAGGTTTTTCATAATTGGAATGTAGTTTTAAGCGTTACCACATTGACAGCTTATGAATTTGTGTTGCCATTCCTTTTAACAGACAAAAAGATTTTTAGCAAGGCTTAACATGTTGACTTCTAGAGTCTGAAAAGCAATCCTGCCTTGATTCCTTCATTATCATGTGCATAAGGTACATCCTTATACGTGACTCTATGCCAATATTGGATAAATGCAATTTTGAAGATGTTATTTAATCCATAACCAAAAGCCACATAAGGTTCATTTGGGTCTAGTGTCGGTATTTCTGTACGTTCTTCACCAAGGAAACCTCCCGATTGGAAAAGCTCTAAATTATAGTCTTTATTTTGTTGTGTCATACCTCCCCAAGCTACAGAAGCATCAAACATAAAGTTGATTCCTGTCTTTTGATGAATGGTACGGAGTCCTGGAATTCTGCCCATAATTGTCCCTTTAAAAAGGTGTCTTACAAAAAGCTCTGCATAGTAATCACTGACAAACTCAGATGAATTCATGAGTGAGTGAGCCCCGTATGCAGTAATAGGTCCTTCCATTCCTTGATGATGTTTTAGATGGGTATATGGTACTTTTGAAGGTACCATTCCTGCTTGTAAACGGTATGAAGTTTCACCTCCCCACGGCAAGAGGGGTGCGAATTTGTGATCTAAGGAAACAAATACTTTTTGGTATGGAAGTACTTCAGAATCTATACTGTTATGAACTCTCCCGATGGTATAGCCAACTTTAAATTCGGGGAATCGTTGTCCTCCTTTTCGGAGTAATCTATAGTTTCTATTGTAAGTACTTCTATCTTGGAATGACCAACGAAGAATAAATGAGCCTTCTTCAGAATAAAAACTCGGATGACTTTCTGTAGCTAGAGGATTGGCATTTTCGAAATCCTTACGACTGACAAATGTAGAAATCATCCAATCTCTATGTAAACCTTTGGTATAAGAAAGCTCTGCAACTTTATAATAAAATGGAGCCCTTTCAGACAACTTTCCAAATTGTTGTAGTTTGGTCATATTCAAGTCTGTTCTTTCAAAACCAACCATAGAAAGAGGTAGCAAGTCATAAGAGTAATTGACACCCAAAATATGCCTTTTCTCTGGATTGATAAGCCATTTCAATTCGGCATTATACTTCAACGTTTCATCCTTTTGACCATAGCCTACATATCCGTTGGCATAGAGTTTATTTTGAAAAAACTCATCACTCATTACACCAATCCCCGTTCTTATACCTTCCAAGTCATTGACCATTAAAAAGTTTAGAAGGTGTCCGTAATCGCCATATTTAGTAGAGATATAGCCAGAACTTAGAATATCTCCGAATTTTGCGAAAAGACCAATTTTACTCTTTTTCTCTAAGATTTTAATTGTCTCAATCGCATTATTTTCCCACGTAGCAATCGGATGATTCGGATTGATATTCATAAACTCAGAATCTGTACTCTGATTGATAATTGGTTGCGCTTCATGATCTATAATCTCGTAAACGGCATTTACCTCAGGTATAAGTGGTAGGTTGGTCAGACGTTGTTCGTATTTAGTATGGGCAGTCTGATAGATGTCCATATCATTTTTGAAGCGAGTTTGTTCAAAATCAAAACCTGTAAGGAAATTTAGTGTCGCTCCTTTTGCAAGACTAAATTTTGCTTTTACCAATGAAGAATCTTGGAGGTTGATCCATAACTCTCCTTCAAAAGAAAGTTTTGATGAAATGATCGGTTCAAAAGTAATATGATGACATTCTTGCTCATTAAGAAGTACAGGAACATCGGTGAGATAAGCGATATAGTTTTGTTCCCAAAATCTTGAAAGAGGAGATGGGATATTTTTATCCATCACCATCAGATTATTGGCAAAAAGATCGTCAACAACACGTTTAGGATCACCTATAATATCAGCAAAAACACCATCAGCATCAAAGCCTAAACCTTGTTTTTGCTCTGATAAATAGGTGGTTTCGATAGGCCCATTTGAAGGAGCTGTACGTACAGAACTATGTTGTGATACGAAAATAGGTACATCTGTAAGACTACTGTCAGTGGCGGCAAGGGTTTTACGAGCATCTTCAAGAAGCGCTTCATATTTCTTAGGGAATTTACGGAGTTGCCATGCTACTTGACTGTCTCTTCTCGCTTTCCATCCTTTTTGTTTTCGAGCTTCACGTTCGTTGTCAATTGTTGCGTTTAGAAGCGCAATAGCAGGATTTTTTCCAGCCATTACAGTGACTTCTTCTAGCTCTTCAGCAGATAATTCAAGTCCTATTTTAAGCTTATGAAGTTTCCCTTTTACGGGTAAAAGGAGTGATTCGTAACCTACGTAGGTGACGATTAGTGAGTCTTTTTTAGATTCTTTTCTAGGTAAATCAGGAATGTGAAATGAGAAGTTTCCTTCTACATCTGTATTTGTACCAATATTTTTGTCAGATTTCAAATAGATGGTCGCAAAAGGAAGTGTCTCTCCTGTTTTTTTATCAAAAACTTTTCCCGAGCAGACTCTCTCTTGTGCTATTGCTGTAGTCGATAAAATAACACTGTAGCAAAAACCAATAAATAGAATAGTAAGAAGGATACGGTTATTCTTTGTATTCATGATAGTTGGGGATTCTCTCCCTGTTAATTTCATAAAAAGTCATTCCTATGGTATAGGAATAATACACGCACATTTTATGTGAAATAGGTTTTATAGACTTTTATCCCTTTTTCGAATATTAGTTACTCATCGGTATCAAAACCCTTATTTAGAAAATGTTTTTTAACATTTTTTACTAACTAAAAGCTATTCTTTGTACCGTATTTTTAATGTGTTTGAAGAACAAAATAATGTTTTTGCACTCTAAAAAATCTTCAAGTTCAGTCGTTAGCTTTTCCCCTTCGAACATTTTAAGCTTCTAATATAAATATTTTATCTGCTAAAAGGTATGATGATTCCGACATTGTTATTTGAAAACCAAAAGTTAATCCTGAAGAGGAGTATAGAATAAGGCGATTTAATGTGAGGAAATAAAAAGCCCCAAAGGTTAGCAATTCCTTTGGGGACAGCACACATACCTACATCATCATTTGAAGTCTTATATGAACGATAAGACAGTGCAAAAATGAATGAAGTGTTTTTTTATAGCTTGGTAAAAAACGATTTTTCAGTTGTAAAAAGAGATTAGATTTTAAATACCCAATTCATATTTTTCAAATGGAATATCATGAGCAAAAATGGGTAACTGTTTGTCTGAAATGATAAGGAAGTTATTTTTTATGTAGAAACTTTTAAGCTTATCATCAGAGAGTTCGTATGTAAGTTGAATACTTTTTCGCTCTCCTTTTTTTAATTGAATCAGAGTATCTTTTTCAATTTGTAATGTAGGCTTAATGATAGTCTGAGCTGTTTTCAGTTCAATATCCAAAGGGTGAAAATCTAGCTCTTCAACACTATGGTTAATACAACGATATTTCATTTTTAAAGTATTTTCATCTTGATGAATTTCCCAACGACTTACAACTCCATTAATCATAATTTCTTGTTCAGAATAATGGATAGAGTTTTCAATATTTTGTTGATCTTTTGAAAACAACTGATTGTCATTTAGATAATCATTCTGTTGTTTTTTCAACTCATTATCAGAGTGAATTAGAAATGTTCGAGCCTGTATTGATTGTGGAATTCGACTTTCTTGTGTTTCCATTGTCTCTTTTTTTCCACAGGAAATACATAGAAGAAAAAGAGGTATTAATAGTAAAAGTTGTGTTCTCATAATTAGAGTATAAAAAGACAGCCCCTTTCCGAAGAAAGGAGCTGATATTCTAATTTTAATTTATCTTCCTACTACCGACCACACAGAGTAACTATGAGGTGGAGCTTGTATTTTTACCCATTTTCCAGACTGCGTCCAAGGTTGCCATCCAGAATGTCCTGTGTAATCCTTGATTTGCGTATTACTCCAATTGGTTTCAATCCAACGCTCTTGCCAATAATCAGAGTCATTTAGATATACGACTAAACCAGGGTTTCCATTAGAACCATTTCTACGAGCAACATATTCGTCATTATCTGCATGAAGAATAGAGGTATTACCTGTCGCTAAATTGCCATGAATCCACATCAGATTATTGAGCTTGTTTTTGTTTAGCCATTCTTCATAATCTCTGTAGAAGATACAAGGGTAACCTTCATGTGTCAAGATGTATGCATAAGCTAACATTTTGTCCCAAATAATATCAGTGTCGTGGTTTGCTACAAAGGTTACAGCTTGATAAGGATCTCTTTTCCAAAGCATATCTTGTGTTAGCTTTGTCATGTCATTTCCATCGAAAGCTTCATCCATTTTGTAGTAACAGGCAAAGTCAAAAGCAGAACTATTGGCTTCATTTGTCCACCAGTCTAGGTATCCAACATTGGCATCCCAAAGTTCTCCCACAGAAAAACCACCTACGTGATTGTTCCATTCACGAACTACCCAAGGTCCAAAACCTTTCACGTAGTCAAATCGCCAACCATCAAAGCCCAAGGTGTTTTTGTAATATTTACCAACACCATCACTTCTTTTCCATAACCAATCTTGTACATAAGTTTGACTGTGACTCAAGTCAGGGAAACCTCCGAATATACCTTCGTCATTGTTGACGGTAGCATTGGGGTGAAAATCATTGTAAGAACGATAGAACTTTCCAGATGCGGGATTAAAATCAGTCCATGTGTTAGTTCCTGTGAAAGGGTTTGCTTCTAATGCCCCTCCACTGTTGTGGTTTAAGACAATGTCTGCAATTACATCGATCTGATTACTGTGTGCAGTTTGAATTAGACTTTCTAATTCTTGACGAGACCCAAAACGTGTTTCTGTAGAACCCATTTGATTGTAATCTCCAAAATCAAAATAGTCAAAAGGATCATATCCCATAGAGAATGTGCCGTTTTGAGCTTTTGAAACAGGAGGTAGCCAAACAGAGGTGATTCCAGCAGATGACCAACTACTCATTTTTCCTTTTACGGTATTCCACCAGTTTCCACCAGCAGGAACGTCCCAATAAAAGCCTTGCATCATGATTCCTCCTCCCGGAGGTAAAGGTGCAGTACGAGCGTTTGAAGAGTTGGGTTGTAGTGATGCTTCAGGTTGCAAGTCAACATCCTGATTACAGTTTGTTAGCATTAAGGCAGACATGCCCAATGCATAACATAGACTTTTCATTTTCATTTAGAAAGTTGAATTAAAGTAAATAGTAAAGAATCTATTCTGATCGCCTGGTACCAAGGGCGATGAATATTCATTGTGTTGTATAGTATTGATGCGCTAAGTTGTACTAATGCTCTAACTTTCTGAGGGCAATCTATTTAATAAGTGTTGTTTAAACAATATATTTTGTAAATATTTCAGCGATAAATATTTATATATCTTTAATGTCCTATTTGAGTATAAGAAAAGTCTAATATTATATACTATAAAAGCAAAAAGGCACTATGATTTTATACCATAGTGCCTTTTAAAAATTAAGTATCTTAAATTTTATTTCTTTCTATAAACTTCAATCTCTTCTATCTCCTCTACCATAGAAAGTAATTCTATATTCTCATCAAACTCTGCATTGAATGAAAAGTGTCTTTCTTCAAGAATATATTTATAAATAAACCAATCGGTTTTAGGTGTTGGAACTGAAAGAACTTCACTAAAGTCAATCCATTTGAGCGTTCCTTCATTACATGGAGGAGGTGCCATCATATCGATTTCCGCCAAATAGACGTAGTTTGTCCAGTTATATTTTGTAGGAGAACTTTCTGTAAGCAATCCACAATATTTCATGTGTTTCACCTCAATCCCAGTTTCTTCAAATGTTTCACGAATCGCCGCTTTTAACGGACTTTCGAAAGGATCGAGTTTTCCCCCAACTGGGGTATACATATCTTTATTTGGTTCTTTGAGTCTTTTTAAAAGTAAAAACTTCTGACCATGTTTTAACACACACAGGGTAGCTGTTCGCTTCAGTCCAACAGGAATTTTCATTGACTAATTCATTATTGCCTTTTCCATAATAACATAGTCAACGCCGTCTTTTTCGTAAGTCTCGTTGGTCAATTCTAGACCAAAATCTTTGTAGAAAGAGATCTTATCTAATCGGGCATTACACCATATTTTTTTCACACCATTTGCTTGAGCTTGCTCCATCGCAAAAGAGAGTAAAGAAGATCCAAAGCCATTGCCTTGCTCTATTACTTCAGTAGCAAGTTTACGAAATTGTGCTTCATGTCCATTGATAAAAAGAGAAACAACAGACACAAGGTTATCATTTTGCCAAAGGCCGTAGTGCTTTCCATGCTGGTCTGCTGAAAGCTTCACATAATCAAGAGGCTTGTTAGGCCACATTACACGCTGTCTTAATCCCCACGTCTGTTCAGGGGTAATTTCAGTGATAGATGTTGACATAATTGTAGAGGAAAATTGTAATATTCTAAGAATAAATGAAATATATAAGATATTTGGTACTCTATTATACAAACAAGTGTCCTAATGTCCAATTACAGCTAACTGAGTTTTAAGATTTTGTGTGATTGTTTACCTTATGTTAAATAATCAGGGCAAAATGAGCTATTATTTAAGACATAGACTCATACTTCCATTCTTTGTAAAATGGGTTTATAGCTCTCTCAACTCCAATAGTACTACTTCTGCCATGCCCCGGATGTATGATTATATGGTCAGGTTGGGAGTCAATCAATTTTATAACAGAAGTCTTCAAATCATCTAAATTTGCAGTAGGTCTATCCCATCGCCCAACGGAGCCTTCAAAGAGCGTGTCGCCCACATACATATCGTGTTCTATCTTATAACAAACGCCACCTTTTGTATGACCAGGGGTTAGCATTACTGTTATTTGATGACCAGCTAAATCAAATACAGTATCTTCTGTAATCTTGATAACTTCCATTTTACTAAGGTCATAAGTCTTCTGTTTTCCGAAGTATCCGAAGCCATTAAGTTCATCATCAAAGAGAATTTCATACTCCAATTCATGAACGTAGATCGGAACATCAAAACAGTCTAATGCCTCAATATGATCGATATGTGCATGGGTCAATAAAATCCCGATTACTTCTAGTTTATGCTCTTCCACATAAGCTCTGATCGTCTCTTTCTGATAGCCAGGATCAACTACAAAACATTTCCCTTCGCGTTCAATAAAATAACAGTTCATCGGGATATCTCCATCAAGGAATAATTTTCGGACTTGGTACATTTGATTGTCAGTTTTAATGATTCGATTACAAAAATACCTTTAATCAGACTTTAGTCCATTGATTCAAATCAAGAAATACGTTTGCGGATTCTGCTCAGTGTTTCGGGTGTAACTCCTAAGTAAGAGGCTATATGATATTGAGGAATTTTATGGAGCCAATTAGGATGATTTTTCAGAATATCTTGATAAAGTTCGTCTGCCGATTTGGTTAGGCGATCAAATTCATGTTGTTCTTTTTGCTCCAATAAACGTTGGAAGGTGAGGTCAATAAAAGATTTTCCACACTGATATTTTTCCAACAGATTTAAGAATACTTCTTTGTCCAATATTTTCAATTCGACTTCTGAAAGACACTCTTGATATTTTTTAGTTTTTGTATTGTTATTGAATGCAGAAAAGTCAGTGATAAACTGAGGGGAAGTATAGAAATTGATATTCGTTTCTTTATCAGTAGTCGCATAATACTCTCGTATATTTCCACTATTCAAAAAACGAAGCTGGCGTTCAGAGTCTCCATTTCTCAAAATCAATTCATTTTTAGTATAAATCTCTGTTTGAAAAGCTGTAAAAAGCTCCTCTAGTCCTTCTTTGTTAAGAGGGAAATCTGTTTCAAAAAATGCTCTAAGTTTAGCCGAATTAGCCATAATCTTTTCTACAATTTATTCGTAAAGCTAAGAATATTCTAAAACTCAAAGAACCGTTTCTATACGCCATCTTATATCCTTGAAATGAGTTGTGAAAAATATCAGTATTTTTTGTGATATTTGATTGCCTTACCCCAGATAAGACAGAACCAATGAAGATTTTACATACTGCAGATTTACACCTCGGACACCGTTTTATAGAGCTGTCTCAACAAGAAGAACAGCAAGCTTTTTTAGACTGGTTAGTACAATATGTTGACAATCAAAAGATAGATCTCCTACTCATTTCGGGAGATGTATTTGACACACCACATCCTTCAAATGCAACGACAAGAATGTATTATAAATTCTTGATTGATATCCACCGAACGCATTGTAAGAAAGTTGTGATTACAGCAGGAAACCATGATGCAGCGAGTACAATTAATGCCCCAAAAGAAATTTTAGAAATGCTTGATATCTATGTGGTTGGTAAAGCACCATCTTCAGAAGCTATCAATGAAGAAGTTTTTTCAATCACGGTGGAAGATGAAGAAGTAATTGTAGCGGCAGTACCCTTTCTTCGAGATCAAGATATCCGAAAAGCAATGGCAGGACAGCAGTTTGAGGAGATTGGAGATAAATACAAAAAAGCACTTATTGAGCATTATGATGCCGTAGCTGAATACTGTCAAAGTATAAATACCAATCAAGTTCCTGTAATTGCGATGGGACACCTTTTTTCTATTGGTGGGTCTACTTCAACTTCTGATAGCGAGCGTAATGTGTATGTAGGAGGCTTGGGCGATATTGGTTCGGACGATTTCTCAACGGTATTTGATTATGTAGCACTAGGGCATTTACACCGTTGTCAGAAAATTGATAAAGAGCACATTCGCTATTCGGGTTCTCCTTATGTTTTGAGTTTTAGTGAAGTTCATCACGATAAAAAAGTCATCGTATTACATCTAGAAGACAAGCAGATAAAAGAAATTGAAGAGGTAGCTGTACCTACTTTTCGTAATATCTCAGTCGTTAGAGGTAACTTAGAAGAATGCTTGGAAGCGCTCGAACAGATTCCTTCAACTACAGATACACTCAAACCTTGGGTAGAAGTAGTCGTCAAAACCGAGAACAATAACTATACACTTTCTTCAGCCATCAATGAAAAAGCGGAGACTTTGCCTTTAGAAGTCCTCAAAGTTTCGTTGAGCAGAAGTAAAAAAGAAAAGAAAATCAGTCGTGAAATGAGCCTTCAAGAGGTGAAAGAATTGAAAGTTGAAGATGCTTTCCAATTGCTATGCGAGCAACAAGACATTGATCTCCAAAGCAGATCAGATCTCAATGATGCCTTCCTAGAAATTTACCGTTCCATTCAAGAATAACTAACAGTAATGAAAATCCTAAAAATCGAACTTCAAAATATTAATTCTCTGAAATCAAATAAGCCTATCGAGATTGATTTCAGAGAAGAAGCTTTTAGTGATACCAATCTTTTTGCAATTACAGGACGAACAGGAGCGGGAAAATCTACATTGCTAGATGCGATCACGATTGCTCTGTACGGAAAAGTGCCTCGTCTGACTGCTCAAGAAAAACTTGTAGATGTAGTGAGTAGAGGGGCTGGAAATGCTTTTTCAGCGGTTACATTCGAGAATGAAGGCAAAGAATATCGGGCATATTGGTCTATCCGTCTTACCACAAAAACAGGAAAAGCCCTTACCACTCCCAAAGAAGAAGTACAACTTTCTTGCGGAGAAGAAATCTTGGAAAGTCAAAAACTAACGTCTTACTACAACAAAATAAAAGAAGTCGTTAAGCTCGAATATCCGCAATTCTTAAAGTCGATGCTTTTGGCGCAAGGCGATTTTGATGCTTTTTTGAGTGCCAATGAAAATACAAGAGGAGAATTACTCCAAAAGATTACAGGAAATGATATTTACCTCAAAATTGGGGAAAAAGTGGGTGCGAGAATCTCAGAAGAGAAAAAGAAACTTGATGAACTAGAGCAAGGCATCAATACAGAAGATTTACTTTCTGAAGAAGACCTACTGAAAAATCAGAATCGCTTGAAGCAGATTCCTGAAGACCAAAATGTACTCAAAGAGAAAATCCAACATATAGATAAGCAGCTTCAAGTTTTCAAGCGTCAAGACGAACAAAAACAGAAGCGAATCGCGCTAGAAAATGACGAGCAAAAGCTTGAAGAAAAACGTCTAGAAATTTTGCCAATCATCGGCAAACTTTCAAAACATCAGAAAGCGTTTCCTTTTTCTAGTCTAATTGATTTATCGGAAAGACATACAAAAGATAAGGCAGAGAAAACGCTTTTAACTGCTAAAAAAAATAAAAGTATTCAGACAAAAAAAGAGTTACAAGAGCGTTTGAATACTGAATTTCAAGAAGCACAACAAAAACTGAAGGATGCTGAAGTACAAGCCGAAGAGTGGCAGCCTAAGTACAAAGAAATTTCTGAGCTTGAAGTTCAAATCAAAGAGAAAAGAACTGTCGTAATTGCACTACGAGAGAAAAAGGATAAACTCAATTCGGAGCATCAAAAAGAAGCAAATCAACTTTCAGAAAATCAGAAAAATGAGCAATCAACACTGAAAAAGATTGAGGAATTAGAAGGTTTTATCAAGACTCATCAGTCGCTTGAAGCTGTTGAAAAAGAGCTTCCGCATTGGGTAAATCAAATCAAAAATTTTGAAGCAGAAGAGGATTCTTTTAAGGCTACCCAAAACTTACTTTTAGATGCTGAAAAGAAAACCAAAAACACTCAAACCCTAGTAACAGAGGTTGAGCAAAAAATCACAGCCCTAGCCGCTAAAAGAGTATTAAATCAGCAAGAAGAAACAAGTCTTAAAGAAAAAATTGGAGATCAAAATTCGGCTGATTTATCCCAAAAGAATAGCAAGTTGACTCAGCAGTTTCAAGTGCTAAATACCTTAGAAACTCATGCAAAGGATTTCCAAAAGCATAGCGCAGAAATTCAACTTTTGACTGAGAAGCAAACTGAAAAGATAGCTCAGATCAAGCAATTTGAAGTTGACTTAAACAAGGCTAGAGCTGAAAAGGAAAATGCGAAAGAGCATTTGGAAGACAAAAAGAAAATCTATGAGCTGAAACGTCAAGTTCTCAATTATGAAGATGAACGAAAGAAGCTAAAAGTAGGTGAAGCTTGTTTTGTTTGTGGTTCAAAAGAACATCCTTTTGTAGATCATAACGAAGAAAAAGAAGCTTTTTCAGCAACTGAACTTGATAAGATTTCAGCTGAAATAGCAGAGTGGGAAAAGAAATACGATCAGTTTTACAAGGCTGAAAATAGCTTAGACAAAGACTTAGGAATTGCTCAGAATGATTTAAAAAATCAGCAAAATTCAGTACTAGAGTTCGAGGCTAGAATCAATGAACTGAGAAGCTATTTTACCGAAAATACAGCTTTTAAAATTGAAGAACTCGACAGAATACAAGCGGAAAAGACTAAGATTTCTTCAGAGCTTCAGCAAATCAAAACAAGGCTAGATCAGCTCACAGAACTTGAGAAAAAGCTAAAATCTATTTTGGATACCAAAGAACAATTCCAAAATGAAGAAAATAAATATTTGAGTGAAAAAGGAGTAGCAGAACAACAATTAGCAACATCAAAAGCTGAGTTTGCACACCTCAACACTCAGTTAAAGACGCTTGAAAATAAAAAGCAGAAGATTTTCCAAACGCTAATAGAAAACTGTCAACAATATCAGATTGCATTCACGACAGTAAATGAACTTTCTGATTTGGTGAAGGAAAAGCAAAATGCACTTTCATGCTATACTGAGAAAAAAGAAAAGCTACGCAAAAAACAAGAAGACATCCGAAATTTCCATACGGAAAAACAAGGTATTCAGAAGCAAATAGAAAGTATAAAAAAGCAACTTCAAGAGGAAGAGGAAAAAGAGCAAAGTACAGTAAAGGAAGGGAAAAAATTAGCGAGTCAGCGTAATAGCTTGTTGGCAAAGGAAATCACCTTGGAAAATGAAAATCGACGAATCAATTTACAAGTAACGAATGTCAAAGCTACTTTTGAAGAGAAACGAACGACAAGCGAAAAGAATAAGACAGAAATCGAAAATGAGAAGTCTGCTTTAGTCGTTTTGGAACAAGAGCTTAAAAAACATACCACGGACTTGGAAGATGTAGAAAAGCAGTTGACGCAACTTTTACAAGAGTCAGAATTTAGTGCAATCTCAGAAGTAAAAGAGCATTTGTTGAGCATTCAGCAAGCTGAAGATTTCCGAAGTCAGAAAGAAACTTTTACCGAATTTGAGACTGCGACAAAAACGAAAAAGAAGCAGTTAGAAGAGGAAGAAGAAAATCTAAATGCCTTATTAGAAGCGATAAAAGAAGATAAAGAGACTCTTGAAGAGAGTAAAAAGCATCATGAAGAGACGCAAGATGATTTACTGACTGAAAAAGGTAAGATTGAAGAGCAAATCAGAAAAGATCAAGAACTGAAAAAACGAAACGAAAGTCTTTTCAAGAAAATTGAGACACAGAAAACAGTTCATAAAAAATGGCTAGAATTGAGAGCTGTTCTTGGTGGTTCAAAAGACTCTTTCAATAAGTATGTACAACATCTGACTTTGAAAAATCTCTTACAGTTGGCTAATATTCATCTCGAACAAATGAATGATAGATATACTTTAGAGATCAATGAAATCGAATTTTCTACAACTACAAAAGGAGAGATTACATTGAAAAACTACCTTAATTTCTCTGTTATCGATCACCATCAAGCGGATACAGTCCGAAAGGTAAATACAGCTAGTGGAGGTGAGAAATTCATGATCAGTTTGTCATTGGCATTAGGACTTTCCGATTTGTCGAGTAAAAATGTCCAAATAGATTCACTCTTTATCGATGAAGGATTTGGAACTCTTGATGACAAATCGTTGGATGAAGTTCTTACGGCTTTGGATGCACTTCAAACGCAAGGGAAAACCATTGGCGTGATTTCCCATGTTGGTAATCTACACGATAGAATCACTACCCAAATTCAAGTAATCAAGGAAGGAAATGGCGTGAGTCGTGTTGAGATTAAGGCTTGATTTTAACTTTTGTAGCCTTGTTGTAAATACAAATATTACCTATCATAAACTTAAATGTTCAGCTTGTATATGATAACATATATAAGTTGGACATTTTTTTCATCCCCAATATTCTAGTTTCATCCCCCATTTTTCGGGTTTCGTCACCTCTTAATTTATATCGCGCGAAGGAAGTGAGATGTTTGTGATGTCATTGTACAACAGCAAATTTTTCAAAAGTGATGAAACGCAAATATTTATACCTTATTCTTAGTCCGCTAGTAATTGCAGCGGCATTCTTTGCAGTAAGTGCCCTGCCAGATAAACCAAAGGCAAAACCAATTGACGATAAAAGCATTCTTGCTGTGGAGGTCGAATATGCAAAGCCTCAAACCCTACAAAACAATATTGAGGTTACAGGTAAGCTAAAAGCCAAAGACCGATACGAAATTTATGCAGAGGTAGAAGGACGTTTATTGCCATCTGCAAAAAAGTTTAGAGAAGGAAATTACTACAAGAAAGGGCAAGTTTTACTTCAGATCGATAAGCAAGAACGTTATATGACATTGCTTGCCGACAAAAGTAATTTTATGACAAGCCTTACCGCTATTCTTCCTGACTTGAAAGAAGATTTTAAGGAAAGTTACCTGTCGTGGAATCAGTATTTGAAAGACTTGGATATCAAGAAGTCTTTGAAGGCACTTCCAGAACCAAAAACGGAGAAAGAGAAATATTTTATTGCTGGAAAAGGAATCTATAGTTCGTATTACTCGATCAAATCAGCGGAAGAAAAATTAAGCAAATATACGCTTTATGCCCCTTTCAGTGGATCAATTTCTAAGAGTAATGTAGAGGCAGGGACAGCCGTAAGAGCAGGTCAAGAGTTAGGAGAAATGGTGAATCTTTCATCTTATGAATTAGAAGTAACTGCTCCACTAAAAGATATTGAGCATTTCAAAATTGGAAATGAAGTAAAACTTTTCTCTTCTGAGTTAAAAGGAGAATGGACAGGTAAAGTGATCAGAGTAGGGAATACTTTGGATGCCAATTCTCAAAGTGTGAAAGTATATATCCAGACTTCGGGCAAAAACTTGAAAGAAGGAATGTTCCTAACCGCTCAAGTGAATAGCGAATCGTATGATGAAGCCATTCAAATCCCTCGTAAACTTATTTTCGATAACAATCAGATTTACATCATCAAAGACAGTAAGCTAGCACTACAATCTATTGAAGTGATGGAAACTTTCAAGTCTGATGCAATCGTGAAAGGTGTGCCTGCAAAGTCAGCGGTATTGATGACCAACATCAAGAATCCATACACAGGAATGAAAGTACAAGTCTTGAACGCCCAATAAGCGACTACTCATGAAGAAATTAATATCCTATTTTATCAAATTTCCAGTAGCCGTCAATTTGGTGATGGTACTGACATTGGTGCTAGGATTTATGGCCTCATCCAACATGGTGAGTACATTTTTCCCAAATGCTCCCAAACGCTTCATTTATGTCAATGTAGTTTACCCGGGTTCATCGGCTGAAGAAGTTGAAGAAGGGGTAATTCTTAAGATTGAAGAAGAGCTGAAAGGCTTGGAAGGTCTTGACCAAATCACTTCTTATGCACAAGAAAATGTGGGTAAAATAACACTTGAAATGTTCAAAGGAACGGATATGGACGAGGCGCTTACTCGTGTGAAAAACGTGGTAGAAGGAATTCCATCTTTCCCGACGGGTGTTGAGTCTGTGGTTTCCTCAAAGCACGAAGATGCCAACTTCAGTTTTATGTTTGGTATCACAGGCGATGGTGTTTCTTTGAAATCATTGAAAGAAACCGCTCGAAAAGTGGAGAAAGATCTTCTATCGAAAAAAGGAATCTCTAAAATTGATATTGCAGGTTTTCCAGACGAAGAAATCGCAATCCTTCTTCAAGAAGAGGCTTTAGAAAGCTATAACATGACTTTTGAGGAAGTTGCGATGGCTGTGAAAGGTGCAAACCTCGATATGACAGGGGGTAGTATCAAAGATGGAGAGGAAGAGTTCTTTATTCGTGCAAAAAACAAAGGATATTCATCAGATGAATTAGACCATATCATTATCCGTCAGACTGAAAATGGTGGTGTAATTCGTTTGAAAGATGTTGCAAAAGTAGCCGATCAGTGGGCGGATTCTCCTGCAAGAGCTACGCTGAATGGCAAAAGAGCCGTAACAGTTACGATCAATAATACATTTTCAGAAGATATTTTAGAAACAGCGGAACAGCTTCATGCCTATATCAAAGAATTCAATGCGCAGAATGATGTATTGCATATCGATGTGATTCGTGATCAGTCCGACCTTTTAGATCAGCGTCTTAATCTTTTGATTGACAATGGTGTGATGGGTATTGTGCTTGTATTGATTTTCCTTTCGCTTTTCCTAAATCCAAGAATTGCATTTTGGGTGGCAGTGGGTATTCCATTCTCAATCTTCGGGATGTTTATCCTCATTTCATTCACAAGTGTAACGATCAATATGATTTCGCTTTTCGCCTTGATCGTTGTACTCGGTATTCTGGTAGATGATGCGATTGTTGTAGCTGAGAACATTTATCAGCATTATGAAAAAGGGAAACCAGCCATTCAAGCAGCAATTGACGGTACAATGGAAGTTCTTCCTGCTGTAATTTCAGCGGTATTGACCACCATTGTAGCTTTCTCTACCTTCATTTTCTTGGATGGAACTATGGGAGATTTCTTCAAGGATATGTCTTGGATTGTTGGTCTGATTTTGTTCGTATCACTGATCGAAGGTCTAATCATTCTTCCAGCCCATTTGGCTTTCTCAAAAGCATTTAAGAAAAACGGAAAAGCAGAAGCGAATAAGGTAACCAAGTTTGTCGATAAATACCTTTTCAAATTCAGAGATGGTGTTTACAAACCTGTTCTAGAATTTACGCTAAGAAATAAAGCATTTACGTTCAGTATTGCGACAGCACTGTTCATTTTCTCTATCGGGATGATGGTAAAGAAAGTAGTTCCGGGTACATTCTTCCCATCTATTGAAGGAGATGATATTTCGATTTCATTGGTTATGCCAAACGGTACACAACAAGAAGTGACGGAAAAAGGTGTTCAGCAGATTGAAAGAGCGATTGATCTAGTAAATGAAGATTGGAAAGATGCACAAGTAGACCAAAAAGATATCATCAAGAAGGTGAATATGGTTTATATGGGTTCTGGACATCAAGTTCAGTTCAATCTGACGCTTCTAGGAGCAGAGCAACGTACAGGTTCTACTGCCGAAGTTAGTAATGCTTTACAAGACCATATCGGTAAAATTCCGGGGGCAGAGTCGATCAGTTTTGCTTCATTCTCTCCATTTGGTGATCCTGTAGTGGTTTCACTTCGTGGAGATAATTTAGAAGAGTTGGCTGCCGTGAAAAAGGAGCTTAAACTACGCATGGAAAAAATGCCTGAGCTTCGAAATGTGAAAGATAACAACCCAATTGGTAACCGTGAAATTCATATCGTTCTAAAAGATAAAGCATATCAGCTAGGTTTGACAGAACAACAAGTGATTTCACAAATTCGTCAAGGTTTCTTTGGTTACGAAATTCAACGTATTCAAAGAGGGCAAGATGAGGTGAAAGTTTGGGTACGTTATGAAATGGACAACCGTAACAGTTTCGGGGATTTGGAGAAAATGAAAATCCGTATGGGAAATGGTGCAGCATATCCGTTCTCTGAAATAGCAACCTTTAGTATTGAAGACGGGTACTCATCTATTAACCATATCGATTTCAATCGTGAGATGAAGCTGACTTCTCAGCTAAAAAATCCAGATGATGCACTTCCAGATATTCTGAACAAGATTAAAACGGAATTGCTACCTGATTTGCTAAAAGAACATCCAACCGTTTCTGCTGATTTTGATGGTCAGAAGCGTGAGCAAGAGAAAGTATCGAGTTCTGCGGCTAAAGTGATTCCAATTGTATTCATTCTGATGTTCACGATTGTGGTATTTACACTGCGCTCATTCAGCCAAGCCTTCATTGTTTTTGCACTTATTCCACTAAGTTTCATTTGGGTAGTTCTAGCACACTTCCTACATGGCTTTGCAATTAGTATGATGTCTTTCATGGGTATTATAGCCTTGCTCGGAGTGATGGTGAATGATGCCTTAGTTCTCATCAATGCATTCAACCTCAACTTGAAGGCAGGGATGAGTTTCGACGAAGCACTTACGGATGCCTGTGTTTCTCGTTTCCGACCAATCTTACTAACGACAGTAACGACTGTAGCAGGTATGGGGCCAATGGTTTTCGAGACAAGTTTACAAGCTCAGTTCCTTATCCCGATGGTGATTACCATTTCATACGGTATTGCAGGAGCTACACTTATTACATTGATCATTTTGCCTGTTTGTATCAAAATTTTCAACCAAATCAAGGTGAAAATTCAAGAGATCAAGAGTGGTAAGAAAGTAAATCAAGAATCGGTAGAAGCGGCAATTAAAGAACTAGCATACGACTACGAATATGAAGAAGCTTAAAATTATCTATATATCTTGTTTCCTGCTTTTGGCAGGGAACACTTTTGCCCAAGAGGTAGAGGTCATGACTATTGAAGAGGCGATCCAATTGGCGCTTACAAATAACCATAACCTTAAGGCTGTAGCTGTAAATAAGGAGAAAGCATCGAACAGTGCTACGGCAGGAAATGCAGGTTTACTTCCTTCGGTATCGGCTACGGCAGGAGCGGAGTATAGTAATAACAATACAGAAATTGAATTTATCAGTGCTGGACAACCTTCTGAAGGAGGAGATCCAGGAGATTCAAACTTAGGTTCAAATCGTCAGACGATAAATGGCGCAGCTTCTGATTCCTACAATGCAAATATTCGTATGGATTATGTGCTCTTCAATGGTAATGGCAATCGTTTTACGCTGAAACAACTTCGTGAAAGTGCCACTTTGGAAGAAATCAAATTCAAGCAACAAGTAGAAAATACGGTGCTTCAAGTCGTAGAAGGCTATTATGATATTTCGCGTCAGCAAGAAAATTTGGCTACGGTAAAAGAAACGATAGTAACTTCAAATAAGCGTTTGAATCGTTTGAAAGAACGTTACCTACTCGGACAAGCAAGTAAACTAGAAGTACTAAATGCCGAAGTAGATTTGAATAGCGATAGCACTTCTTACCTACAGTCGGAACAGGCATTTTTTAATGCTGTCAGAAAGTTGAATGTGATTTTAGGAAATGAAGTAAGTGCATCTTATTCGGTTGATCCAAATTTTGAGTTTGTGGGCGGTTTATCAGCAGATGTTATCATTGAAAAGGCAATGACTGAAAACCTTTCAATTTTAGCACAGCACAAGCAAGAGGAAATCTCTGAATTGGATTTGAAGATCACAAAAGCTCAAAAGTCTCCAGAATTTTCAACTTATGCACAATACGGCTACAATCGCATGAATAATGAAGCGAGTCAAGTAGTCTACAATGAGAGTCTTGGATTTACTGCGGGTGTTTCTATGAGATTCAATGTCTTTAACGGACATCAGCAACGCACAAGAGAGCAAAATGCAAAATTGAATGTATTGGCTCAACAAGAAAATACATTACAACTGACCAAAGAATTGGAAAGAGATGTGATGAACGCTTGGTCTGATTACGACTACAAACGCAGAATTGCGGATATGGAGACTAAAAGCATGGAGCAAGCAGAATTGAACTTTAGACAAACAAAAGAACAATACGAGTTGGGGCAAGTAACAAGTATCGATTTCCGTACAGCACAGACAAATCTTCAACTTGCAAAGAACCGTTTGAATGATGCCTTGTATAAAGCTAAAGTAGCAGAATACAGCATCCTTCAGTTGGCTGGGGATTTATTAGATTCGATAGAAGAATAAAGAATAGAAGAAAAGCTTTGTACTTAATGATAACAGACCAATTAGCATTCGGGGATTCTCTGAATGCTAATTCTTATCTTTAAGATGTTACTGATATACTATGAAACAGAAGAATAAGAATTTACTGAGGTTATTTTTTGTGCCCATAACGGTGTTTTGTATCATCCTAATTCCGATGGTGACACTCGCTTTAAGTGGCTTTATTTCTGAAGAAAAAATAAGAATCTTCTTTACGAAAATGTTGCCTTTGATCTTTTCTTCTTCAATCGTTTCGGTATTCTGTTATCATTTTATAGTTAGAAAACTCAACGAAGTTCTCCCATGGAAAAATAACCTTATTGTTAGGGGATTAGTAGATATAGCTGTCGTCATGTTTGTGACCTCAATTGTGTTGAGCATTATGTATATGTCGTTCGGAGAACAAACGTTGGTACAGAAAGTATTGAGTGTACGTAAGATTGGAGTGCCTATAGAAGGACTTTTTGTTTTGCCTTTAGTGGAGCATATTTTGTTTATGGTTGCTACTGAATTTTTGGAAGTAATTGACGAACGAAATGAATTGGAGTTGAATTTAGAACGAATGGAAAAAGCCCAACTCCAAACAAAATATTCAGCTTTAAAAAATCAGTTAGATAACCATTTTCTGTTTAATAATCTTAGTGTACTTTCTTCTCTGATTTATGAAGATGTAGAAAAGTCAGACCGTTTTATTCAAGAATTTGCCAAAGTCTATCGCTATGTCCTTAGCATTAGTGAAGAAATGCTAGTTCCTGTAGAGAAAGAACTCGATTTTATAGAAGCTTACCTTTTCTTGCTCAAAATCCGATTTGAAGAAGGATTTCAAGTACGAAATGATTTAGATGAAGATGTAAGTGAGAAGAAACTCCCACCGCTTTCGTTACAAGTACTAATTGAAAATGCTATCAAACACAATTGTATTTCCAAAAGGCATCCATTACACATTCACATCTACGAAGAAAATGACGAGATCATCGTTACAAACAATTATCAGCCAAGAGATAGACCAGATACAAGGTCAACACATACAGGTTTGAAGAACCTTACAGAGAAATATAAGCTCATATCCGAGAAAGTTCCTAGCTTTGGTGTACAGGAAGAAAATTATGTAGCTGTATTACCTCTTATTGATTCTCATATAAATGTATAAAGTACTGATCGTAGAAGACGAAGCACCGAGTGCAAGAAAGTTGAAAATGCTTTTGGGTAAGCTATCAGATGAGTTTGAAGTCGTAGAACTGCTCGAATCTATTGAAGAATGTGTCGAGTTTTTTGAGACAGGCTCAACGATAGATCTCATCTTTATGGATATTCATCTATCTGATGGGAATAGCTTTGAAATCTTCGAGAAGATGGATATCGAAACCCCGATTATTTTCACTACAGCCTTCGATCAGTATGCGATAAAAGCCTTCAAACAAAATAGCGTAGACTATTTACTCAAGCCAATCAATCTTGGAGAACTAGAAGAAAGCGTAAGTAAATTCAAAAAGCTTTACGGTAAAAGAGATACATCTACAGAAATAGATTACAATTTGCTCGGACAGATTGTAGCCAAGCAAGTTTCTCCCGAAGAATACAAAGAGCGATTTATGGTTAGTTATCGTGATGAACTAAAGTCGATCTCGGTGAATGAAATAGCCTTTGTTTTTGCAGAAAGTAAAGCCGTTTTTATTCAAGTGAAAGATGGCAAATGCTATGATATCAACTATACGATGGATCAAGTGGAGAAAAATCTGAACCCGAAAGATTTCTTCCGAATCAATCGAAAATACATTGTCCATATTTCAGCAATCCAAAGTGTATCGTGGTACTCCAAAACGAAACTAAAGGTTTTTACAGACCCCGAAACACCATCTGAATTATTTGTCCCTGCAGACAAAATGAGCAAATTCAAGGATTGGCTGAATAAGTAATTGTTGTGGAATGTTTGTACTGTTCTTAGAGTAACTCTAAGAATCTATAGAGAAAAAATATCCTCTGTGGTAGGTTTTTATTAAACTACAACAGAAGATATTTCAGTAAATAGGTATTCTTAAAAAGTAAGACTTCCTTCCAAATAAACATCTTCAGCACCTTCTTTTCGAAACTCGAAAACAGCAGACAACTCTTCTTTTTTAGCTATAATAGCTACTTTTCGAGGAATGACAATCGCCTTTTTGAAAACGATTTCAATCGATTTGATGGGCTTCTGATATTCTTTTTCCAAACTAGCAGTAGCCTTGCTCGCAGAACACCAACCATGAATAATCATAGAAGGAAAACCGAATAGTTTAGCCCCTATTTTTGAAGTGTGGATTGGGTTTTTATCACCTGAAATTTCAGCATACTCTTTTCCTGCATTGGCATGAAGAATCCATTGTTTTGAGAAATCTTCGCGAAGGAGAGGTTTAGCTTCAGCTTCTTTTTTCTTTTTCTTCCCTTTACTTTTTCGCTTTGAAAGGTACAGACTTTCAGAATCAGCGATTAATACATTATCTTGGTAAATTTTAACGATAGAAACAGGTAACAGAGAACCTTCTTTCGCTTTGATTTCCATCGTTGTCTCAAGTACAAAAGCTTGATTTGTGTTTGGTTCGGCGTAGTAGTGCATTTTATTTTCTAGATGCACCATTCCCGGAATCGCCAAAGGGAAATCTTGCTCCACCATGAGCTTGATTTGTGCCTTTTGAGCCATCAAATACAAAAAAGGAAGTGGAACTTCTGCTTGTTCAAATCCGAAATAGGCTTTGTAAGCAGACAATTGGAAATCATCAATTTTGGCTTGGTAGCTAGCTGAAAGAAAGACATCTTTCTTGATTTGTTTCTTAGCTGTAAATAATGATTTGAATACGGGAAAAAGTAAGTTTTGGTCGTTTCTTAGTTCTGAGATGTGCGCTGACATAGCTGACATTTTTATTTAGATATGGGCTAAAACTAAGTGATAGCTTGCAGCAATGAAAGAATTCGAATAGAAAAAAGACTTAACTAATTCCCTAAAGAACTGTTATCTTAAGACAACGTTGAAAAATTCATCAACCAATTATATCAAAATGGCAAACTATTATACGCTGAAAATAAAGGAAGTTGTTCAAGAGACTTCAGATACAATAACGATACATTTCAAACAACCTATTTTCAAGAAAGTAAAATATAAGGCAGGGCAATACCTTACGCTTCTTACGCCAATTAATGGTAATACAGAACGCAGAAGTTATTCAATGTCTTCGAATCCCGATACAGACTCCACTGTTGCAATTACAGTGAAAAGAGTTGAGGGTGGACTTGTTTCAAATCATCTAAATGATCAAGTGAAACAAGGTGATTCTTTGGAGATAATGGAGCCAATGGGGAATTTCCTTTTTGAGCCAGATGCAGATGCAACAAGACATGTTGTACTTTTTGGGGCAGGTAGCGGAATCACGCCACTAATGTCTATTCTGAAAAGTGTCTTATATAAAGAACCTAATAGCCGAGTGTCATTGATCTATGGTAGCCGAAATGAGGAAAGTATCATTTTCAAAGCGCAATTAGATAAGTTACAAGCGGAGTTTTCAGATCGTTTTACTTTAGTAAATGTATTGAGTCAACCGTCGGCAGATTGGGGTGGTTATCACGGACGAGTTGATAGCATTAAGACGATTAACATCATGAATCTTCTACCTAAGTTCGACAAGTCATTATACTACTTGTGTGGCCCTGAAGGAATGATGGAGGAAGTACAAAATGGCTTAAAAAGACTGCAAGTAAGTACTTCAGATATTCATTACGAAAGATTTGTAGCTGCTGAAGAGCAAGAGAGTACAGAGGGTGAATTCAAAGATCAAGTAGTTAAGATTAATCTAGATGATGAAATCTATGAAGTGAATGTACCTGCAGGAACTTCAATCTTAGATGCCGCTTTGGATGAAGGTGTTGACCTTCCATATTCTTGTCAAAGTGGTGTTTGTACAGCTTGTATGGGTAGATGTAAAACAGGTGAAATCCATATGCAAGATGGCGGACAAGGATTAACAGATGCCGAAAAAGCGGAAGGTTATGTATTGACTTGTGTGAGTCATCCGCTAGGAGAAGATATCGAGATAGAGTTTGACTGATAAATACATGATTTTGTGAGTCCGAAGACTCTTGCTATCATTACTGAGTTCGTAGATCGCTACGCTAACTCTACGAACAGTAATTACTTTTGGTGATTCACTATCCTTAGAATTAGAGCGAAGCGTTCTAAGGATTAAAAATGAAAGCAAGAGTCTTCTGACTCAATATTAGTCTATTTAGACAAACCCTCTACTTTCGAAAATAAGCACATTTAAATATTGTAAACAGCCCAAACTTCTCTATTTCAATAAAAGTTATAATTTTGCAGAATTATGGAAAAGCAAAGAGGCTCGCTGTCTTTTTGCTTTTCTATTTCAAATATCATTGAAGGGGACCTTTACTCCCTCTAAATAGTAAATTATGACAAAAAAACGTGTAGTAGTCGGAATCTCTGGAGGAGTAGACTCTAGTGTTTCTGCTTACTTGCTACAAAAGCAAGGCTATGAAGTGATCGGTTTATTCATGAAAAACTGGCACGACGAGAGTGTAACAATCAGTAACGAATGTCCTTGGTTGGACGACAGTCGTGATGCTTTGCTAGTTGCTCAGAAATTGGGCATTCCTTTCCAAACCATTGACCTAAGTGCAGAGTACAAAGAGCGTATTGTAGATTATATGTTTGCCGAATACGAGGCAGGACGTACGCCAAATCCTGATGTACTTTGTAACCGCGAAATCAAATTTGATGTATTCTTGGAAGCTGCAATGAAGCTAAAAGCTGATTATGTAGCTACAGGACATTATTGTCGTAGAGCAGAAACTACAGACGAAAATGGCAATACAGTATATCAATTGTTGGCGGGTGTAGATGGCAATAAAGATCAATCTTATTTCTTATGTCAGTTGAACCAAGAGCAACTTTCAAAGGCACTTTTCCCAATTGGTGAATTGACAAAGCCCGAAGTAAGAGAAATTGCTCGTGAACTTGATTTGGTAACAGCTGAGAAGAAGGATTCACAAGGCTTATGTTTTGTTGGTAAAATCAAATTACCAGACTTCTTGAAGCAACAATTACTTCCTAAAACAGGTAAAGTAGTTGAGATTCCAAAAGAAGAAGAGATGTATAACATGGATGCTTCTGCTATCCCGTTTGAGAATGAAGAGCAAAAGTTGAAATTCTTGACAGCTCCTTATTCTTATGACGATGTAGAAGGAATTGTGAAAGGAGATCATCAAGGGGCGCATTTTTATACTATTGGTCAGCGAAAAGGCTTAAATATCGGAGGTACTCCAGAGCCACTTTTCGTGATAGCGACAGATGTAAAGAAAAATATCGTTTATACAGGACAAGGAGGAAATCACCCAGGTTTGCTTCGTCCGGGGCTTTTTGTGGCTAATGACGATGTGCATTGGATTCGTGAAGACTTAGAAATTGAAGTAGGAGAGTCTGTGAGATATATGTCTCGTATTCGTTACCGTCAAGATTTGGTGGGGGCTACAATTTACCGTAAAGAAGATGGTTTGTATATCATTTTTGATGAGCCAGAACGTGGTGTAGCATCAGGTCAGTTTGTGGCTTGGTATGATGGTGATGAACTTATCGGTTCGGGTGTGATTGCCTAACTTCGAATCAAAAATAAATTATCAATCCCTTCTGCTTTATGTAGAAGGGATTTTTTTATTATTCTGCCTACAATACATCAGAGAATTAAGATAACTACATGAGATTTTTTTGAGTTCTGATAAGATGTTTTTGAAGCTATTTCAATTTTATCTAGATATTATTTTGCCTTTATCCTATGAAGCTTTATTCTTCAAAGCTCAACTTTAACCCAACCTAATCAACATGAATACCCTAACTGATTTATTTTCCAAAGAATTATCTGGACTGATGTTTATTGATATCGAAACTGTTCCTTTAGTCTCAGATTTTAATCTGCTTTCTGAAAGAATGCAAGAGCACTGGATAAAGAAAGCTCATCGAGTGATGCCCAATGAGGATTTTGAAATAGAAGATAGTTGGCAAACAAAGGCAGGGATTTATGCTGAATTTGCTAAAGTAGTATGTATTTCTGTTGGGCGTTTTTTCTTAGATGAAGAAGGAGAATGTCGTTTTAAGGTTAAATCATTTATGAATGAAGAAGAAAGCGTTTTACTTCATGAATTTTCCGAAATGCTTCACTTGATCAAGAAAAAAGATTTCAGATTTGTCGGGCATAATATTAAAGAATTTGATTTACCCTTTCTTTGTCGCAGGATGCTTGTACAGCAAGTCGCTATCCCAAAATGTTTGCAGTTAAGTTCTTTTAAACCATGGTCAAATCCGAATATTGATACAATGGAACTATGGAAGTTTGGTGATTATAAATCATTTACTTCATTGGATTTACTTGCGACCATTTTTGATATACCAACAAGCAAAGACGATATCGATGGAACAAAAGTGGCAGAAGTCTATTATAAAGAAAGAAACCTTGACCGAATTACGCAGTATTGTGCAAAGGATGTTGTTCTTACTGCCAAAGTGTTTTTAAGACTAAAATGCTTTCCACCATTATTTGATGAGGAAATCGTTATACTCTAACTTTTATTCATTATATTTTCAGAAACGATCACAGAAAACAAAACGAAGACTAACATGCATATTTGGGATAAATTGAAAGAGCGTTGGGAAGTAAAAAGTGGCTGGCAGGTATTACTCATTCTAATCACTTTTGCTTGTACAGGCTTTTCAATTCTTGAAGTCAAAAAGTGGATTTATGGACTCATCGGTTTTCCTACAGATGCTTCCGTATGGCTAAAAATCTTAGGCTTTATTTTTATTGTTTTCCCAATTTATCAAATCGTACTCTTGTTCTACGGGACTATTTTTGGGCAGTTTAAGTTCTTTTGGAACTTTGAGAAAAAGATGGTTTACCGTATGATTGGTCGTAAACCTCCTAAGAAAGAGGATTAATTAAAGGTGCAAAAGCAGAGGTATATAGTTGGTGTTAAAGCCGAAGCGGATTTACAAATTAGTTTGTGGTCAGTTGCTGCTAACAAAGTAGAGCTAATTACAGAAGAAGTTTTAGCATTCCCTAATTACCTCTCAAGATCATTAGCTATTTCTCAGGATTTAGAGGCAAAGGAGAAAGAAACTTTATCAGATAATTTTAGTAATTTTTTATCGAATAGAATTCAATCGTTTTTAATCAGAAATAAGACTGACATAGAAGTAGTTTCTATTTTATCCTCAAATTCCGAGATGCTTCATTTCTCATTAATAGCGAATGAACTTCGTTCTCCTGTAGTTTATTCTCCCAATCCTTCGATTCTTAGTTTAGATGAATTTTTAAAGTTCATGCTATCAATATTAGTAGGAGAGGATGCTAAAGACTTAATAGTAGTTGAACCTTCTCAAAAAGAGCAAAGAAATTTTGATAAAGGGCAGCCTCCTAGAGGATTCCAAGGTTTAATGGGATGTGGAGGTTAAATCTGATAGCGGAAAATACTTAGAGCAGTGTAGTTGAGTGTATGAAAAAAGAGATACCTATATATAGTATAGATCAGTTTAGTTCACACCTTAGTGAAGGTAAGCCGTATCAGGTAGAAGTATTTGATGCCAATCGTCACTTTGAAGTGCAGTATCCTCACCGACATGATTTTTTTGAAGTACTCTTTCTTACTCATGGTTCAGGGCTTCATATTATTGATAATAATGAATACGAAGTAAAACCGCCTTGTATCTTTTTTCTAAGCCCGGGGCAAGCCCACAAAGTAGAATTGTCCAAAGACATAGCAGGCTATATCTTCCTTTTTACAGAGGAATTCTACCTACTTCACAAACAGAATAAGAATAAACTTCTGGAACTTCCATTCTTTTTTAGTGTAAACAGAAAGAATGACCCTTTATATATAAAAGAAAAAGCTGATTTAGATTTTCTAGTCAATTTATTTGAGAGAGGTTGTCAACTTATGTCATATCCAACAGATCAGTTTGAGATAATGAATTCATTGCTAGACCTTGTTTTGAATTACTGTCATCAGCTTTATCCTCAAGAGGTTCAGTCGGATGGGAAGGGTAAAGGACACCTGCTCGTAAAACGATTTCGTCAATTGATCGAGGAAAAGTACCAAGAAAATCCATCAATCCAACAATATGCTGATCTGCTTAATGTATCGCCCAATCATCTTACACAAGTAGTAAAGTCAGTGACAGGAAAGACTTCAAATGATTTGTTGAAAGATCGTAATGTGTTGGAAATAAAGCGTTTGTTACTGCATACTGACATGACAGCTACAGAGATTGCAGATCATTTAAATTATAATGATCAGTCCTATCTAACCAAGTTTTTTAAGAAGACTACGGGTTATACTCCATTGGAGTACCGAAGAAAGCATTGAAAAGTACCTAAATTTCCATATTTTGAACCTGTCATATCGCAGTTCTCTTTCTGATATTTGTATTACACACACAGAAAGATAAAATATTATAGATATGGCAAATTATTTTAACTCACTGCCTCTAAGAGAGCAGCTAAATCAACTAGGTACTTGCGAATTCATGGATCAATCTGAATTTGCAGAAGGCGTACAAGCACTTACAGGTAAAAAAGTAGTTATCGTAGGATGTGGAGCTCAAGGTTTGAACCAAGGTTTGAACATGAGAGACTCTGGTTTAGATGTTTCTTTCGCTCTACGTTCATCAGCTATTGAAGAAAAGAGAGCTTCATGGAAAAATGCTACTGACAATGGTTTTGCAGTAGGTACTTATGAAGAACTTATTCCATCTGCTGATTTAGTTATCAATCTAACTCCAGATAAACAACATTCAAATGTAGTTTCAGCAGTAATGCCACTGATGAAACAAAATTCTGCACTTTCATATTCTCACGGATTCAACATTGTTGAAGAAGGAATGCAAATTCGTGAAGATATCACAGTAATCATGGTCGCGCCAAAATGTCCAGGTACTGAGGTTCGTGAAGAATATAAAAGAGGTTTTGGGGTACCGACTCTCATCGCTGTACACCCAGAAAATGACCCAGAAGGAAAAGGTTGGGATTATGCAAAAGCATATGCTGCTGCTACAGGTGGACACCGCGCAGGTGTATTGAAATCATCATTTGTAGCAGAAGTAAAATCTGACTTGATGGGTGAGCAAACTATTCTTTGTGGTTTGTTACAAACAGGTTCGATCTTGAGCTTTGACAAAATGGTCGAGAAAGGAATCGACGCTGCTTATGCTGCTAAATTGATCCAATACGGTTGGGAAACTGTAACTGAAGCCTTGAAACACGGAGGTATTACAGGTATGATGGATCGCCTTTCTAATCCTGCAAAAATAAAAGCATTCGAACTTGCTGAAGAACTTAAGACAATCATGCGTCCGTTGTTCCAAAAGCATCAAGATGATATCATGAGTGGAGAATTCTCTTCTACAATGATGGCAGATTGGGCTAATGACGATGTGAAACTTCTAACATGGAGAGCTGAAACTGGCGAAACAAACTTCGAAAAAACAGAAGTTACTGCACAAGAAATTTCTGAACAAGAATACTTTGACAACGGACTTTTGATGGTCGCTTTTGTGAAGTCAGGTGTAGAGCTTGCTTTTGAAACTATGGTAGAAGCAGGAATCAAAGATGCATCTGCATATTATGAGTCACTTCATGAAACTCCATTGATCGCTAACACGATTGCTCGTAAGAAACTATTCGAAATGAACCGAGTAATTTCTGATACAGCAGAATACGGATGTTACTTGTTCGATCATGCATGTAAGCCACTTTTGGCTGAGTTTATGACTAAAGTGGATACTGATATCATTGGTAAAGACTTTAATGCAGGAAAAGACAACGGAGTGGATAACCAAAAACTGATTGCTGTAAACGATAGCATCAGAAACCACCCAGTAGAAGCAATTGGTAAAGAATTGCGTTCTGCGATGACAGCTATGAAAGCCATCAACACAAAATAAATATTATCAACATTACTGAAAGACAAACGCAAATACCTTTCTTTCTTGTGTGAAAAAAGCCCCAAACCAATTCTATCCTTGGTTGGGGCTGTCTTTTCAAGTAATACATTCAATTCATTGCATTTTACGACTCTACTTATCGGTGAATAGGTAGAGTTTTTTTATAGGATAAAAGAAAACCCCAACACTCAGTCTGAATAACTAGCGTTGGGGTTTTCTTGCTCTATGAACAAAAATTATTTTTTGTACGTATCGTCGTCTTCATCCTCTTCTGGAGCAGGAGGGATATCTAAGTCTTCAAAAAGCTTATCAACCTGAGCAGATACCTCAAGTGTATCATCGTAATAAAATACCAAATCAGGAATGATACGAGCTTGCTTACGGATACGTTGTGCCAAAGTACTTCTAATTTCTTTCGTCAGCATCTTCACTTCTTGTAGCATCGCCTTGTTGTCTTTTACCATCAAGAAGCTCAAATATACTTTAGCCATAGCAAGGTCTGGTGTTACGCTCACTTGTGTAACCGTAATGAAAGCACCGTTGAACCATTTGTTGGCATTCTGTTGGAAGATCTCTCCAAGATCTTTTTGGATGAGACGAGAGAATTTTTGCTGTCTTTTACTATCCATTATATATTAATGATATCGATTTTATACTTAATAATTTTTTTCGTCTGAAGGTTCTTCTAACCAAATTCCTTCAGGATAATGAACTTCTTGCAAATACAAGCCTTGAGCAGGTACTAAGAATCGTCCATGGACACGTTTCTTTTGTATAATAATAGAACGCATTTCTTCGGCAGTTAGATTGCCTAGCCCTATCTGAAGTAGATTTCCTACTATTATACGTACCATTCCTCTTAAGAATCGGTTTGCTTTTATTCTAAAGATATACTTCCCAGGTTCAGACTCTTTGAAGTAAGCTTCTGTAATATCACATTCAAAGGTTTTTACACTCATCTTGCTCTTACTAAATGCTTCATAGTCTGTAAGCTCCAATAAGACTTTACAAGCCTCATTCATCTTTGGTAAGTCTAATGGCTTCGGACATAAATATTCTTGTCCTGTACCAAAAGGATCTTTAAAAGAAGTAATGTGATAATGGTAAACACGATCTGTAGCCGTAAAACGAGCATGGACGTCAGGCTTAACTTCATGAATACTTTTAATCACTATATCATCTGGCAAAAATACATTTGCCTTGTGTAATAAATCTTTTTTGGAAAAAGGAAGGGGTTTATCCAAATCAAAATGGGCAAACTGTTGCCTACAGTGTACACCTGTATCGGTACGACCACTTCCCATTATTGCAATTTCCGCACGAATAAGCTTACTCAAAACGTAATTTAGCTTTCCTTGTACGGTTTCTCCTTCTGGCTGAATCTGCCATCCATTATAATTAGCCCCATGATAGGCTACCTCAATAAAATACCTCAATCTAACTATGGATTTTTTTAGGGAAGAAAATCAATATTGGTCTGCAAAAATACGGAAGATCAATTGATAAAAGTACTATGGATGTTTTTTTTATGTAGAACATTATCCTTTTAGAGTATAAAAAATATGATTATTGAGTTAATAAATGTCAATAAATAGGTGTTGAGATCTATTTATTGACTGCAGGGACTAAAAAACTATAATCAAGTAGTGATTTGCTAAAGAGCTTTAACAGCCTAATAAAATTTTTTTATATCAATACTCGCTTGAAAATTAAAGTGACTTAAATACACTTATAGAATATAATTTGGTGTTAGAGCTGATTGTTGTAGTGAATAATTCAAGGATGAAGCTAAAAGTTGATATTTGTCACTTTAAAGGGGTGATCAATCCATATTTCTATTATAAACGTATCATATACCTTTGTTATCAAGATATGAGACGAGAGCTTCAATACACAAGATTGAGGCTGCTAGTTATAGATCGCATAGTTTGTTGTTGTGTATGAAAAGCCTTGAGGATTTTGCCTTAAGGCTTTTTTGTTTGCTCTACTTTTTAAATGAATCAAGAAATATGGAGCCTATTAGAAGAAAAATATTTCTACAAGTTCTTATACAAACATCAACTCACAACTAAAAAATGAGTCAATAGATATGAAATCTATTGTAAATAGATTTTAAAGAAGAAAGGGGGAGAAAATAATGAAAGGCGATCAAATAGCTTAAATCATCAGAATAGCTTTTAAGTAATGAAAAAATAATGAAATTTTTCTCGCTTAAAATGAGACTGTTGCAAGAAAGTGTCTAAAAAACTTTGTAGAAAGCTTTGCAGATTAGCTCCGACCCTATACCTTTGCACTCGCAATTCGGGAATGACGCACAGCGCTTCAGAAACGAAATATTGCTCTGGGGAGGTTCCAGAGCGGTCAAATGGGACGGACTGTAAATCCGTTGCTTCGGCTTCGCAGGTTCGAATCCTGCCCTCCCCACCAAATAAACGCCAAGCGGGCGTAGCTCAGTTGGTAGAGCGGCAGCCTTCCAAGCTGCAGGTCGCGGGTTCGAGCCTCGTCGCCCGCTCAAGTTTATTGAAGAATATATAAATGCTTTGGGGAGGTTCCAGAGCGGTCAAATGGGACGGACTGTAAATCCGTTGCTTCGGCTTCGCAGGTTCGAATCCTGCCCTCCCCACGAAATTTTAAGTGAAAACTTAAAACGTCAAGCGGGCGTAGCTCAGTTGGTAGAGCGGCAGCCTTCCAAGCTGCAGGTCGCGGGTTCGAGCCTCGTCGCCCGCTCATCATAAAAAGAAAGCCTATCCCAAAAGGATTGGCTTTTTTTTATAAATAATATTCGATAAATGTGCATATTTAACTACTTCGGAATTTTCTTTGAAAAAGAACTATTCGAGAAAAGTTAAATGTTAGAAGGTAAGGACTTTTGAGTGCCATTTTAGATCTGTAATATTTCCGTAAAATCAAGCGGGAATGAAAAAAAATCTAAAATTGAGCTAAAAGTTTGAACTTTTTAAAATTCAATATACATTTGCACTCCGAATCCCTCTCCAAAGGTACTTGGAGTGGGTTTTGAAAAACTCTGGGGAGGTTCCAGAGCGGTCAAATGGGACGGACTGTAAATCCGTTGCTTCGGCTTCGCAGGTTCGAATCCTGCCCTCCCCACATTTATATAAGAAACGCTTATATATAATAAGCGGGCGTAGCTCAGTTGGTAGAGCGGCAGCCTTCCAAGCTGCAGGTCGCGGGTTCGAGCCTCGTCGCCCGCTCTGATTCGAACGGAGATCTTTTCCATAAGCTGACGTAGCTCAGGGGTAGAGCACTTCCTTGGTAAGGAAGAGGTCGTGGGTTCAAATCCCATCGTTAGCTCGATCATCTAAGTTCGAATCTTCATTCATTCACTTAAATCTAATATTTTCAGAAGATGGCTAAAGAAACCTTTGACCGCTCGAAACCGCACTTGAACATCGGTACTATCGGTCACGTTGACCACGGTAAGACTACTTTGACTGCTGCGATTTCATCAGTATTGGCTTCAAAAGGTCTTGCAGAGCAAAGAGATTTCTCTACAATTGACAATGCTCCAGAAGAAAAAGAGCGTGGTATTACTATCAACACTTCTCACGTTGAGTACCAAACTGAAAACCGTCACTATGCACACGTTGACTGTCCAGGTCACGCCGATTACGTGAAAAACATGGTAACTGGTGCTGCTCAGATGGACGGTGCTATCCTAGTAGTTGCTGCTACTGACGGATGTATGCCTCAAACTAAAGAGCACATCCTTTTGGCTCGTCAGGTTGGTGTACCTAAGATTGTTGTTTTCTTGAACAAAGCCGATATGGTTGATGACGAGGAAATGCTAGAGCTAGTTGAAATGGAAGTTGCTGAAGAGCTTGAAGATAAAGGCTACGATGACTGTCCAATCATTAAAGGTTCTGCTCTTGGTGCATTGAACGGTGAAGAGAAGTGGGTAGAAACTGTAATGGAGCTTATGAACAACGTTGATGAGCACATTCCACTTCCTGAGCGTGATGTAGATAAAGACTTCTTGATGCCAGTTGAGGACGTATTCTCAATTACTGGTCGTGGTACTGTTGCTACAGGACGTATCGAGAAAGGTGTTGCTAACACTGGTGACGAAGTTCAAATCTTGGGTCTTGGTGGTGAGTTGAAATCAACTATCACTGGAGTTGAGATGTTCCGTAAGATCCTAGATAGAGGTGAGGCTGGTGATAACGTAGGTCTACTTCTTCGTGGTATCGACAAAGAGCAAATCAAGCGTGGTATGGTAATCTGTAAACCAGGTTCTGTAACTCCTCACAAACAATTCAAAGGTGAGATCTACGTACTTTCTAAAGAAGAAGGTGGACGTCACACTCCATTCTTCAAAGGTTACAACCCTCAGTTCTACTTCCGTACAACTGACGTAACAGGTACTATCTCTCTTCCTGACGGAGTTGAAATGGTAATGCCAGGTGATAACATCACTATTACTGTTGATCTTCTTAAGGAAATTGCAATGGAAGTTGGTCTTCGTTTTGCAATCCGTGAAGGTGGTAGAACAGTTGGTGCTGGTCAGGTTACTGAAATCCTTGACTAATCATATTCCAATTGAATATATAAGACGCTCAGCCGAAAGGTTGAGCGTTTTTTTTATGCCTAATTTTTTTGCCTAAATCTTATTAAGAATTGCTTACGTTTTTTTCACGTATTTTTGCATCTGGTTACAAAAAGTAACACTTGATTCTAACAAATACTTAACTTCATGACTAAGGATACAACCTCACTAAGCAATCCTAAAAAGCTTGCGTTGGGCGTACAATTTATGTTTGTAGCATTTGGAGCTACAGTACTCGTTCCTCTTCTTACAGGTATTGACCCTGCAGTAGCCCTCTTTACGGCTGGTATTGGTACACTTCTTTTTCATTTGATTACTAAAGGCAATGTTCCTGTTTTCTTAGGCAGTAGCTTTGCCTTTATTGCTCCTATACAAAAGGGTGCTGAACTATACGGAATGTCTGGAGCCATGGCAGGTATTATAGCTGTTGGTGCTGTTTATACCGTAATGTCTGCTGTGATTCGTTTTGGAGGTTCAAAAATTATTGAGAAACTCTTCCCTCCTGTAGTTGTGGGACCTGTAATTATGGTTATTGGTCTAGGATTAGCTCCTGTAGGAGTTGGTATGGCAAAGGATAACTGGGTAATGGCACTTGTGGCACTTTTTTCAGCTATGATTAGTGTTTTGTATGGAAAAGGATTCTTGAAGCTTGTACCTGTATTTATCGGTATTGTCGTAGGGTTCTTGTACGGACTTGTTACGGGTAATGTTGATTTTACTCCTGTGGTAGAAGCTGCTTGGTTCCAATTGCCAAAATTTGTGATGCCTACATTCGACTTGAATGCTATTTGGTTTATGCTTCCTGTGGCTGTAGCTCCATTGATTGAACACATCGGGGATATGCATGCAATTAGTGCTGTAGCAAAGAAAGATTTTGTGAAAAAGCCAGGGCTTCACCGTACATTGTTAGGTGATGGTATTGCAACTATGTTTGCTGGGTTTATGGGAGGACCTCCAAATACTACATATTCTGAAGTAACAGGAGCGATTTCATTGACTAAAATGACAAATCCTGCTATCCTTCGTATTTCAGCTGTTACGGCTATTCTATTCTCACTTTGTGGGAAATTGAGTGCTTTCTTGAAAGTCATCCCTACACCTGTATTGGGTGGTATCATGCTTTTATTATTCCAAATGATTGCTACTGTAGGTATCAAGACTTTGGCTGATAAAAAAGGTTTGATGAGTAGTACAAGAAATCAGATCATTGTAGGTATGATCTTGACTGCTGGTATTGGTGGTGCTGTTTTAGAAATTGGAGAAACTCACCTTTCTGGTATTGGATTGGCAAGTATTGTAGGTATTGTTCTAAACCTAATCCTTCCAGAACCAAGAGAAGAGAAGGAAGAAAGAATGAAAGAAGAGAAAAAAGAAGAAGCAGCTGTAATTGCTTAATTTCTTTTTCAGAATATAAAATGAAGTCACTCAGCATTCGTTGGGTGACTTTTTTATTAGTACAAAAAAAAAGACTTTCCCATTGCTGAGAAAGTCTCTATATTTTATTAAAACTCTAAAGCTTAGCTATACATTTCTGCACGTTGCTTTTGAATTTCTTCATCTCTCAAGTAAGTATCGAAGTCTACTAGTTTATCGATAATTCCGTTTGGAGTAATCTCGATAATACGGTTCGCTACTGTTTGCAAGATTTGGTGGTCATGAGAAGCTAAAAGCATTGTACCAGGGTAAGCCTCTAAAGCTTTGTTCAATGCTTGAATAGATTCCAAGTCCAAGTGGTTAGTAGGTTCGTCTAATAGCATGAAGTTAGGTTCTTCCAACATCAATTTAGAGAACATACATCTTACTTTTTCACCCCCAGAAAGAACTGAAGACTTCTTCAACGACTCTTCACCAGAGAATAACATTTTACCCAAGAATCCACGGATAAATGCTTCGTCTTTCTCTTTTGGAGAATATTGACGTAACCAGTCAACCAAGTTCAAGTCATTTGTGAAGTACTCCGTATTGTCGTTTGGCAGATACGAGTTCTTAATTGTAACACCCCACTCAAACTCACCTGAAGCTGGTTTCATTTCACCTGCTAAAGTTTTGAAGAATGTAGTGATTGCTAAACTGTCTTTAGAAACAACCGCAATTTTATCTCCTCTAAGTACGTTCAAGTCGATGTTACCGAAAAGCTTTTTACCGTCAGCTTCAGCACTTAGGTTATGTACATGAAGAATTTGATCTCCAGCTTCACGCTCTTGGTTAATGATGATACCAGGATAACGACGGCTTGAAGGCTTAATCTCATCCAAGTTGATTTTATCCAAAAGCTTCTTACGAGAAGTTGCCTGCTTAGATTTTGAAGCGTTGGCAGAGAAACGAGCCACGAATTGCTCCAATTCTTTTTTCTTCTCTTCTGCTTTCTTGTTTTGTTGAGCTCTCTGTCTTGAAGCTAATTGACTAGACTCATACCAGAATGAGTAGTTACCTGTGAATAGGTTCAATTTAGCGTAGTCAATATCTACGATTTGTGTACAAACCGTATCTAAGAAGTGACGGTCGTGAGAGACAACGATTACAGTGTTCTTGAAATCAAGCAAGAAGTCTTCCAACCACATGATTGTATGTGCATCCAAGTCGTTGGTAGGCTCATCAAGAATCAAGATGTCTGGGTTACCAAATAGTGCTTGTGCCAAAAGCACACGTACTTTCTGGCTACCATTAAGTTCACTTACTAAGCTGTAGTGATAATCTTCATGAATACCCAAACCACTCAATAATGCCGCAGCATCACTTTCAGCGTTCCAGCCATCCATCTCTGCAAATTCAGCTTCTAGTTCAGAGGCTTTAATACCATCTTCTTCAGAAAAATCTGGTTTTGCATAGATCGCATCCTTTTCTTTCATGATGCCATACAGTTGCTTGTGTCCCATAATTACTGTATCCAATACAGTAAATTCGTCGAACGCAAAGTGGTTCTGACTCAAAACAGCCATACGAGCACCCGGAGAGATATCAACCGAACCTGTATTAGGATCAATTTCGCCTGAAAGGATTTTTAGGAAAGTGGATTTCCCGGCTCCATTGGCTCCGATTACTCCATAACAGTTACCTGACGTGAATTTTATATTTACCTCATCGAAAAGTGTTCTTTTGCCGTAGCTTAAAGAAACATTGGTGGTTGAGATCATTTTTTACCTTTTAATTTGATTATGAGTAGAATATGACTTTTTCTAGAAAATACTCCCCTTTACAAGGGAATGATGCAAATGTACAAAAAATCATTTTTTTTAGGAAAGGTATTGTTTTATTAAAAATATTACCTACATTTGTACCCGCAAGCTGATACGATCAGCTCCTATTAAATCCCCCAGGTGCGGAAGCAAGCAAGGGTAGATAGTTGAGCAGATGCGTTATCAGCTTGTTTTTTTATACCCTCCTTCCAAATTGTATAATCCTAAGATTTCTTAATAGACAGAAACATCAGTGATGAAGAATAATAATCTTCACGACTGAAGGAATTTTTCTGTGTCTTTCTCAAATATTAGGATAGCCCTCCAATAATCTCTAAATTATTCGATTGTCAGAATTAGATAACATCAAAAACTAACTTAACTTTTTACATTTATGGAAAAGAGCTTTTTATCAGAGGTCTTCTTACCTCTATCACTCTTTATCATTATGCTAGGGATGGGACTGTCCTTAGTTCCGTCAGATTTTAGGAGAGTATTAGTCTATCCAAAGGCTGTACTCATCGGAATGCTCAATCAGATGGTTTTATTACCGCTAATTGGCTTTGGACTAGCCATTGCTTTTAATCTTCCAGCAGCATTGGCTGTAGGTTTGGTATTATTGGCGGTTTGTCCTGGAGGAGTAACATCTAATCTTTTCTCACATCTTTCAAAAGGAGATACAGCACTATCCATCACGCTTACGGCAATTAGTAGTATCATGACTATTTTCACGATTCCGTTGGTGATGAATTTCGCATTGGATTATTTCCAATTGGTTGAAGGAGGTAAAGTAATTGAAATGGATATCCCTAAGACTTTATTACAGCTTGTTGTGATTACGATCGTGCCTGTAAGCTTAGGAATGGTCATCCGAAATTATAAAGCCGAATTTGCGCTTAAAATGGAGAAACCTGTCAAAATTCTTTCAGCAGCCTTTCTAGCTTTGATCGTAATTGGGCTTTTGGTGAAGGAAAGAGAAAATGTACTGGGTTTCTTCCAACAGGTAGGGCTTTCAGCTTTGATTCTAAATGCAGGGACAATGTTCTTAGGTTTTGCGATTGCTTTTTTATTCAAGTTAAGCCGTAAGCAATCTGTGACAATTTCCATTGAAACAGGAATTCAGAATGGAACAATGGCTATTGTGATTGCAACTTCTATTTTGAATAGCTCAGAAATGGCAATTACACCAGCAGTTTACAGTTTGATTATGTTTGCGACCGGAGCTGTTGCCGTTTTCTTATTTAATAAAGGAAGAAATACAGATGATGTAGTTGCTGAAGAAAAATCAGAGGCTGTACTCTAAGTGAACGTTTCTACATTGAATAAAAAATAAACCCAATTCTTATGTACTTCTTTATAAGGGAAATAAGAATTGGGTTCTTTCATTTTTTAGTTTGATGATTAAACTTAATTAGCTATCTTATTTTTGGTAAGACAATCTTCTAACTATAAAGTTATTATGTATGGGATTCCAAGATAGCGCAGTCAAGTCCTTAGAACGGAACAGAAGTATTGGGCATAGTATAAGCTACTTTGAAAGAGATCATGGGAAAGCTAAAAGAAGAAAATCATTGCTCTCTGAACAAAAAGCTGACCCGAAAAGACTTAAAGAAATTAGACGAAAGATTCTTTTTAAAAATAGATTGCAAGTAGTACTCTACATTGGGATAAGCTTTGCTCTTGCTATGGTTTTCTACAGTTATGTATTAAGTCTATAGTTTGATTTTTTATTGTGAAAAATAAAGCCTTCAGATTCTGATATGCTAAAAGAATCTGAAGGCTTTATATTTTTAGAAAGTGGCAATAGCTATTTTTCTAGCTTTCTGCTTAATTCCAAATACTTATTGATCACAATGCTGAATCCTACGACAGTCAGACAGCCAATTACATTGTACCAAAGGAATGGTACGTCTGTAAAGAAGAAACAGTAAATGATAATAGCTTCTGAAAGTACAGCTCCAATCAATACTTCTTTACTACCAATATGTTTTAGGAAGAAAGCTACAGTAAAGATTCCTAGAATTGTACCGTAAACCAACGAACCTAATACATTTACAGCCTCAATAAGAGAGCCCAATCGGTTGGCATAGAAGGTGAAAATAATGGCTAGAACACCCCATGCAATTGTGAAAAATCTTGAGGCATTCAAGTAATGCTTTTCAGATGCTTCTGGCTTGAATAATCTTTTGTATAAATCAACCACAGTTGTTGAGGCAAGTGCATTCAATTCAGACGAAGTTGATGACATAGATGCTGAGATGATTACAGCAATCAACAAACCTACCAGACCTGCAGGAAGATTTTCTGTCACAAAATTCAAGAAGATATAATTGGTATCGTTCGTGTCTAGGCTAGGCAAATTTTCATTGATCATTGCTTTCGCTTCCTTACGGATATCTTCTGCTTTTTGGTTGCTTTCTTTTAGCTGTGCTGAAGCATTTTCTTTAGCCGCCAAATCATTTCCTTCCAAAGCATCGACAAATGCGATTGCTTGTAGTTGTCTTTCTCCTAAAGCTTCTTGGTACTCCAACTCTTTAGCTTGGTAATCGGCTCCAATCTCAGAGCTTTTCACCTCATTTACCAAAGTCTTATTGAAGTTTAATGGAGCTGGTTGGAAGATATAGAACACATACAACATCGCTCCGATAAAGAGAATCAAGAACTGCATAGGGATTTTAATCATACCGTTGAAAAGTAATCCCAAACGGCTTTGCCCAATTGATTTAGCAGTCAAGTAACGTTGTACTTGCGATTGGTCTGTTCCGAAATAAGACATTGCAAGAAAGAAGCCTCCAATAATTCCCGACCAAATGTTGTATTTGCTAGAAGGGTCAAATTCCAATTCTACCGCATTTAATCTGCCTAAATGACCTGCCAAATGCATAGCATTATTGAAACTCACACTTTCAGGAATCATCTGTACAACCATCACACCAGCAATCGTCATCCCGACAAAGATCACAAACATCTGAAGCTTTTGTGTCTGACTCACTGCCTTTGTACCTCCCGATACGGTATAGACAATCACAATAATCCCGATAATGAGATTGGTCAGATTGATATCCCATCCTAACAGCGATGAAAGAATCAGTGATGGAGCGAAAATGGTAAAACCTGCGGCTAATCCTCTTTGGATCAAAAACAGAAATGCTGTTCCGACCCTTGCCGATACACTGAATCGTTTTTCGAGGTATTCGTAAGCCGTAAAGACATTTAATTTATGATAAATCGGCACGACAAAAGCCGAAAGAACAATCATGGCCAATGGCAAACCAAAGTAAAATTGTACGAATCGCATTCCGTCTGTAAAGGCTTGACCTGGCGCAGACAGAAATGTGATGGCACTGGCTTGCGTAGCCATGATGGAAAGGGCTACCGTAAACCATTTGGCATCTTTGTCACCAAGCAAATAGCTTTTCATGTCTTTTTGCTTGCGTGTTTTCCAAATCCCATAGACTACGATAAAAAGTAAGGTGCTGGAAAGCACAATCCAATCAAGGGCTTTCATAGTTTCTATTTTGTGTTGGTATTTTTAGTTTAAAGTATTTTGGTACAAAAGATATGAACTTCAAGCTTATCACATTTATGCACCAAACTACTTGATTTCTTATTCCTTAGATCTTTGTACTTTTTCCTTGATGAAAAAGTACCAAAAAATCAAGGCCGTAGATTCTCGGGTCTAAATTCACTTTCATTCCCACTAAAAATTCTAAACTCGCTTCGCTCAAACATGAGAATTTTCTTAACGTTCTCATTTCAGTAAATTTTACGACTTCGAATCTAATGCCATCTGTTATTTTTAGAAGTGGGGAGATTGCCACAAAAGCGGAGACGCGAAGGCTAGTGGGCTGACCGTTTTTTATGTGGCTTGATTTTTTTTGCTTCGTTTTTTGTATCAAGACAAAAAATGAAGACCGAAATACCTTAAAAGAACGAGTGTCCCCACAGTGAAAGGGTATTTAGAATGAAATACTATTAATAAAATAAACCTCTAAAACAGGGGCTAAAATCTTCAATCTAAAACCCACTAAAGGACGCCGTAAATTGATAAAAGAGAATGATTAGTAAAATCAATTCGCCGAAAACAAAGGCATAAAGCTGATTCCAAGATTTGAAAAGGGAAGGGAGTTGTGGATCCCTTCCTTCCTTTTTTTCTATTTCTTTCATTTCAGATTTTTATTTTCTGTATCTACTGATGCTTCAAATGAAATCATATTTATGAATAATCGGATTGCACCCGATACTCCTGCAGGCAATTCTCTAAACCAAGAAATCCCTGAGTAGATATATGAACCTTGTCCGTATGTAGTGACTAATAAACTTCCTTCTTTAGGCGTTTCCCCAGGGTCATTCATTGATAAAATCGGTGTGAAGTTTTCATCCCATTTGTTCGGGAAATACAAGCCTCTTTCTTGTACCCAATTTTCAAAATCTACGGCTGTGATCTTGTTCGGGTAATTAAGTACAGGATGTTCTGGAGCCAAGAATGTCACCGGAGCTTCTTCTACTGTTACACGATCACGAGAAAGTTGAAGAGCATAAGGAGCAAGTTCTTTTGTCTTCAGACGGTGAGAAGTGTTGTACTGTACAATCATGTGTCCACCATCTTTCACAAATTCCATTAGAGCAGATTGTGCAAATTTCAATTGTTCGTTGGTATTGTAAGCACGAATACCGACCATAACAACATCATATTTTCTCAATACCTCAGCTCTCAATTCGCTGTTGTCTAGCTCATCTACTTTGTAGCCAATTTCTCTTAAGGTTTCAGGTACTTTATCTCCTGCTCCCATGATGTAAGCAATTGATTTCTGAGGAATTTGAGCATCTAAGTGTACAACTTTAGCTTTTGACTGTGGGAAATGTACTAAAACAGGAATGTGCTCATATTCGATAGTTTTCATATCGGTTTCGTACACTTTACCATTCATTTCAGCGATTACACCTAGTTCCCCTTCCGAAGATTCTGATGGAGGAGTAAGCGTGAAATTCAGCCATTTTTCATTGTAAGTACCTTTAATGTCTACTGCTTGATAAGCTGGCTTTACTGTCCAACCTTTTGGAGCAGACAAAGCAATATTTGCTTTCAATTCTTTCTGTAAAGATTTCACTTTAATCTTCACTGTTTTGCCCTCTTCACTTGGGAAGAAGAAAACTTCTTTCTCCATAGTTAGCGCAACAGGAGGAGTGATTGCAAGTGGTCTGTATTTTTCGCCGTAGGCAGGATCAACCCATTTATAAAGGACAGGACGCTTTACGATTATTTCAGTATCGTTGATTTTCAGTTTGGCACTGACCGTGATCGCTGGAAGGTTTTCTGGAAGTCCGCGTAGTAATTGATTTTCTACTTTGTACATTCCTAAATCCGCTTTTTCCGTTAACCAATATGGCTGAGTTGTATTGTGTGATTCGGGAATCAATACGGTCGTTTCGAAAGTCTGTGTTCTATTTTCGATGAGTACCGTATCAGATGTATAAGGTTTGAATGTGCCAAAGGCAATTTCATCTATTTCTACTTTCACACCTTTCGCACGAGGTGTAAAACTCGCTTCAATTTTCAAAGAATCGCCAGCAGCTACGCTATAGACTGGGCTATTTGCTTCTACCCAAAGTCCTGCGCATTGCAAGAGTAATTCTTCTACTTCAAGCTCTTTTCTGTTGACCCAAACATTCTGTTGGTCTAATGCTCTAAGGTCAGAAAGGATTTCTTCTAAAGCGGGTATTGATTTTTCGGGAGCTGAAATGTTATAATCGTCTTTTAGTTTCTTGATTTTAGAAGCAACTTTTTTTCCACCTTCAATTCTTTCCCAAGAGATATCGATGTTATCCATGATATCTGCAAATGCACTCTTACCGTCTAGTAGTTCTAGATACTCTGTGTTTGTACCACGTTGCATCGCACTACCAAAGCCTTGGCTACGGTGTTGTGAGCGACTAGTTGAGGCTATTTCACCATAAGATTTACCAAGAATAGGATCAAATTCACCTACAGGAATTGGAAGGTAATCTTCGGCTTTGAATTCTTTCTTGGCAGCTCTGAAAAACCAAGGTGAAGTATTCCAGAAAATACGCTTAGTTTCCCAAGCTTCTACATATTTCAGTTGCTCAGGATATTGTTTTGGATCGGCAGCAGCAGTGAAAGCTTCCTGTGCCAATAATGCAGAAGTGGTATGATGTCCGTGTGTTCTTCCTGCAGAATTTGGAGAAAAACGCGTAATGATCACGTCGGGCTGAAATTTACGGATAGCCCAAACTACATCTGCTAAAATTTCTTCTTTTTCCCAGATGTTTAAAGTCTCATCTGGATGTTTTGAGTAACCAAAATCGTTGGCTCTTGAGAACATTTGAGAACCACCATCGGTACGACGAGCCGCTAAAAGTTCTTGTGTACGGATCATTCCAAGTTCTTCACGAACTTCTTTTCCGATCAAGTTTTGTCCACCATCACCACGAGTCAGTGAAAGGTAAGTGGTTTCGTATTTTTTACCTTGAGCAAGGTAAGCGATGAGTCTTGTGTTTTCGTCGTCGGGGTGAGCCGCAATATACATCACACTTCCGAGTACTTCTAGTTTGTCAATTTTGTGCTTAATCTCAGCAGTACTTAGCGAACGGAATGGCTGATATTGTGCCCAAGCCATTATACTTGTGAGGATAAGGCTGAGTGTAAAAAACGTTTTCATACTTAAAAATAAGATATTCTTTGGACTGAATATAAAGATCAATGTAAGGAGAGTCTTTGAGAAGAGAGACGATTTTAGAAATTATAACAGTAGAATAATCAAACTATTGCCATCCAAATAAAAAGGCGACAGGTTTTTGCAATTGCTTTTCCTGTCGCCTAATGTTTAGGGATTAATGCCCAAATCTATTGGATAAGTTTCTTGTTTTTCTTTTTCCAAGTTTTAGAAACTTTAGACATCCACTCTTCTTTAGAAGCATCCATTTGAGGCTTCAAGTAGTTGAACCATCCTTTTTGAGTGTCCAAAGAAAGCGCTACTAGCAATTGAGCCATTGCAGCGTCAAAGTTTTCTTGTTTAGCCAAGAATTGCGCTTTAGTGAATGCTGGAGCTACATGAGCTTTGTCAGCTTCGATAGACTTGTCAATGAATGAAAGTGCTTTTTCAAGATCGCTAGCTGCATAGTAGTTCGCGATGTCAAAATACTTTCTCCAAGTTCCGTTAAGTTCTTTGATTGTTTTTTCAACATTAGCTTCAGCTAGTGCTGTTGTAGGTGTCTCTACTGAGAAAGAAACCATTGTTTTGTCCCACCACAAAGTAACTTTACCTTCAGAGTCAGAAACACTCTCGATAAGGTAAACCAAACGCTCACGCATTGGAGCTGCTTCAGCTTTTACTTTTGTACTAGCCACATCGTCAGCTTCGATAGCAGCGTAATCTTGTCCTTCAGCAGTGTTGTAAGCGAAGATGCTTTTACCTGCTCCGTTGAAGTGGAAAGTCCAGTCTTGTCCTTCAGCTTGAGGAGTTAGGAAGATGTTGTAAGAACCTGCTTTCACATCTTTACCACCAATCTTTACATCTGAGCTGAAAGTGATTTTAGTAGGCGCATTTGCACCTGCTCTCCAAGCTTTACCGAAAGGCTCTAATTCACCAAATACTGTACGTCCTTTTACGGCAGGAGATGAGTAATCAATCGTAATTTCTGTAAGACCTACTGTCTGAGAAACAGAAGCAGCAGGGCTAGGCGCTGGCAATTGTTGTGCTTGTGTTCCGAATGCAAAAAATACCAAACCGATCAATCCGATCAGTGTAGAGAATTTTGTTCTCATTTTCTAACGTGTTTTATAAAAAGTAAAAAGATTAATTTTCGTGTTTATTATTTTCTGAGGCTTTGTACGTATTTAGCAACCTCATTGATTTCATCTTTTGTCAGTAAGTTTCCATAAGAAGCCATACGTCCTTTACCATTATTGATGATATGGATGATGTCTTCTTGATTCAATTCACTTTCTTGAAGGTTTGCAGCACCACTTAGTTGCTTTGCACCGTCTTTTCCATGACAAACATTACAACGTTGTTTATAAACTCTGTACCCTACTTCCAATTCTGCAGAAACAGTTTCAGAAGATGCTTCTTCAATAGCTGAAGATACTTCTCCACGAGCTACTTTCTTCTTGTGAACTTCAGCCATTCCGTATGCTCCGAAAATCAACAATACAGAAAGTACCGCTAAAGCTTTATTCTGCTTTTTGAATCCAATGATAGCAAGTGGAATTGATGCAAAAACAGCTGCTAATTTAAAGGCAAAAAGGTTTGTGTAAGCTACTCCTGAATACAGCATATATCCTCCTGTAGCAAGGAAAAGGAAGCTGATGATCATTTCAGGGACTTTGAATCTCTTTGTGAAATTTGCGAGGGCATCCTTCTTATTTGTGAGAAGAAGTACGAGTTTGATTAAGTAAATCAACAAAAACAATGTAACCACAAGCTTGTGCGTGTGGGTAATTCCAGTCATCATAAGTTTATTCAGTTTTATTGACAAGTTACTAGAAAAACTTAAATAGTGACGATATGTTTGAATAATGTTCTAACATATTGTTAGGGTAAAGACATAGAAAAAAGGTGATAATCTGACTTCTTATGAAAGCTCTATCTCAAAAGCTTGGATAAGTGGGTAAAAACCATATATTTTTATAGGATTTGCTTTATGCGAAGCAGACCTAATGAAAAGGAAATACATGCAACAACTTTCTACGCTACGACTAACTATATTCTTTTATTTACTACTCTTTTTCTCCTTTCCCAATGCCATTTCAGCAATGGATGAAGAGCCAAAAGAGTTTCCCAAAATCTTGAAAGTAGGAGTTCAAGAAGACCCACCTTTTGTGATGAAAGATGAGGATGGGTCGTTCTATGGCTTGAGTATTGATCTTTGGTACATGCTTGCCGAAGAGTTACATCTGCTTTATGAGTTTGAGGAATATGAACATACTTCTGCAATGCTTTTAGGTTTGAGCAGAAAAAAAATAGACTTGTCGATAAACCCAATGCCTGTGAGTGGAACACGTATCCGACAATTAGGAGTTACGCATCCATTTTTTACTTCTAGTATTGGTGTTGCTGTTCGAAATGCCGAAGATTCTCAAATACAGATATTTGTTTCCAATATTTTCTCATACGGATTTATCAAGCTCGTCATGCTCTTGATGATGATCGTATTTGGTTTTGGAGTCTTGGTTTGGTTGGCAGAACGTAAGATTAACCAACATGAATTTAGAGATGGAATAGTTGGAATTATGGATGGGATTTGGTGGTCAACAGTGACTATTACAACTGTCGGTTATGGTGATAAAACTCCGAAAACTCCGCTAGGAAGGTTTATTTCTATGTTGTGGATGTTTGCAGCTATTAGTTTGATTTCCAGTTTTACAGCGACGATTACGTCTCGTCTTACAGTAAATCAATTGGAATATCAGATTGAGAATCTTGAAGACTTGAAAAAGGTTAAAAAAATTGGGACAGTCAACTTTTCAAGCAGCCACGATTTCTTAGATAATTATAATATTTCGACCTATAAGGTTTATGAAACACCTAAGGATGGTATGATTGCCTTATCTAAAAAAGAAATAGATGTATTTGTCTATGAAAAACCAGTGATGAAATATCTCACGAATGTAGAACAGCTTTCCAATAAATTGAAGATAATGCCAGTTACATTTAATCGTCATTACTTCAGTCTTCTGATGCCAAAACAAAGTAAACTGCTAGATAAAATAAACCCTGAACTTGCTGATAAAACCTCAAAATCAGCATGGAAACGTGTATTAGAAAAGTATAATCTCCATCAATAATTGAGGGTTTTAACAAGTGAGTTAACCGCTGTTAAAGTATTGACTACTTAGAAAAGGTAATTGTGTTATTAGGTAAATGGTAAACCTTTTTCTAAGACGATAACTATGAACTCAAAAAAAATCATCCTCTCAATTTTTTTCAGTTTTTTTACACTGTTTGCTTTTGCCCAAGAATTTCAAATTGGTATTTCTCAAGGTTTTAATACTCTGAGAACAAGTCAACAAGGGCAGAACATAAATTCGACATCTGTAAATGGTAAGAAAGGAATGGGTACATCTTTAGTAGCTGAAATGTACCTATCTGAACATGTCGGGTTTTCTACAGGCTTTATATTTGAAAACAGGTCATATGCCATAGATGATGGTGTTGTATTTCAGTCTGAGGTTGATAACCTAAACCCGTATCTTATTCCAGCAACTCACGATCTTTTTTATAAAACAGTACCTATTCTAATCAAATTCAGATCAAAAGGTGATAAGGGGAAATTCTATATTGAAGGTGGAAGTTATGTGTCCTGGCTTCAAGGTTCTAGTGTCCAAGATGTATCCTATGATTTTGGTTCAGTATTGGAAAACGAAAATCTTTTTAATGATTTTGATATGGGATTTTCATTTGGTACTGGGGTTGATCTTTACATTGTGGAAAATATTATTTTAGGATTTAACGCTCGACTCAATTTAGGACTTGTTGATATGAATGCTAAAGAATGGCCTGAAGATGTGTTCAAAGAAGAATCTTTAAAGAACAATACCCTTCAATTTTCTGCATCTCTCAAATATGTTTTAGGAAAAGGCTAAGATTTTTTGTCGAAGTAGCTTTCTCAATTGTAGAAATACTAAAGACCTTTAACCTAAATATCTATGATGCGCGTTTTGATCTTATTTCTTGTACTAGCACTTTTCTTTTTCTTAAAACTAAGCAATGCTAAACAAATATCTTCAGGGCCTACTGTGCAAAAAGCAAGTACAGAAAAGGTTCATGTTTTGAAAAATGAAGCTCCTTAAGTTGTGTTACAAAAGTGGCAATAACAATTCGGGACATTTGGTAGTTTTGTAGTACATTCAGTGTAATACAAAAGTTAAGAAGAAGTAATGAGTAAGTTCCAGAAGTTAATTAGTGATCCGAATACTCCAGTTTTAGTAGATTTCTATGCAGATTGGTGTCAGCCTTGTCATGCACTCGCACCAGTATTAAAAGAGGTTGCAGGAAATATGGGAGATGCCATCAAAATTATAAAGGTCAATGTAGACAAGAATCAAGCGGTATCGCAGAAATATCAAGTGCGTAGTATTCCGACAATGATTCTTTTCAAAGGAGGGGTGATGCAATGGAGAGGTACAGGAGTTAAATCGGCTACAGAGTTAGAAGGAATTTTAAAACAGCATATTTAAGATTGGGAAATAACCATCTTCAGAAAGGAAAAAAAGGAGAGTTGATCGCTCGAGAATATCTGACTGAAAAAGGCTATGAGATATTAGCCCAAAACTATCGTTACAAACGTAGTGAAGTCGATATTATAGCGTTCAAGTCTCCTTTTTTAGTATTTATAGAGGTGAAATACAGAAGCTCAGATCGTTTTGGATTTCCAGAAGCAGCGGTAAGTTCCCACAAAGAAAAAATGCTAAAACAAGCTGCTGAATTTTACCTAGAAAACTTTGAGAAAGAAGCATTTCTTCGTTTTGATATTGTCGCTATCCTAGAGAGAAATACTAAGATCGATGTTCAGCATTTTGAAGATGCATTCTTTTAGCTTTGTATTTATCAAGCCAGTGTTTAATAGCAGTTGTAGCTTGTTCCCATTCAGAGGATAACATGATGTTATGCCCAGAATTAACAACCACAAAGAAGTCCGCATCATAGAAGTCGGCAGTCTCTTTTTGTTGACTAGGACTGAAAAAATAGTCATTTTCTGAAGCCATGATCAAAGCGGGTATTTTATGATCGATTTTTCGAATAGGAATAGCCGTATCCATAACTACTCGTAAAGATTCTTTGTCTAGGCGTTTGAGGTTTTGTTGAAGCGTAGCTTCATCTTCATCCATTCCTGTATAAAATAGACTTTTCACCTTGTCAGGGGTATTCATCAAAAGTTTTGAATTTCTTCTCAAAACACTTTTCCAAGCGCCAATATTTTCTTTGAAAATGGTCTTTGTAGTATTCCAAGTACCTTGAATAGGAATACTATTCATCAAAATCATGGCAGGGATGTTCGGTGTTTTTTGTAAGTACTTTTGAATGACCCAGCCACCTAATGAGTGCCCGATAAGAATAGGGTTTATTTTCATATTCGTGATGATTTCTTTCAAGTCTGTGACATAATCACTGATCGAAGTCCCTAGAATGTGTTTTCGTTCTAGGCTATTGCCATGTCCTTGAAAACTGATCGCATGACATTCCCAACCTTCTTGAGCAAAGAATGGTAAGAAGTGTTTCTCCCAACACCATGCGCCATGCCAAGCGCCATGAAGAAATAACAATGGGTGAGGTTGAGTTACTTTATCGGGGATTAGGCTAATACACTCGTATTTTCCTCGTACAAAACTATAATCTGTAGTAAATGATGCTGCTTGAGTTAGCATTGTATTCGCTTATTTTATCATGCCTAAACAAAGGCTCATTTGTGAAAGTATATCAGTTTTAGCTCAGTACTAGTATAAAGAGGCTTTATCTAAAAAGCTTTCTAATGGGATTGCAGTTAAATAGTATTGAGTTTTTTCGAAATTTAAAAAAGCCTTTACTTTTAGACAAGTAAGTTATAATTCAAAATAGAGATTCTCCTATTTTATTCAGACAGTTTAGCTTGAAAGTCTGACACTTATCAAGCCTAGTAAAAGTGAAAGAGTGGTAATCAATTGGTTGTCTTAAGCCTATTTTGTATTTTTGCGAGTCTTTTTGGAGGCTAAGAGGCCTCTAAAAAGTGTTACACATATAAATTGATTTTACTAGAAGCATGAGGGAGACTGAAAATCTACCTTCTGTCTTATACTTCATCTTGTAATGAGCGACTTGATTAAAGATCTTGATATTCTTCCTAAGAAAGAGGAAAAGGATATCAGCTGTGAGGCACGTATCTCTCAGGATAATGCCAAGGATGGGCAGCGAAAGTTATACATTGAAAGCTACGGATGTCAAATGAACTTCTCAGATTCTGAGATTGTGGCATCGGTTATGGAAGAAAATAATTTTGGAACAACTTCTAATGTAGAAGAAGCTGATCTTATTTTCTTGAACACTTGTTCAATCCGTGATAAAGCTGAGCAAACCGTTCGTAAGCGTCTTCAACATTATAACAATGTGAAGAAAAATAAGCCAGGACTTCTTATTGGAGTACTAGGTTGTATGGCTGAGCGTTTGAAGACAAAACTTCTTGAAGAAGAAAAAATTGTTGATATCGTAGCAGGGCCAGATGCTTACCGTGACCTTCCTAAATTGGTAGCGGAAGTAGATGAGGGAGGAAAAGGAGTAAACGTATTCCTTTCTCGTGAGGAAACTTATGCAGATATTTCTCCAGTGCGTTTGAACTCGAATGGAATTACAGCTTTTATCTCAATTATGAGAGGTTGTGACAACATGTGTTCATTCTGTGTAGTGCCTTTCACTAGAGGTAGAGAGCGTAGCCGTGATCCTAAATCGGTAGTAGCTGAAGCACAAGAATTATTCGATCAAGGATATAGAGAAGTAACACTACTTGGTCAGAACGTAGATTCTTACAAGTGGTCAGATGACGAGAACAATAAGGCTCGTTTGGAAAAGAAAGAGAAAGCAGAAGACATGGAAATTACAAACTTTGCCAACCTTCTTGAGATGGTGGCAAAAGTTTCTCCAGAGCTTCGCGTTCGTTTCTCGACTTCTCATCCTAAAGATATCACAGACGAAGTGCTTCATACCATGGCGAAGTACGAGAACATCTGTAACTATATTCACTTGCCTGTGCAATCAGGAAATAGCCGTGTACTTGATATCATGAACCGTACTTACGATCGTGAGTGGTACTTGAATAGAGTTGAGGCTATCCGTCGTATTTTGGGCGAAGAGTGTGGTATTTCTTCAGATATGATTACAGGTTTCTGTACTGAAACAGAAGAAGAACACCAAGATACATTGAGCTTGATGGATATCGTGAAATACGATTTGAGCTACATGTTCTATTACTCAGAGCGTCCGGGTACTTTGGCTGAGAAGAAGTTTGAAGATGATATTCCATTGGATGTAAAGAAACGTCGTTTGGCTGAAATCATCGAGAAACAAGGAGTGCATTCTTTAGAAAGATATAAGATGTGTGTAGGTAATACTTACAAAGTCTTGATCGAAGGATACTCGAAACGTTCGAAAGAGCACCTTCAAGGACGTACTTCTTCAAATAAAGTAGTCGTATTCCCTAAGAAAGATTTCAAATTGGGAGAGTACGCAGAAGTGAAAATTCATGACTGTACAGCAGCTACACTTATTGGTGAGTCAATCTAAGAACCAATTCATTTATTTAAATATAAAGCCCTTATTTCCTAGTTGGAAGTAAGGGCTTATTTATTCATTATGAGTTTAAGAAACTACTTTCGAAAAGTTTGAATTTCTGATCTAAAGCTTTCAGCGTTTCATTCTTTTCCTTTTCTGATAAGAACGAATATTTGATACCATTATAGACCAATTCTTTCACTTCAGAATAAGTGATTTCGGGAAGGTATTTGGTCAATAAAATATATTGATTGATTAGGTTTGTACGTAGTACGCCTTCATCATCGGTAGAAATACAGATAGGTACGCCACTTTCCCAGTAAGTTTTGATAGGATGAGCACTTTTATCTGTTTCTAAAATTACTTCATTGCTTTCCAAGTTGATCTCGACTGCTAAGCCATTTTCTTTCATGAATTTCAGAATTTCATCTTTTCTATCTTCGCTCGAAATATCAACTCCATGTCCAATGCGTTTTGCTTTTGCAATTGTCAGAGCTTCATCAATATGAAAAGTAAGGTCATTGGGTTGTGCTTCTCCTTTGCCTAGTACTAATTCTCCTGCATGAAGAGCAACATTTACAAAAGGATATTTCTTTTTTAAGAATCCGAACATCTGCATGTGAAGCTTATAGTTTTTTAAGGCTAAGGCATTGTCTTCGGGAGCTACAAAGTTTACTCCAACCAAATTATCGGTGAGCAAAGCAGTTTTAAAAGACAAAATTGTATGCCCAAAAATGAGTGATTGATCTTCAAAAATACGAAGTCCGAAAGTCTGAAATTTGAGTTTAATTCCGTGTGTATTTGTTCTCGAAAGGAAAGCATCTAAAGAATCTGCATTAGCTTTAGCCCATTTATCGATGCCTTTTTCTTCAAAATAAGTAAGCCAAGCTTCTAGTTTTTCTTCTGTAGGTCTATTGTCTTTTTCCCAAGAGTTCTGATCAGCCAAAAGCTTTACACTGTCTTGCACATTTGGAACATTGATGATGGTTTCAATATACTGAATATTATCGTTGGCGGCTTTTTCACAAATCTGACTCAGTAGTTCTGATTCGTGACCGACAAAAGCTGCATCAAATTTTGGAAAACTTTCAAAGAACCAATCATGTCCACTTCTTCCATTAGATTTATGATTTCTGACTGACCACTGATCAATAATAGAATCCTTCTGAGACGGATGACTTTTTAAGAATTCATGGATTGGAATCGCATCTTTATCAGCTAATTTACTTTTGGATAATTTGTAGGTTTTCGGATTGATAAAGGCACTATCAGCAAGGGCATTTTCTATAAACTGTTCTGCGTATGGAGTTCCACTTGCATGATGGTGAAGATCACCTCCTTTAGGCATTTCAGTGAAAAAACTTAATAATTGACGATCATCTTTTTTCGCTAGTTCAAATATATGATCTAGCGTCGCTGTTTTTGATGTTGTTGTATTTGAAGATGATTTACAACTACTAACGTATATAAGAATGAAAAAAGTAAAGGAGAGTTGTTTAAGCATAAATTGAAGTTTGTCTAGTTTGATAGGAGAAGGAAATCTCCACTGAAAATTGAATATTGTAGGAGAAAACGAGAATTAGCCGAAATTGTTATTTCTTTTTTAAATATTGTCCGCTCTTTTAACTTTTTGATTTGATTTTCAGAAATAAACAACTCTTTTTGAAGATCGACGTAAACTCTCGCTAAACTATTTTTTTAATTAAAAATCTAACAAGTATGATTAGAGGAGAAAATATCAATCTCAGGCATATCAGACCCGATGAGATTGAGCTTTTTATTCAGAATACAAATGACCTTGATATTCGAGGTAACCATTTGAATGGGATGTTGAAAAATCCAGCACAAATCAGAAAAGGTTTTATGGAAACGGGTTTTGCAACAGAAGATTGGTCTGTCTTTTTGATTGTGGATAAGTTTGACAAGCCACTTGGAGGAATCAGCTACTTTACCGTAGGTCCTTATGCTCCTATCCGAGAGTTTGGTTACAGTCTTTGGGATAAAGAACAGAGAGGAAAAGGCTACATGACAGAAGCAGTGAAAATGTTGAGTGATTATCTTTTTCTCAATTCAACTCTAAATCGAATTGAAATTAAGATGAGTGTAGAAAATCGTCCGTCTGAAAAAGTAGCGATTAATGCAGGCTTTACAAAAGAAGGAATTTCTCGTGAGGTAATCTTCAATAATGGGAAATACGATGATTTATTCAACTATGCTTTATTGAGAAAAGAATGGCTCGAAATGAGAAAGCGATAAATCGTGTACGTTGATTAGATTAGCTCCAAATGTTTGATATTGAATAAGTATTCATTTTTTACGAATTAAAATTCGATAAAAAAAGATTTGGAGAAATACTATTTTATAACTTACCTTCGTAACGAAAGCTTTAGGGGTGTTCTCTTAAAAAGAGAACTGAGAAAGACCCTTTGAACCTGATACAGTTTGCACTGACGTAGGGAAAAGCTGAGCGAAACACTTGCTAAAAAACTAATCTTATTCAACCTCGAATAAGGAACATTAGCTAAAACCATTTTACTCAGTCAATCCAAAAGTCTTTTCTCACCCACAAGGTTTTCACTTCAAAATTCATCTTGAATCGTATTCAACTTGTACGGTATGATTGTATTTATCAACAAAGAGAAAAAAGAAGTCGAACAGCCAAGTACACTAGCAGATTTAGTTTCTGCTCAAGGCATTCCAACACAAGGAACCGCAGTAGCTGTCAATCAACAGATTGTTCCTAAAAACAATTGGTCTGAATTACAGATCAATGAAAATGATCAGTTGACCATAATCAGAGCTACACAAGGCGGTTAATTCCATAAATCACTTGATATTTTATAGATCGAGAAAGACACATTCTTGGTCAGTAACCATATTTTTAGCTACGAACGCCTTATAAGTATAAGGTTGATCTTAGCCTTAACTTCAAACATCCACAAACGTGAGAAAAGATAGAATCCCTTCACAACAGACGATCACTCGTGATCCGTTTCCAGCATCTAAGAAAGTTTATGTAAAAGGTGAAATTCATGACATCGAAGTAGCGATGCGTGAAATCTCTCAAGAGGACACTGTTATCAAATTTGGTCCTAACAAAGAGAAGAGAGATCAAAATCCTCCAATCACTGTTTACGATACTTCAGGACCTTTCACTGATCCTAACATTGAGATCGATGTTCGTAAAGGATTGAAGAAGCTTCGTGAAGACTGGATTATCGGAAGAGAAGACACTGAACTTTTGGAAGAAATTTCTTCTGATTACGGTAAGGAGCGTTTGAATGATGAGAAGCTTGACGAGTTGCGTTTCGAGCACTTGGCTCAGCCAAGAAAAGCAAAAGCGGGCAAGAACGTAACGCAAATGCACTATGCTAGAAAAGGGATCATCACACCAGAGATGGAGTACATCGCTATTCGTGAGAACCAAAAACTAGAAGAAGTAAAAGGACAATTGGCTGCTCAGCACGGAGGAAATAACTTCGGAGCTTACCAACACAGAGGTCCAATTACAGCAGAATTCGTAAGAGAAGAAGTTGCAGCAGGTAGAGCTGTAATTCCTAATAATATCAACCACCCAGAGTCTGAACCAATGATTATTGGTCGTAACTTCTTGGTGAAAATCAATGCTAACATCGGTAACTCAGCTACAACTTCATCTATCGAAGAAGAAGTAGAAAAAGCAGTTTGGGCTTGTCGTTGGGGTGCAGATACTATCATGGACTTGTCAACAGGTAAGAACATCCATGAGACAAGAGAGTGGATCATCCGTAACTCTCCAGTGCCGATCGGTACAGTGCCAATCTACCAAGCACTAGAGAAAGTAAACGGTAAAGCTGAAGACCTTACTTGGGAAATCTTCCGTGATACTTTGATCGAGCAAGCTGAGCAAGGAGTTGACTACTTCACAATTCACGCAGGTGTATTGTTGCGTTACGTTCCTATGACGGCTAAACGTGTAACAGGTATCGTATCTCGTGGTGGTTCTATCATGGCGAAATGGTGTTTGGCTCACCATAAAGAAAACTTCTTGTACACGCACTTCGAAGATATTTGTGAGATCATGAAGGCTTATGACGTAGGGTTCTCATTAGGTGATGGTCTTCGTCCGGGGTCTATTGCAGATGCAAATGACGAAGCACAATTCGCCGAATTGGAAACACTAGGTGAGTTGACAAAAATTGCTTGGGAGCATGACGTACAAGTAATGATTGAAGGTCCTGGTCACGTACCAATGCACATGATCAAAGAAAACATGGACAAAGAATTGAGAGACTGTTTCGAAGCTCCATTTTACACATTAGGTCCATTGACTACTGATATTGCTCCGGGTTATGACCATATCACGTCTGCAATTGGTGCTGCTCAGATCGGATGGTACGGTACTGCAATGCTTTGCTACGTAACACCAAAAGAGCACCTTGGTCTTCCAAACCGTGATGACGTAAAAGAAGGTGTAATCACTTATAAACTTGCCGCTCACGCAGCAGATTTGGCAAAAGGACATCCGGGTTCTCAAATCCGTGACAATGCCCTTTCAAAAGCTCGTTTCGAATTCCGTTGGGTAGATCAATTCAACTTGTCTCTTGACCCAGACAGAGCTCGTGAATTCCATGATGAAACACTTCCTGCTGAAGGAGCAAAAGTAGCTCACTTCTGTTCGATGTGTGGACCTCACTTCTGTTCAATGAAAATCACGCAAGACGTTCGTGACTATGCTGAGAAAATCGGTAAAGAAGGCGAAGATGCGTTGACTGATGGAATGGAAGAGAAATCGAAAGAATTCTTGAACCAAGGCGGAGAGATTTATTCATAATAAAGTATTGTAGAACATGATATATGTAGAGACAAGGCATGCCTTGTCTCTACGTCTGTCTAGTTTCCGCATATTTCAATCTATGGAAATAGCTAAACTACATTTCATCACACAAGCTTTACCCAACCTTAGCCATGCCGAGCAGACAAAACTTGCTTGTGAAGGTGGAGCAGAATGGGTACAAGTCAGAGTGAAAGATACAGACTACGATACATGGAAGAGCATCGCAAAAGAATGTTTGGAAGTGTGTCACCAATATGGCGCTAAGTTGTGTGTGAATGACAATGCTCAGATTGCAAAAGAAATTGGAGCAGATAGTCTACATTTGGGTAAAACGGATATGTCTCCTGTAGAAGCAAGAGCATTAGTTGGAGAAGGTGTAGTAATTGGAGGAACAGCCAATGATTATGAAGATGTCCAACGTTTGGCTGCTGCAAAGGTAGATTATATTGGTTTAGGACCTTTCCGTTTTACAACTACAAAGAAAAACTTAAGTCCTATTCTAGGATTGGAAGGCTATCAAGAATTATTGGAGAAAGCAAAAGCTGAAGGCATCCAAATACCTATAGTTGGAATCGGAGGAATAGAACTCGAAGACATTCCTTCATTATTAGGTACAGGTTTACATGGAGTAGCTCTTTCTTCTTTGATTAGTAAAGCTGAAAATCCTGTTTTAGCTACACAGCAAATTCTAGCAAAGCTTAATTAGGTGAAGCATCTTAGCCTTGACTTTTTGATTCTTTTGTGTCAAGACAAAAGAATAGGATAAAAGGAATATGTAATCAAGAAGACTACAGCAAAGCTATAGTTTATTGATCTCAACAATAAAAGATCTTAATCATTAAAAAATAATCAGTATGCTTGAAGTAGGAGGTGTACAATTTGGTTCTCGTTTATTTACAGGAACTGGAAAATTTAGCAGTAGTGAACTTATGGAAGAGGCATTAGTCGCTTCTGAAAGTGAGTTAGTCACTGTGGCTTTAAAAAGAGTTGATGCTCACAGTCAAGATGATGACATCTTAAAGCATCTGAAACACCCGCGTATCAAACTGCTTCCAAATACTTCGGGAGTGAGAGATGCCAAAGAAGCTGTATTTGCAGCACAACTAGCACGTGAAGCGCTAGAAACAGACCTATTGAAATTGGAGATTCATCCAGACCCAAAATATTTAATGCCAGACCCGATTGAGACGCTGAAAGCAACGGAAGAATTGGCAAAACTAGGTTTCAAAGTTTTCCCTTACATCCATGCAGATCCTGTTTTGTGTAAAAGATTGGAAGATGTGGGAACGGCAGCTGTAATGCCTTTGGGTGCACCAATTGGAAGTAATAAAGGATTAGCAACAAGGGATTTCTTGGAAATTATCATTGAGCAGAGTTCTGTACCTGTTATTGTAGATGCAGGAATTGGAGCACCATCACATGCCGCAGAAGCAATGGAAATGGGAGCTGATGCAGTACTTGTAAATACGGCAATTGCAGTTTCTGACAACCCAGTGAAAATGGCTGAAGCATTCAAGTTGGCTGTGCAGGCAGGGCGAATGGCCTATGAAGCAAGATTGGCTGCAAGATCACAAAATGCGATTGCAAGTAGTCCATTGACTTCTTTCCTAGACTAAATATAGTTTAGCTATTGATCTAGTATTTTTTTTGAATAAAAGAATACGGTTTCAATTGAAAAGATACAAAAAGCCACCAATTAGTTAGTAAACGGGAGGCTAGCCACAAAAGCGGAGTAGTAAAGAGTTGTGGGATGACCGTTTTTTATGTGGCTTGATTTTCTTTGGTTCGTTTCTTTTATCAAGAAAAGAAATGAACAATACAGATCGAACAAAATAAGAAGTCTCATCTGTGGTTGAGTAGGTGTAAATGGAGTACGAAACAAATTTGTATCAGCACCTATGGATATGTTTTAATAGATTAAATTATGCATACTTTTTCTGACACCTTCGAGCAATATAATTGGGATGACATCAAGCAAAGCATTTATGCAAAAACAGCGGTAGATGTTGAGCGAGCATTGGCAAAACAGAAAAGAGACTTAGAAGATTTTAAAGCCTTAATCTCTCCTGCTGCCGCTCCATATTTGGAACAAATGGCTCAGTTGAGTCATCAGCTTACTCAAAAACGATTTGGGAAGACCATTCAAATGTATATTCCACTTTACCTGTCCAACGAATGTCAGAATATTTGTACCTATTGTGGTTTTAGTCTAGATAATAAAATCCGCAGGGTTACACTTACTGACGAACAGATTTTGAAAGAAGTGGAAGCCATCAAGAAAATGGGTTTTGATCATGTCTTGTTGGTAACAGGAGAAGCGAATAAGACCGTAGGAGTAGATTACATCAAAAATGCCATCAAGCTAATTCGTCCGCACTTCTCTCATATTTCTATGGAGGTACAGCCAATGGATCAGGCGGATTATGAAGAACTAATAGCAGAAGGCTTAGATACGGTATTGGTTTACCAAGAAACGTATCATAAGGAAGATTATAAAAAGCATCACCCGAAAGGGAAAAAGTCGAACTTTGATTACCGAATTCAAACGCCAGATCGTTTGGGAAATGCAGGTATTCATAAAATAGGTATTGGTGTGTTGATTGGGCTGGAAGATTGGCGAACTGATTGTTTCCATGTAGCGGCTCATCTTCGCTATTTGGAAAGAACGTATTGGCAAACCAAATATTCAATTTCATTCCCTCGTTTGCGTCCATTCTCTGGCGGATTGGAGCCTAAAGTGGAAATGACAGATCGAGAGTTGGTACAATTGATTTGTGCGTATCGTTTATTGGATGAAGAGGTCGAGCTTTCGTTGTCAACAAGAGAGACAGAAACATTCAGAAATAATGTAATCAAATTGGGAATTACTTCAGTAAGTGCGGCTTCCAAAACTAATCCTGGGGGCTATGCAGTTTATGAAGAATCTTTAGAGCAATTTGAAATCTCTGACGAAAGAAATGCACAGTCGATTGCCGATATGATCAAAGAAAATGGATATGAGGCAGTATGGAAAGATTGGGAAATGGGATACTCTATTGGCTAATTTATTTAATATTAAAAATTAGAATAATCCTATTTTTCGCTTATTAACAATATTATTCTAAAAATAGTTTGCTTAATTCTTAAATAAAGCTAATTTTACAATTGTAAAACAAACACTACTTGGGTGCGAGACATTTCAGAAAGTGTATTTTTTAGGCTTAGTTTTATTTTTTGATTGTTTACGGATTTTTTGAGCTTTGAGCGAATTATTTTTAGTCTTTATTTTTTGATCTTTTTTAGGGGAATATACAGTGACTAATAATTTGGATTAGTCACTGTATTTTAAAATTTGAATAACCAATAAACAATACATACAACACATTAATTGCTGATTTAAGAGAACATCAGTAAGAAAATTTTTATAAGAGGCTAGTGATGAAATATCATTATCCTCTTTTTTATGCTTCATTTTTTTAAAGAAACCTATCTATTGATTTAAATAATCAGAGTGAAATTAATAGGTGTTTTAGGTACAATAAACTTAATAGATAACCATCTTTTATTTTAGAGAGTATAAAAAAAAGGCTACTTTTTGTGAGGTAATCAGCTCTCTAATTATAGCTATAGTGCAATTATGTTGTCTGAAAGTTTAGGAATTCATTTGCTCTTTCTTATTATTTTTATTCTAAATCCTTAGAAGAAAAACATTAACTTTTGTCTTTCAAAAGAGTTTATTATTGCGAGTATTTCGAAATGGAAAAGCTAGGTTTTTTAGCTCAATAAAAATATACAAATGCTACTTAGTCAGGAAGAAAAAAATAGATATAGCAGACATATATTGCTTTCAGAAATTGGAGAAGAAGGACAGTTGAAGTTGAAATCTGCAAAGGTTTTAGTAATTGGTGCAGGAGGTTTAGGATGTCCTGTTCTTCAATATTTGAGTGCGGCAGGGGTTGGTACTATCGGAATTGTAGACGGAGATCAAGTAGGTTTAAGTAATCTCCAGCGTCAGATTTTATATACTACTCAAGATATCGGGTTCTCAAAGGCAGAGAAGGCTATGGAAAAGCTTAAAGCTATGAATCCGTTGTTGGACTATAAAATATATACGTCACATCTTTCTAAAGATAATGTCTTTGAGATATTTGAACAGTATGATGTTGTAGTAGATTGTACTGATAATTTTCCGACTCGTTATATGATTAACGATGCTTGTGTTATTCTTAAAAAGCCTCTTGTTTTTGGTGCAATATTCAAGTTTGATGGTCAAGTAACAGTACTGAACTATAAAGGAGGCCCAACTTATCGCTGCTTGTTCCCAGAAGCTCCTGGTGCAGGCGAGATGCCAAACTGTTCAGAGATTGGAGTGATAGGTGTTTTACCTGGTATTATCGGTAGTTTACAAGCCAATGAGGTGATTAAGATGATTACAGGTATTGGTGATGTGTTGTCTGGGAAGTTCTTTGTTTTCGATGCCCTAACGATGCAAAGCTCTAATTTTGAATTTGCTTTGAATCCTCAGAATTTGGAGAGAGAAGAGTTAGAAGAAAATTATGTGGCATTTTGTGGATTAGAGCAAGAAGTTACTGCTGAAGAAATAACTGCAGAAACTTTAAAAGAATGGCAAAGTAGTCAGAAAGACTTTCAATTGTTGGATGTGCGAGAAGCTTGGGAAAGAGAAGAGTTTAATATTGGTGGTCAGCATATTCCATTGTCCTTTATACCTCATAGATTCAGTGAGGTAGACTTCTCAAAACCTACGGTTATTTATTGTCAGAAAGGAGGGAGAAGCATGCAAGCACTACGTTTTCTGAAGCAAAAAAGTATTGCTTCAGAACAGTTACATAGCCTCTCTGGTGGAATGGATTATTGGCAAGATTTTATTAATTCCTGATACGCTCTTAAAGGGTTTTCTGATGCCCATACATAACCCAATACAGCAACCCCATCAAATCCTAAATCTTTACAGGTTTGGATTTGGTAGGGTGTTATTCCCCCAAGAGCTACAACAGGGTATCTTGATGTCTGTATTTTTGACTTTAATTCTTTTGGTTTGAAATAAGATTTGTAACCTACTTTCGAAATGCTGTCAAAAATAGGACTGAGAAATACATAGTTATAGCTTCCCCAATCTTGCTCTAATTGTTCTAGCTGATGGAAAGATGTAGAACAATGCAAGTCTAATTCTTGACGTTCGGGTCTTGTCTTTTCTGAGTAATGAATCCCTCCTAAGTCAAACTCATCTAACAGCTCATGAAACTGATGTAATATGATGTGTGGATGGTAGTTTGGTGAAATTTTTTCGATAAATCTACGATACTCCTCTTTATTCCATTTCGGTTTTCTTAAATGTAATTTTGTTAAGCCTGATTTAAACAATTCTGTTGTTTTCTCTAGCTCTTTTTTCTCCTCTTCAGGGCTTGAAATTAGGATTATATTCATATGGACTTTTTGAGTATATACTGTAGTGTATTGTATCTGACTCTTTTTATTAAGTGTTGATTTACCGTTTATTAAGTTGAATATTAAGTGTTTTAAGTATTACCATTTATTCACAAAATAAAGCCATTTTCATGCGAAAATACCATTTTTTTAAGTTCCGATAACATTCGTCCTTCTTAATTTTTTGTCTAAACATTTTTGCGTGAATATTTAACTTAAAATATGACAAAAGTCATTAATAAGTCGTTTAACATTGTGAATGATAAATTTCAACAATGACAAAGGTCACTTATTTGCATTAAGCACGATCATCAGAGAAGGCTATATATGGAGGATATATTTGTGAATATATTTTAAATATCAGAAAAGCTAAAACACATGAGTGCTATAATCATTTTGATCGGGATTAGTTTGACGGTAGCTATCGTTTTTCTCACAGTCTTTATTTGGTCTGTGAAGTCTGATCAATATGAGGATACGTACACACCTAGTGTGAGGATTTTATTTGAAGAATATGATCACAGCAGTAGAAACTCCGACCAAGCAGCAGCAGACGTCGGTGGGAAATCTTGAACATTTCTCATACGACAATCAGGTTGTGCGGAACTTTGCTTTCGCCACCGTTTTTTGGGGTATTGCAGGTATGTTGGTAGGTTTAATAGTAGCCCTCCAGCTAACCAACCCTATTTTTAACTTAGATACGTCCTTCCTTACGTTCGGACGTTTGAGACCTTTACATACAAATGCCGTTATTTTTGCCTTTGTAGGAAATGGTATGTTCGCCGGAATATACTATTCATTACCACGTTTGGCAAAAGCCCCGATGTTTAGCAAGGTATTGTCAAAAATCCATTTTTGGGGTTGGCAAGCTATCATCCTTTCGGCATTGATTACACTTCCTTTGGGTATTACATCTTCTAAAGAGTATGCCGAGCTAGAGTGGCCTATTGATATTGCCATTGCCGTTATTTGGGTTGTGTTTGGTCTTAACATGATTATGACACTGGTAAAAAGACGCGAAAAGCATATGTATGTAGCCATTTGGTTCTACCTAGCAACTTTCGTGACTGTAGCAGTTCTTCATATCGTGAATAACTTGGAATTGCCTGTAACACTTACAAAGTCTTATCCAGTGTTTGCAGGGGTACAAGATGCCTTAGTTCAGTGGTGGTACGGACACAATGCGGTAGCATTCTTCCTAACTACTCCTTACTTAGGTCTGATGTATTACTTCATTCCAAAAGCTGCTAATCGTCCTGTATATTCTTACCGCTTGTCGATTATCCACTTCTGGGCACTCATCTTTATTTATATCTGGGCAGGACCACACCACTTGCTTTATACTTCACTTCCTGACTGGGCACAGTCATTGGGTACTGTATTCTCAATCATGCTTATTGCTCCATCTTGGGGTGGTATGTTGAACGGTCTTTTGACATTGAGAGGTGCATGGGATAAAGTAAGACAAGATCCTGTATTGAAGTTTATGGTAGTAGCCGTTACAGCATACGGTATGGCTACGTTTGAAGGCCCAATGATGTCTTTGAAATCTGTAAACGCAATTTCTCACTATACTGACTGGACTATTGGTCACGTACACATTGGTGGTCTTGGTTGGAACGGATTCTTAACATTCGGTATGCTTTACTGGATGCTTCCAAGAATCTACAGCACGAAATTACACTCTGTTAAGTTAGCAAATATCCACTTCTGGTTAGGTACACTAGGTATTGTATTCTACGCTGTTCCGTTGTATTGGGCAGGTTGGACACAAGCGCTAATGTGGAAAGAATTTAACCTAGATGGAACACTAGTTTATGACAACTTCCTAGACACAGTTACTCAAATTATCCCAATGTATAAACTAAGAGCATTTGGCGGAGCAATCTACTTGGCAGGTGCATTAGTTGGGGTTTATAACTTAGTGAAAACTGTAGCTAGCGGAACATTAGTAAAAGAGGAAGAAGCATCAGCTCCTCCTTTAGAAGCATCAAAAGCACACGGAAATAACTTCCAATCTTGGATTGAAAGAAAGCCAGTTCAATTGACAATTGCATCTGTTTTGGCCATCTCGATTGGTAGTATGGTAGAGTTGATCCCTACTTATATGGTAGAAGAAAACGTACCAACTATTTCTTCAGTAAAACCTTATACACCACTTGAGCTAGAAGGTAGAGATATTTACCTGAGAGAAGGATGTTACTTGTGTCACTCACAAATGATTCGTCCATTCCGTTCGGAAGTAGCTCGTTATGGTGAATACTCTAAAGCTGGAGAATTCATTTATGATCGTCCATTCCAGTGGGGATCAAAACGTACAGGCCCAGACTTGCACCGTGTAGGTGGTAAGTACAACGACTCGTGGCACTACAACCACATGTACGATCCAGAATCTACTTCTCCTGGCTCAATCATGCCAAAATATCCATGGTTGTTCGAGAATGATTTAGATATCGCTAATACTGAGAAGAAGATTGAAGTAATGCAAGCGCTTGGCGTACCATATCCAGAAGGTTATGCACAAAAAGCAGTAGCTGACTTGAAAGCTCAAGCATTACAAGTGAAGAATAGATTAGAAAGCGAATTGACAAGAGCTGATGGCTCATCTGAGCAAGTAAATGAAAATGCTGAAATCATTGCATTGATTGCTTATCTGCAACGTATTGGTACTGATATCAAGAACGCAGAAGCTGTACCTGTCAAATAATTTACTCAAGTAACATAAGAGCTGCCGGCTTCGGTTGGCAGCTTCTCAAAAAAGAATAAGCCATGTATAAAGATGTTCTCAGGTCAATCGAAGGAGTGGATATCTATCCAGTAATCGGGATCATTATCTTTTTTACCTTCTTTCTCGCTTGGCTCTTTTATGTCATTAAGATGAAAAAAGAGAGCGTAGATTCTTATTCTATGCTTCCGCTCGATCTAGAACAAGATGAACAACATGAGGCTAATAACACAAATCAGATTTGAGGGCCAAAAATTTTCTATGAGATGAAATTCAATCGAATATATAAACCCGTTTTGGCTATGCTGAGCTTGCTTGTTACAGGGCATTCGGCAATGGCTGCAAGCACAGAAAGCTTGTTTGATGGCATCGGGAATTTGGAAGTACTGATAGGTGCAATGCTTGGTGTCATTGTGATCTTGTTTATTGCTGTACTTTTAGTTTCTCTGACTCTATACAAGATTGTTTCTAAAGAGCTAAAAGCAAACCTTTCAGAAGAAGAGCTTGCATACGAAGAAGAAGGCGGTTACCAATGGTTCTGGCAGCGATTTAATGCTGCAAAACCAATCGCTTTGGAAAAAGAAATTTTACTAGCACACGAATACGATGGAATTAGAGAGTTAGACAATGACTTACCACCTTGGTGGAAATATTTGTTCTACGTAAGTATCGTTTTTGCGGGTGTTTACATCTACATCTATCACACAGGAGTTGATACACCAGTTTCTGTGAGTGAGTATCAAACAGAAGTAGCAGAAGCTGAAGCTGAAATTGATGCATACTTGGCAGCTTTGGGTGCAGCTATCGATGAATCGAATGTAGAGCGTTCGTTAGAGGAAAAAGACTTAGCGAATGGTAAAGCTATTTTCACCAAACGTTGTGTGGCTTGTCACGCAGCTGATGGTGGTGGAGGTATCGGTCCTAACCTAACAGATGAGTACTGGTTGTATGGAAATGATGTGAAAAACATCTTCAAAACAATCAAATACGGTACGTCTAAAGGTATGACTGCTTGGGATAAGAAAATCTCACCTCCAGATATGAAAGATGTGGCAAGTTATGTAATGAGCTTGCAAGGTACGACTCCTGAAGCAGGTAAAGCACCTCAGGGAGAGCATATGCCAATGTAATATCCTTTTGAAATAGAAGTCTCCTCAGGGGACTTCTATTTTCTCTAGCAAGGAAAACTAACACACTACTGAATACACAAGAATACATTTCACAGCATCTAAGCCTATGGCAGCTCAACAAGACAATAGGTATAAAGAAGATTTTAGAGAAGCCATTTCTACCGTAGATTCTAGCGGTAAAAGAATATGGGTTTATCCTAAAAAACCAAATGGAAAATACTACAACAGTAGAAAGAAATTAAGTTATGTGCTTTTGGTATTTCTGTTTGTAGGTCCATTTATAAAAATTGGAGGGCAACCTCTACTCATGCTGAATGTTCTCGAAAGAAAGTTTGTAATCTTCGGGCAATTATTCCTTCCGCACGACTTCTTCATTTTCGTGCTTACCATGATCTTCGGGATCATTTTTATAGTGTTGTTTACCGTTGTCTACGGACGGTTATTTTGTGGGTGGGTTTGTCCACAAACCATTTTTATGGAGATGGTTTTCCGTAGAATTGAATATTGGATAGAAGGAGATCATAACCAACAAAGAAAGTTAGATAAAGCTCCTTGGAATTCAGATAAGATATTTAAGCGATCAGCAAAATACAGTTTGTTCTTCATTGTGTCTTTTGCGATAGCAAATACATTTTTAGGCTATATAGTTGGAGGTGATAAGCTTATTGAAATGGTTACTCTTCCACCAACGCAGAACCTAACAACTTTTACAGCCTTATTTATTTTCACTGTGGTCTTCTATTGGGTCTTTGCTTACCTAAGAGAACAAGCTTGTACGACAATCTGCCCATACGGAAGATTGCAAGGAGTGCTTTTAGATAAAGACTCGATCAATGTCAGCTATGACTTCTTAAGAGGAGAGCCAAGAGGAAAGAAAAGAAAAAAGGAAGAAAATGAAGCTCCAAAAGGAGATTGTATTGACTGTAATCTTTGTGTACAGGTTTGTCCGACAGGAATTGATATCAGAAACGGAACACAACTAGAGTGTGTAAACTGTACAGCCTGTATTGATGCTTGTGATGCTGTCATGACCAAGATCGATAAACCTACAGGTCTGATCAGATATGCAACACACAATGAGATAGAAAACAATAAGCCGTTTGAGTTCAATGTAAGGATGAAGGCATATACTGGGGTTCTTACACTCTTAGCTTCAGTGATATTGTTTATGCTATTTTCAAGGTCAACTACCGAAACTACGCTTTTGAGAGCACCAGGTCAGTTGTATTACAAAACGAAAGAAGGCAGTTTCAGAAATCTGTATAAGCTGAAAATTGTCAATAAAAGTCATAGAGATATACCTATCAAATTGGTGCTTACTTCACACCAAGATGGAGAAATCATTATTGTAGGAGAACCAGAAATGGTATTAGAAGGAGAAAGCAATATTGAAGAAATGGTTTTCATAGATCTTCCGCCAAATGCTCTTGATGGTGCGAAGACTAAAATAGAAGTAGATATATATGAAAATGAAAATAAGATCGACCATGTTTCAACAAGTTTCTTAGGGCCACGGTCATAAAAGAGCAGCTACGCTAACGACTAACTTCAAAATATATGGGAGAAAAGCCCTTTTTAGGGCTTCCCATTTTTACTAGAGAATAGAATACGATCACAGACATTTAAAAAAAGAATTGCTATGAAATTCAAGTTTCATTTTGGGCACGGTATCATTATAACATTCATATTATTTGCAGGCATGATCCTCAACTTTGTATTCAAATCATTTGATGTACCAATCAATATGGTGACAAAGGACTATTATCAGGACGACGGAGCTGTAAATACTAGAGCAAAGAAAATAAGTAATACCGAACCATATTTGGAAGAAATAGATATTGCTTTGGCAGAAGAAAAGCAACTTGCTGTTTTGAGTATGCCAACTCAGATGACTGGAGCAGAGGGAATTGTTCACTTCTACAGACCATCAGATGAGCATCAAGATGTAAAGTATGAGTTAGTGTTGAACGAGAAAGGACATCAAGTATTCCAGATCAAAGACCTTTCAAAAGGGCATTGGGTTGTGATCTTGGAATGGTCGAAAGATGAGTTGGACTACTATACTCAAAACAACATTTTTATTCCATAAAAGTGTATTGTGAAACTTAAAGAGATTGAAGATAACATTTTTATAATGTTGTGATGTATTCTCTGAAGGAAGGAGAGGTCTCAGACCTCTTCCCTCCTTATACATTCAAATAAAAAAAGATACGAACCAACTACCTGTTGAAAATATGCTATGGTCAGCTTTTATATTGGGGTTATTTGGAAGCTTCCACTGTGTCGGAATGTGTGCGCCTATTGCTTTGGCAATTAGGGGGAAAAACCGTCAACCATTTTTCCTTTTTACAGATAAACTTCTTTACAATCTAGGAAGGATTACAACCTATGCATTCTTAGGAAATATAGCAGGTATATTAGGGCAGAGTTTAGTTTGGATTGTAGGGTATCAGGTTTACATCAGTGCTCTATTAGGTGTTGGGTTTATTCTGATGGGAGTTTTTTCATCAAACCCAGATCAGATAATTAATAAAGTGCCGTTTTTCAAGTCCTTTGTAAAAACGATCCAAAATACAATGGCGCTCAAACTTCAAGGAGCAAGTTGGGATACACACTTCTTCTTGGGAGTCTTAAGTGGTTTTCTGCCTTGCGGATTGGTTTATGCTGCATTGGCCGCAGCGCTTACAACAAGTACGGCATTAGAAGGAATGGCTTATATGGCTTTATTTGGTTTAGGTACTTTACCTCTAATGCTATTGGTAAGTGTGGCGGGACAACTGATAAGTGTTCAGTGGCGAAATCGAATTAGAAAAATTTATCCATTTCTGTTTATCCTTATTGGCTTTGTCATGATATGGAGAGCATACGCCATCGGGATTGCTCCAGAAGTAACATTGGATGCAGGTAGCCAACCTGCCTTATTTTGTCATTAAGATTTGAAAAAATATATAAATGAAAAAGGAATGGTTCTATACCATTCCTTTTTTATTATTCAGTACTGAGCGTGATATCCTTTTCTTTAAGTGCTTGAGAGACGATCTCTTTTAGCAAATCCATATCATCTTCAGGAACATGGAAATCTTCAACAATGCCTTCAATAAACAAGTCAAAAGTAACGAGTTGTTTATCAATCTGACCATGTTTCAACATCCATTGCAATTGTTTGACTTCTCGGTCAACAATATTTTTGATTTTACCTTCTTTCATGCCTTTGCTATTTCCTACAAAGATACATTCAATTTTTCAGAGGACAAGCAATTAAATCTTGAAGGCAAGCCAAGCTTTTAGAGAAATATGAATTATTTCACAGTGTATCCTTTTCCTTCCATACAAGCAGAGAAAGCTTTGATGAAATTGTCTTTTAATTCTTGCTCTTGAGCTTTTGCAGTTTCAATGTTTTGTTGCTGCTCTACATGATCTCCAACAACTTTCGCTCTTCTTCCACGAAGTCCTCCTACTACAGAGCCAATAGCTGCACCTTTTCCTGCGTCTCCAGCTATTGCACCAATTGCGGCTCCAGTGGCAGCTCCGCCTGCTGCTCCTACTATGGTAGAGCCTTTTCTTTTTGAAGAATCAACTTCTTGTGCTGCTACTTTAGTTGGATTAATCGGATCATAAGCGGTCTGTTCCATAGCCCAATGGTAACAAGCCATTTCATCTGCATTAAGTGTTTCCTGAGATTGATTGTTTGAAGGGAAAATATAGATACCTAAACTTTTAGCGATACCCGTATTTACTTCTGTGTTTTGATTTTGAGCATACGACAGAAGTGTCAGACCCATTAAAATGGATGTGATAAAAGGTTTAATAAATTCCATAGGTTAATAAAGTACTTGTTAGTAAATAATGTGTATCAAAGGTACTGTCTCAAACTTTAAAGAATATTTATATTCTCTCAACAACGCTTAATAGTGATGTTTGAAAATGATGGTTTATTTTAATCAGAAGGTCAAACTAAAAAAACAGATATGGGAAATAGCAGACATCACAAGTCATATAAATGATTGTATTTCTCAATTATATGCGTTCAAAAAAATAGGGTTAAAGAACTTTTAAACCTTAAAAAAAATTGAGTAGGTAAAGTAAGGTAAATATGAAAATGAACTTCGTTACATCGAGTTCAAACAACCAACAAACTAACGATTAGAAAGAAAACTGGAACCAACTCTGTTCCTGTTCCCAACTCATCATCAATCGCCTTTCAAAACTAAACTGGACACAACAAATGAAAAGGCTATTGACAGTAACTTACTCGATACTAACTGTGATTCTTCTTCAGGAAGTTTTAGCTGAAGATGATCTGAAAAATGAGACCACATACAAGTACCCAGATAAGGTAAAGAATGTCTACGAAATTGTAGAAGAACAAATACAAACTTATAATCCGCCATTGCGGTATACCGTTGATACAACAATAATCTACGGAAGAAATATGAAAGAAGAAGCGATCTATCTAAAAGTAAAGCCCGAAGCTAACAATGGTGCTGTCCCTCACCAACTCACATTAAAAGACGTTCCTGTTGATGGATTTTGGTCTGTGGGGGTGTATGACGAGCAAGGGAAAATGCTGCGAAATTCTTCTGGTTTGTATGCCTACAATAATTCTTCAGTAGATAAAAACCCCGATGGTTCTGTAACCATAAATTTTGGCAATGAGGAAGGGACAATTAATAATTTATCCATTAAAGATGGTTGGATTTGTATGATTCGCCTCTACAAGCCTAGAAAAGAATTATTGATGGGGGCTTGGCAGTTTCCTTTACCAACACCAATTGATAATTCAGTAATGTATAGTAGATGAAGAGTGTGATCGCTTCTGTTTTAGAAAACGGAAGCGATTTTTTTATAAACAGTTTTGAGTAGAATTAAAAACATAAATCAATATGGTAGTCAAATATAAAATGAGTTAAAGAAAGAAAAATAATGCAACTATAAAGTGTTAATGCGTGTAATTAATTTTGTTGTATTATTCTAAGAATGAGTATTTTTTGTTAACCGAATTTAAGAGTCGAACCAAACAAAAGCCTAATTATGATAACATCCACACTTTTGCATCATAAATATGAAGAGATAGAAGAGAATGGCTTAAATGCTATATCTGTGAAGCAAGAAGTGATTGATAATTATCTTCTGGACCCACGAACAGATAATAGAAAGGGCTTGAGCTTAGTTGTGAACTTAGATTATGAACTACTTGAGAATATTTACAGGGTTTTAGAAATCCTTAAACCTGTTATGCCAAATCAGTATTTTTACCCTCTTAGTGATATTCATTTGACTGTTTTGTCGGTGGTGACAGTAAATGATGATTTTAGATATAAAGAGAATTTGGTTGAAGAATACGATAAAATATTTTGTGATGTCATTCCACAAATACCAGAGTTTTTGGTCAATTTTGAAGGCTTAACGATCAGTAATGGAGCTATAATTATGAAAGGCTTCTATGAGTTTCCATTGGCAGAATTGAGAGAAGCTTTAAGAAACCAGATAACAGTAAATGGAATAGATTTCCAGGAGCGATATAAATTGATGACAGCTCATTCTACAGTTGTGAGATTTAAAGAAGTGATTAGCAATAGAAAGCTACTTTTAGAGTATATGAATCTCTTTAAGAATCTTTATTTGGGAAGTATGGTGGTTAAGAGTATCGATTTTGTATGCCATGATTGGTATAATTCTTTAAGTAAAAAAACAGTACTCAAAAGGTATTATCTTAACCAAGACCACAAGGCTTTAGCTCTGATTTAAAAAACAAAAAGCCAACCATAGTTTATGATTGACTTTTTATTAGAATCGTAAGTTTGATAATTACAATCCCAATGTTTTCACACCTTGTTGGAAAACGATATCGGTAGGAATACCAGCATCACCCAATTTCTCTAAATCAGCTTGAAGTTCATCATCCACTATTCCTAAATTTTGGATCATTTCAGTTGCTTCTTCATAGCTTCCATCACCTTGTACCTGCAAAATCTTTCTCGAAAGAGCATTCATAGCTTCTTCCATTTTTTCATAATTTACTTTGTACAATCCCGTATCTGCATTTCGTTCAAAAGCACCATTATTCTTGAAGAAATTGAAACGAATCATGTTGGCAACACCATGGGCACTAGCTGCACCAAATCGAACAGAGCGGAAGATACCTGCAAGGAATGTCGTGTAATAATCTTTCATATCTCCAGCTACTTCTCCTTTCTGATGCAGTTGTTGAACCATATAAAGTCCTAAGATATCAGCCTTTCCTTCTTCAAGAGCGGAAGAGTGTTCTTTCAGAGCATCTCTTACGGTACCTTTTCCTGTAATTGTATTTTTGATTCCAAGTCCGTGTGCTACTTCGTGGAACATGGTATTGGCAAAAAATGCATCGAAGGTTACATGCTGACGTTGCGAAGGGTCGATAAGTACTTCTGAAATTGGAGCCATAATCTTCTCAAATTTCGCTTGCATCGCATTTTTCAACTGAACACGACGAGTACCTTTCTGTTGTTGTACTTTTTCATCATTTGGAAGGTTGATGGCTATCGTTTTACTACCAGCATTACAGTCTCCTGCATAGTAGACTATATCATAAGCTCCAAGATCAGAGTCTGTACCGATTTCATCTTGTTTGTATTTTTCATCGGCAGGAAGTCCTTTTTGTAACTCAGGAAGGAAGCTCGCATATTTCTCAAGCTTCTTAGACCATTCCATATCTTTGATCAATACGTATGCTTCAAAAGCCGCTTTAGCACCATAAAGTTTATCTTCATAGTTTTCGATAGGACCGATAACCAAATCCATTTTGTTATCTCTCATGCTCATCCAAGCCATATCAGACTCAAAATACTCGTTGGAAAGTAAGGCATCAGCACGTAGAGAAAGGTAAGTTTTGAAGCTTTCAGATTCAGCTAGTTCGGCTGCCTGACGAAGTAATTCAGCTGTTTTTTGTAACTCCGCTTCATAGAATTTCGAATAAGGAATACTTTCCAATAAACCTTGATCATTTCGATTGATGATGGTGTAAAGACTCAACTTATCTTCAGCAACAAAAGCATCAAACTCTGATTTTGTCATATCTAATGGGTAGAACTTGGCTCCTTTTGGTTTAGGACCAACACCTTCCAAGAAAGGTTCATTTCCATTCAAACGATCCCAAGGACCATAGTTTATTTCTGCATATTGCTTTAGTACAGGATCTTTAATTTCTCCTAGTAAAGTTTCTTTGTCTCCGTATGCTTGTCTCCAAAATAATTCATCCATGATTTTTGCGGCATCAATCATCAGAGGAATCATTTTTTTCTGATTGTCTGAAAGCTGCGATAGATTGGCTTTCAAGGTGAAATCAGCATAGGTAGCGAGTTCTTCGTATTTAGCGTCCATGTTTTCGGTCTGTTTGGTATCTTTTTTTGAATTACTACAGGCAGAGAACATGAGTCCACAAGCTGCCATTAAGGCGAATATGATATTAGGTTTCATCTTGTGTATATCTATGTTGTGAAAAGTGATTTATGGGAAGTTACATTTCAACCAAGAAAATTCAAACCTTCTATCTTGTGAATTTAAGCTTCTACTTCAAGCTGTTGGCGTTGTTCTTTCAGTTTGATCAGAGATTCCTTAGTATCCTTATTTTTTTTGAATGCTTTTTGATAATCAGAAGGTGCATTGGGACAAACTTCGGCCTCTTTATTAATTTTGAAATACTTCTGAATGAGCTTATCGTGTGAATTCTGTATACTTTTTTCACTGGTAAGTCCATCGTAAAAAGAAGCAATCAATCGGTCAATTTCTCTTACAACTTCAAGATATCCGTTTCCAATTTTCCGATGGTTTTCTACATCTTTGGAGAAGTTGAAAAAGGTTTGGATAGCAGCAAAAGAAGCTGCAAAGAATGAAATTGCACTGATGAAAAGCTGCTTACCAAAACCCTCAGGGAAGTATTCGATAAGTGTAGAGCCAATCAAAACATTGATAAGAATGACTGAAACACCAAGTTTTTTGTTGTAACTGCTTTTTCGTTCGGCAGCAGTGAAGTGTTTGTCTTTGCTGATTTTAGCATCACATTGTAGCAGCTGTAGGTCTAGTAAGGTATTTTTCAAAGTCTTTGAGGTCTTGTGGTAAAAAAATTGTATTCTTACTATAATTTTAAACGTTGTGATTGTATATTTCTTATGATTATCAACGAATGAAAATGAAAACAAACCGACCTGTTGAAATCCGATTGCGTAGGCTGAATGAGCGGGATATGAAGCCGCTACAAGAGATAGCTGACAACAAGAAGATTTTTGATAACTTACCTGATTTTTTTCCTTTTCCATACACATTGGACGATGCAAAACGCTTTTTGACTTTAACAGAGTCAGAAGAGAAGACTTGTACATTTGCCATAGAATGGGAGGGAGTATTGGTAGGTATTATATCCCTAATTCCACAAGCCGATATTTATGCAAAATCAATGAAAGTAGGTTATTGGTTAGGCGAAGCTTATTGGGGAAAAGGCATTGCTACGGCCGCTTTGCGAAAAATTTGTGCTTATGCATGGCAAAATTTTGATATAAATCGCTTATTTTCATCGGTTATAGCCTACAATAAATCATCTGTAAAGGTGATGGAGAAAGCAGGTTTTACATTTGAAGGAATCGGAAGAAAAGCCATTTTTAAGAATGGACAATTTTATGATGATCATTATTATGGTCTTCTAAAAGACGACTAATATCAACACACACTAACATTTTTTATGAGATTATCGACACTAACATCACTATTACTTTTTTGTGCAGTGAGCAGTATCACACATGCGCAATCTTATCGTGTAAATGAAACTTTGTCAAGATTAGTAGTCTCTGATGAAGTAAAGCCAATCATGGTTTTATTCCCTGGTTACTCCGTTGAACAAAATTGGGCAGAAACGTGGGCAATGGAAATGCTAAAAGATGAAGAAGTAAAGGATACTTTTTCCAATATTTTTGTCTTTAAAGGTCCTAAAGAAGTTTTTTACAATAGCCAAGAGCTTACTATTTCAGCATTATTTGATGAATTTAAGGAGGTTGGAAATGTGTCTGAGTTAGTGGTTGTAGCTCATTCGAGTGGTTCATTTCCTGCACATATCTTTTTCAGACATCTTCAAGTCTCTGATTTGAATGAGCAGCTAAAAGAGAAAGTACTCTATGTCAATTTAGATGGAGGAATAGGAGAAAATGAGAATGCTTTCTCAGATGCTTCGTTGGATTATCTTAAAAAGGGATACAGTATTTCGGCATTGGATACGCTTACCAACACCTATTCTGCAAATCATGAGAGTATGATTGCTTTTGCAGAACATTATCCAGAAAAATTTGAGCATATTTTATTGAGAGTAGAAAGTCCTTGTGAGGCTGAAGCTCAATGGTGTTTGCATGATGTATTTATCAATCAACAACCGCACAATAAAGCAGCCTTTGATCTTGAAAAAGACTACAGTCAGTATGATACAAAGCATCCCATCAATTTGACTTGGTTGCATCCTATTCTAGATCAGTTGAAAGGTAATTGATCATTTGAGATGGGGTATAGGTCAGAACTTTGATTTATACCTCATTTTTTATTTTCTTTATAAGCTAAATTGATTTGAAGTTCAATTTTCCTTTCTAGAGAATAATTCCTACTTTAAACCCAAGAAGACTATTTTTTCATAATAATCATTGTAATAATACCCAAATAAAAAATGGCATCACTCTATGCAGATCACATCGGGCTGGTTCATCTGGTCGCTGCATGTTTCTCATTATTCTACGGTACGTTAATTCTTATCTTAAAAAAAGGAACTAAACTCCATAAGGTTTCAGGCTACATTTACGTGCTGGGCATGCTAACTGTGATTGCTACTGCATTTATGATTTACCGTCTTTTTGGTGGTTTTGGACCATTTCACGTAACAACCATAATAAGTTTGGTTACCCTTTCGGTAGGTATGCTGCCAATATTCTTGAAAAAATATATCAAGAATTGGAAATATCTTCACTTCTCATTTATGTATTGGTCAGTGATTGGCCTGTATGCGGCTTTTGTGGCCGAATTATTTGTTAGAGTAAAGGTTGCTGGGGTTTCAATTTGGGAAGGAATGACATTTGCAACAACAGCTGTAATGCTTGTCGGGATTATATTTTTTGCTTACCGAAAAGAGCATTGGAAGAAAGTCTTTGAAACTCAAATAGAGAAAACTAATTCTGACTTTGTAGAAGAAATTGACCCAACAACAGGCTTTCCTAAAGACTTTTTCTCTCGTTAAATTCATTCATTTTCAAGTCTTTCATTATTTATTTTACTTTTTTCAAAACCTTTTCCGTCTGTTTTCTGTATTATATATAAATCGCGCACGATATAATCTTGAAAAATATAAATAGATAAGGAAATGGCATTTAAAACATTGTACACAGCAAACGCTAAAGCAGTAGGAGGAAGAGATGGTAAAGTAGTCACTAGTGACGGAGTAATTGATACGCCACTGAGCATGCCTAAATCTTTGGGTGGTGCGGAGAAAGAAGGAGCTACAAATCCAGAACAACTATTTGCAGCAGGCTATTCAGCATGTTTTGATTCTGCATTGAACTTGGTGATCAGAAATCAGAAGGTGAAGACAGGCACTACTACGGTAGAAGCTGACGTACATTTGGGACAAGATGAGTCGGGTTTTGGCTTGGCGGTAGACTTAAAAGTGAATATTCCAGAAGTAGATTTGGAAACAGCTCAAGCTTTGGCAGAAGCTGCTCACCAAGTATGTCCTTACTCTAAAGCAACTAGAGGAAATATTGAAGTGAAAGTAACAGCAACGAACAACTAATAACCTGCATATATTTCAGTCTTGAAACTGATGAGAGTTTGGCGTAAAGAAGATGTTTCTTTACGCCTTTTTTGTATGATTTTACTATTTTGTAAAAATCACTTTTTCACTGAATAATGCAGAAATTACTTCTTCCCGATACAAACTTGGTCAATGAGGCAAATGAAATAGTTTCACAGGCACTCACAAAAAATGTATATAACCACTCGCTTCGTACTTATTTCTTAGGGAATAAATATGCGAAAAGTAAGTCTATTTCGTATGATGATGAAGAGTTGGCTTTAGTAGCTCTTTTCCATGATATTGGCTTTCATGAGCTATATGCAGATGCAAATCGGGCTTTTCAAGTCAGTAGTTCTTTGGCTATAAAAGACTATTTGAGTGTGATGGGGGTGGAAAAAGGCAGAGTAAATGTAATGATGGAGGCAATTGATTTCCATATGCAGTTACTACCTCGTTGGGATAAAAGTGAAGTAGCAGGTTTATTGCAAGTAGGTGCACATATGGATGTGCTAGGAACTCGAAAATTTGCTGTTCAAAAAGATGACCGCAAAGCCATTTCAAATGCTTTTCCGAAAGGTGGATTTGTACTAGAGTTTGGAACTTGTTTATGTAAGTCGATGAAAAGCTTAAACGCAGTGACAGGATTGTTCGCTCCTTTAACTTGTCAAGCAAAAGACCATTATTACGATTTAGAGAAAGAAGAAGTTATACTATAAAGTAAAACCTCATGATTCATATAGAATAGAGTCATGAGGGGGATATTTTATAAGTACTAGGACAAATGATTTCTGGTAAAATAATAGTATTCTGTTCGAAGAGTTAGCGGAGCGATCTTCGAACTAAAAATGGAAGCTAGAGTCTTCAGGCTCGATTTTATACATATTTTTCGAGTCTGAAGACTCTTACTTTCATATCTAAATCCTTAGATCACTTCGTTAACTCTAAGGATAGTTTTACCTATTTTCTTATGTCCTAGTACTTAAGAACTTTAGTATTTATTTCAGCTCTTTAATCATTTTGCCACAACGAAGCATCATATCTCCAAAATACGGATTATAAACTTCCTTTTGAGCACTAACCCAAGCCGCTCCTGTATTTTCGAATGCCATAGGACAGTATTGTTTATATAATGGCTTTCCTGCAATAGGGCTAGCTTCTAGTTCTGTTAGTAACTGATCTGATAATGATTTGAAAGCAGTACGTTGAGTTTCCAAGTCGCTCGCTTCAGCCATTGCCGTAGCTTGTGTTTTGATGACTTCCGAAGCTTCTCCATTCAATTTTGCCGCAAGTGTTTTTGTCGTTTCAAAGTCCGATTTTACCAATGCATCTTTGATGGCTAAATAAGTATCGACTTCCGCAGCATTTACTTTATTTTCAGTTTGTGCTTGTGTACAACTTGTAAAAACAATAGCCAAGAATAAGCTTGAAACAATAAGTTTGAATGTTTTCTTCATGATTTTATAGAATTATTATTTTGATAAATATGTAAACAAATCTGTGCCAATTACACTGAGAACGATTCCGATGGCTAAGACATAGAACAGAACTTTGAGGTAGTTTGGACTTTTCTTTTTCTCTTCACAATTGCAGTCTTCACAGCAGTTTTTCATGATTGTACTTGTTTAGACCTTTAAGTTTATTTTTCAATAACCTCTTCTACATTGCCACAGTTTAGCATCATGTCTCCAAAATACGGATTTACGATTTCTTCTTCGGTACTGAGCCAATGTCCGCCACTATCTTGATTAGCCATTGGGCAAAACTGATGATAGAGTGTCCGTACCGAACCAAAGCTTTTATTGGTCGCAATCAAGATATCTGAAAGCTGAGTGAAAGTCTTACGTTGCTTCTCCAAATCTTTTTCGGTACTAAGCGTTTCTAACTGCTTTTGGATGCGTTTAGCATCTTTCATCCATACCATATGTGCCTCGCCCTTTAGTAATTTCATATCAATATTTGAGAAAGCAGTTTGCATAGCTTCAACTTTTGAGAAAGCTAACTGAGCATCTGATTTGACAAGTGCATCTTTGAATTGGAGATAAGCATTTGTTAAGGTCGAAAGCTGTGTTTTGAATGTATTCGAAACCTTGAAGTTTTGGACTGTAGTATTTTTAGCTTCTTCTTTTGTGGTAGAGAGACGGTTCATCATGCTGTTTTTATTGCTCAATTGAGCGGCTGCGTCTATGGTGAATGTTCCGTTTGTCACGACAGCGTCGCCTTCTTTTAAGCCTCCTTTTACCACATACGATTTCCCAAGTGAAGCGCCCAAAAGAACTTCTCTCATCTCAAATGAAGGAACATTTGTATTCGGGGTTTGCACATAAGCCACAGATCGCTCACCTGTCCACATGATTGCAGACTGTGGTACGGTCAATTGATTTTCTCTGAAATACTGTTCGGCATAGATAATTCCTTCAGCAAACATTTCGGGCTTTAAGCGTTTGTCTTGATTCTTAATTTCTACCCGAACTTGAGCAATTCTGCTTTTGGCATCTACCACAGGATCGATATAACTGATTTTTGCTTTTATAGTATCAGATGGATATGCCGAGACGGTAAAGGCAATTTTATCTCCCTCTTTGACCCAAGGCAAATCTTGCTCGTAGGCTTCAAACATTCCCCATAATTCACCCAAATCAGCGATTTCCATCAATACGTTTCCTTCCATGACATGATCGCCATTGGCAATTGCTAGTTTAGTGACAACACCATTTCTATCGGCATAAATAGGGAAGTTGGTCATTACTTTTCCGCTTTCTTCAATCTGCTTGATTTGCTGTTCGGAAAGCTTCCAGCGCTTCAGTTTTTCTCTTGAGGCATTGAGAAGGTAAGGTTGTTTATCTTTTACTTTGAGTGCTTCAAATAACTCTTTTTGTGCCGTCACTAACTGTGGTGAATAGATACTAGCCAAACGTTGTCCTTTTCTTACTTTTTCACCCGTAAAATTGATATACAGATTTTCAATTCTTCCTGAAAAGTGTGCGGTCTGACTAAATTTACGACGCTCATCCATTTTGATTTTCCCATTCAGACGAAGTGTTTTGCTTGCTTTTCCTTTCTGAAGGATTGTTGTTTGTACTTGTGCAAGTTTGATGGCATTTTCTGAAAGTTGAATCGTACTTTGGTCTTCATGTACTAATTCATCTTCGAGAGGAATTAGATCCATACCGCAAAGCGGACAGCTTCCGGGTTCATTCTGACGAATTTGAGGATGCATGGAACAAGTCCAAATTTGAGATTTCTCAGTGGCTTTATGTTGGTGAGAATCCGATTTTTCTTCTTGAAAATTTCTGTTTAGAAACCATCCGATTAGAATTCCAACAAACATGTAAGGTAAAGGAGATTTCAGTATTCGGATTATATATTTATTGTTACTTTTTTTCATTATTTCAATGTTTTGAAGTCAGCCATCAATTATTTTATTTTTGAATTTGACTTGGAATTAACCTTCACCGATCAAGTATAAAAGTCCTGCATAAGCCATGACTTCTGCTGTAAAAGCCTTGTTGTATTTGAGCTGATAGTTTAGAAGTTGCTGCTGAAGTCTTAGAATTTCTTCAAAATCCTTTCCGTCATTGGCGTAGCTTTCTAAAAGGAGATTAAGTGTTCGTTCACTCAATTCGATTTGCTCTTTAAGGACTTCCATACTTCTTTTCGCATCAGCCCTTTGTCCTTGGTATTTGCTCAATTCGGCATAAAGTTGATTGCTGATGTTTTCTTCCGAATAACTTAATGATTCTAATTGTAGGGCTAATTCTCTGTTTTTTGCCTTGGTCTTTTTCGCAGAGAAAATGGGAAGACTGATACCAACCATAGGCATCAACACATCTTTACCATTGTCGGTGACTTGTGAGCTTTCAATCGGACTGACTAAAACGTAATCTAGCCCTACGGAGAACTTAGGCGTCCCTGCTTTATGAACAGCATTTTTTTGACTATTGATACTATTTCTTTTCTGCTCGATCAATTGTAATGAAGGGTTGTGCAAAAACATAGAATCTGCGAGTATGCTAAGCTCTGAAGCTAAAATTCGGTATTCAGCAGGTAAAGCCATAGGAAGTTGAATTGGAGCCGTTTTACTTCTTCCGAGCTGAGCATTGAGCTGTACCAAGAGTACGCTGTCTTCTACTTCAAGATTTTGCAAATGATTGTATTCATCTTTGAGTTGAATCTGCGTTCTAAAAATATCTGTGAGAGGTGCGGTATTGCTTTCGTAACGTTGAAGAGTCAGTTGTTCATAACTTTCTAAAAGCTGGATATTTTCTTTGACCAAAGCCTCATCTTTTCTAAGCTGATACAAACGGTAATAGCTCTTTCTTACTTCGAAATAAATCTGATTTTTCAAGATTTGTAGCTCGCTTAACTGTTCTAAGGCTTGTTGTGCTGCTACTTCCTTTCTTGCTTTCAGCGTACCGAACCAAGGAAATTGTTGACTGATTCCCAATTTAAGTCTTTGTGTACCGACACGAGTTTCTACAGGTAAAATAAATGGTGCTATGCCCAACATCGGATCGGGAAGTGCACTTACCTGCGGCAGTTTTTCTAGCGAAGCCAAATATTGTTTGTATTTGCTCTCTAGTGCAGGATGATTTTCACCAGCTTCTATCAACAATTCTTCTAAACTTTGAGCTTGGAGAAAGTGTGTACAGAAGAGTGAAATATATAGAATGATATATGTTTTCATTAGCTTAATTCCATTTTCAAGTTTGAAGATACTGTGCTCGCTTGTTTCACTAGCTTTTCAAACAGTTTAATTGTCCTTCTTTAGACGTTTTAGCTTCAATTCTTCCCAAGCTGAATAAAGCACTGGAACGACGAATAAAGTCATGAGTGCAATGGTCATTCCTCCGAAAGAAGGGATTGCCATCGGAATCATGATATCAGAGCCTTTTCCTGTTGAGGTAAGAACGGGAAGCAGTGCTAAGAGTGTCGTTGCCGAAGTCATCAGAGCAGGACGAACGCGTCTCATGCCACTTTCTAATACCGTTTGTCTGATTTGATCGACAGATGTTGGTTTTTCTTTCTCAAAATTCTGGGTGAGATAGGTGGCAATCAGAACGCCATCGTCTGTGGCAATTCCGAACAAGGCGATAAATCCAACCCAAACCGCTACACTCAGATTGATTTCATGGATTTGGAAAAGATTTCTGAAATCAATGTTGAAAAGCTCGATGTTCATAAATCCAGACCAACTGTAAGCCCAAAGCATTAAGAAACCACCAGCAAAAGCAACCGCAATTCCCGAAAAGACCATGAATGTAGTGGGTATAGATCTGAATTGGAGATAGAGAATTAAGAAAATAACCAGCAAGACAATCGGAACAACAATGCTGAGTCGTTGTTCTGCTCTGACTTGATTTTCGTAGTTTCCAGAGAATCGGTAACTGACTCCCGAAGGAACTTTCAGCTCACCCGAATCAATTTTTTCTTGAATGAAAGCCTGTGCCTCACTGACTACTTCTCCTTCCGCAAATCCATCTTTACGATCAAACAAGACATAACCCACTAAGAAAGTGTCTTCACTCTTAATCATTTGTGCCCCTTGTGTATATTCAAGTTCAGCTACTTCTTCTAAAGGAATTTGGATACCTGTAGGTGTAGAGATGAGAATTTGACCGATTTTATCGGGGCTGTCTCTGAGCTCTCTCGGGTAGCGAACACGAATAGGATAACGCTCCCTGCCCTCTACTGTATTTTCAATGGTCATTCCACCTACAGAAGTCTCAATGGCCATCTGTACCGCTTGAACACTGAGTCCGTAACGAGCAATTTTCTGACGGTTGATATTGATTTCCAAGTAAGGCTTCCCGACCATTCTGTCCGCAAAAACAGCTTCTGTTTTTACTGAAGGAACTTCTTTCAAGTATTTTTCCAGTTCAAAACCAAAAGCTTCAATTGTAGCAAGATCAGGCCCTTTTACTTTTATCCCCATAGGTGCTCGCATCCCTGTTTGGAGCATGACGAGTCTTGTTTCGATGGGTTGAAGTTTCGGTGCTGAAGTTACTCCCGGAAGTTTGGTGGCTTTTACAATTTCAGCCCAAATATCATCGGGAGATAAAATGTGCTCTCTCCATTGTCTGAAATATGCGCCATCAGTATCGGGAATGAGTCTTTTGGTGTCAATAAGAAGACGTTCGTTTTCTTTTAGAGAAACTTCTTTCTGATGTTGGTCTAAAATGATGAATTCACCATCCGAATTGACTTTAAAGCGTTGAGGATTTCCATCTTCATCAAGCACATATTCTGTTTTGTAATTGATGATATTTTCATACATCGAAATAGGAGCAGGGTCTAATGCCGAGTTTGCTCGTCCCATTTTCCCCAAAACATTTTCTACTTCTGGAATTCCTGTCACTCGAATGTCAAGCATGCGGAGTACGTCAAGGTTTTCTGCAAAACCCGCATGAGGCATAGACGTGGGCATGAGTAGAAAACTACCTTCATTGAGCGCAGGCATAAATTCTGACCCAAGTTTTGTCCAAGCTACGCCACCAAAGAAAATAGTAGCTATAGGTAGACTCAGAAAAGTCAATTTATGTGCTAATGCCCAAGTTAAGAGCTTTGGGTAGAATTTTTGGAACAATTGAAAGCCTCCTAATACCAACCCGAGAAGAATAGCTGTAAAAAGGAAGTTCCAAAAAATGTGTGTATCAAAACCAAGAGGCATCCATGCTTTACTCAGCCACCAAGCAACTGCACCAACAAATAATACATTGATTGAAATTTTCGAATAGATTTTCCAACTACTCTTTTTATCTGAATCTGATTGGCTTGACTGATCTGATTTGTAGTTTCTAAATACCCAAAGTGAGAAAGTCGGGATAATGCAAAGCGCTATAATGACAGCAGAAAGCAATGCAAAAGTTTTGGTAAAAGCCAATGGACTGAAAAGCTTTCCTTCGGCAGCTTGAAGACTAAATACAGGAATAAAACTTACGATCGTAGTTGCTACGGCCGTCACGATGGCACTACCTACTTCGGTAGATGCGTTGTAAACCGTATCGAAAATACTGTCTTCAGCTTTCTTGATTTTAAGATGCTTGAGAAGATTTTCTGTCAGTACAATTCCGACATCAACCATTGTCCCGATTGCAATTGCAATTCCCGATAAGGAAACAATATTGGCGGTGATGTTAAAGGCTTTCATCGCAATAAAAGTCATCAGAACACCGAGTGGAAGTAAGGCTGAAATCAGTAATGAAGAACGAAGGTTATACACCATTACAACGATAACGATTAGCGTGACTAAGATTTCGAGGGAAATGGCTTCTTTGAGTGTCGAAAGTGTTTCTTGAATTAGTCCACTTCTGTCATAGGAAGTGATAATTTTCAGTTGGCTTGTCGTTCCGTCTGCAAGAGTTTTCGCTGGTAATCCTTTTTCTAATTCTTTGATCTTGGCTTTTACATTTCCAATCACAGCCATCGGGTTAGAGTTGTAACGAGCAACTACGACTCCGCCGACGACTTCAGCACCCGATTTGTCAAGAGCTCCTCTTCGTGTAGCAGGGCCTAAAGAAACTTTAGCAATATCTTTAATCCGAATGGGAGTGTTTTGGTTTACAGCTATCACTGCACTTTCTAAGTCTTCCAACTTTTTGACATAGCCTAATCCTCTGACAAAATATTCTGCTCGGTTGATTTCGATGGTTTTTGCGCCTACATCCAAATTACTATTCCGAACGGCTTGTACAATTTGAGGTAATGAAACGCCGAAAGCTTTCATCGCTTCTGGTCGTAAGTCAATCTGATATTCTTTGATATATCCTCCAATAGAAGCAACCTCAGAAACACCTTCAGCAGACATTAGTCCGTATTTGACATAATAATCTTGTACCGAACGTAACTCTTGCAAATCCCAACCACCTGTAGGATTATCGTCTTGGTCTCTGCCTTCAAGGGTGTACCAAAAGATTTGACCTAAGCCTGTGGCATCGGGGCCGAGTGTAGGTTGAACTTCTTTAGGAAGTGTATTTGGAGGCAGGGCATTGAGCTTTTCGAGAATTCGTGATCTGCTCCAATAAAAGTCCACTTCTTCATCGAAAATGATATAGATGCTTGAAAGCCCAAACATGGAACTACTACGGATGGTTTTTACACCCGGAATGCCCATAAGAGCCGTAGTGAGCGGATATGAAATTTGATCTTCGATATCTTGAGGAGAACGCCCCATCCATTCGGTCATAACAATCTGTTGGTTCTCTCCGATATCGGGTATGGCATCAACGGACACAGGCGATTTCGGGATAAAATCTAATCCGAAATCAAAAGGGGCAACGGCTATTCCCCAAAACAAAAAGGCTAATGTCATCAATGCAGTGATGAGCCTATTGCTGAGAAAAAATTTAATAATATGATTTAGCATTGTTTGTGAGTCTGCTATTATTTCTTCTATAAATTATGAAGCAGGAGAAAATGTGTTTTCACTTATGAAATTCATTCAATGTGGAGGTATCTGAACTTATTAACTCTTCTTTTTTGTATGAAGAAAGAAATGAAGGTGACAATCAAGTAAAGAATATTTCCACCGTGAAGGAAGATGCATAAATGAAAAACAGAAATAGACCATGTCCTTATTAGTGTCTCATTATGAGCACGATAAGAATGGTGAATTTTAAGTAAAAAAGGCAGACTACAATCGGAATTGTTGGATAATGATATGAATACTCCGAACAAGAGGTGGCGGAATATAAGAAGTGAAATATTTATACACTTTGTTGAATTGCAGTTCTTTTACCTTAAGATAATGATCTGAAAAAGGTAATTCCATCCATAAGATAGGAGGGAAGTCTAAGGCAATATCAACTTGTTGTAAGGCTTCTTCAATTTGGAAAAGCTTGCTTTCATTTTTGCAGCAATCAGATTTTTTATCCTCACTTCCACAGCAAGAATGAGATTCTTCTGCATAAGCTTCTACAGATACAAGCATATGCCCACAGTAATGCAGACTAAGCTGTAGCCCCGAAGCCATAAACAAAATGGCAAAAGCAAAAACGATATGGAAAAATGGCTTTCTCAAAAAAGAAAATCTATACATGTTCTAACTACAAATATGCAAAGTTTTGCAGAAGAAAATGTATAGAATTCAAATATTGATGTATAAAATCTTTAAGTCTATTTAAAAACAATTCTAAGCATTGAAAGTATTTTTCAAAGAAAGCTTTATCGTAACTTTTGTGCAATTGTCAATTTCTTCAAAGGAGATTTGACCATTCATGATCTCGATAATTTTCTTGATCAAGGTGAGTCCTAAACCTAAACCTTGTTGCTCGTTTTTATCTCTACCGAACTGAGTGAAAGGAGCAATTTGATTCATCTGTGATTGAGGGAAATCAGAACCTTCATTGACTACTGAAATATGGTAATAATCTTCTTCTATTTCTCCCGAGATTTTGATAGCATCACCGTTTTTAGAAAACTTGAGTGCATTGTCAAGTACTTCTTCCAAAAGTAGCGTTGGGTAGTAAAGTGATGAAGGGAATTCTATTTCTGTAAAGTTGAATTCAACATCATTATTTCGATTATATTTTTTAGCTAAGTCTTCAGTGGTTTGTGTAAGAATTTTTGAGATAGAACTAACGCAATCTGCCTTGAATAATTTTACGGCATCTTGAGGACTCGGGTATGTAGAAATGGTGTGATGAAGAAATAAGTTTCTGAAAGAACGTTCGAGTAGTTGCCCCGATTTTTTGATCTCGATAAGGTATTCTTTGACTTCGTCTTTGCTCAAATTATGATAGAACTGCAAGAGCATATTTGTAAGCCCCATAATTCCATTAAGAGGGGTATTAAACTCGTGTGAAGCCGTGTCGGGAGGTAAAAGTAGGGAATTGTTAGTTAATTGTTGTTCTATATCTTTTTGCAGACGATCATGTTTCTTGATTTTACTCTCTATCGCTGAAAGTAAATCATCCATTCTGAACGGTTTTGAAAGGTAGTCATCAGCTCCCAAGTCCATGCCTTTTCGTAGATCACTTTTATCTGAAAGAGCAGATAGAAAGATAAAAGGAGGCATGCCATAGTCATTTTTTTCTCGAAGGGTTTCTATCACTTCATAGCCATCCACTTCAGGCATCATGATGTCACAGATAATGAGATCAGGATTGAATTGAAAGACCTTTTCAATACCTACTCTTCCGTTTTCAGCTGTTTCAGTTTCGTAATTGTGTACTTCAAGAATCTCCGAAATGTTTTCTCTTACGCTTTCTTCGTCTTCTACGATTAGTATTTTCTTCATGGGTGTTATTTTATTCGCTGTCTGAAGATACTAAGCCTTAGAATGAGGAAGCTTTAGAATAAAATGAAAGATCTTACTTTGTAAGTTTTAGCCAATTATAGGCATCTTGTTCAGTGTTGAAGTAAGAAGTCTGGATATAGGTTCTGGGGTCTTCGTCAACGGCTTGTTCAATTGAAAACTGTTCGATTAGACCCGAAGATTTCAGATAAGCCATTTTTTTTAAATCTACAGGAGTATATTTTCCAGATAGTTCTCCGTACCATTCTTGAAGTTCGCTGTCAATGATGAAGTTGAAAAGACGAGTGTCTGAGAGGATGCAAATCGGATTATGCTCACAGACTAGTTCCCAAAAATTATACATGCACTCCTTGAATTCATCATCGCTCATCCATTCAGACTGTAAATGCCAAAATGTACGCACAAGCCTTTGAGATTTATCTAAGTAAATCTCAAAGTAAGGAGCGTAGCTATACAAAGCCTTTTGAGGTTGATAAATATGATTCATTAGTTTTGAGTTGCAGGTAAATCTTGAAGAAGTGGCAATTTGACTGTGAAGCAAGTGCCTTCATTTACTGCACTCTCAAAAGTGAGTTCGCCATTGTGCATCTGTACAAATTCTCTTGCGATAACTAAACCGAGCCCTGTACCTTCAATATTACCTACGTTTGAAGCCCTAAAGAATGACTGAAAGAGGTTGGCTTGATCTTCTTTCGGTATCCCTATGCCTTTGTCTACTACATTAAATTCTAGCATATCGGGACTAAAGTGGATATTCAATTCAGGAGGAGTGTCTTTAGGTGAATATTTTATGGCATTGCTGATGAGATTATTAAATACATGAGTCATTAGATTAGTATCAAAAGCCACATTTTTAGTATCTCCATCTGTATTCAATTTTATCTTATCCCCTTCGGTAGGTGAAGTGAAGGATTGATGAATAAGGTTTTCTATAAACTCAACAGGATTATTTTTAGTAGGGGTAAAAGGAGTCCGATCAGCCTCAATTCTACCTATCAGCAATATGTCATTCATTAGGCTAACAAGTCTGTCGCCTGCATTGGCTATTCTGTCTAAATGTTTATTGAATTTAGGTATTAAATCGTCAGGAACTTTATTTATGAAGAGAGATAGAATACCTACACTAGAAGAGATCGTAGTTAATGGAGTTCGAAACTCATGCGATGCAATAGAAATAAATCTTTTTTGAAGCTCACTGACTTGTTTCTCTCTTTCTAAGGCTTTCATGATATTGTCTTCAGCCTTTTTGCGTTCTTCAATATTCCGAATGGAATAAAGTGTTCCTGTAACTTTGGTCAAGTTGAAGACAGGGCTAACTATAATTTCAACCCATACCGTTTTATTTTCTGAATTAACCAAGCGGCATTCGAAGGTATGAGGTTGCATCGTTCTGAAAGTCTTTTTGGCAAGATCATAGGCTAAAGGTAAATCTTCAGCGTATACGATATGTCTAGGGGACTTCAGGTGATAAATTTTCTCTGGGCTATAGTTCAGTAAACCCTTTATAGACGGAGTGACAAATGAAATTACGTCTGGTTCGTAAGACATGATAACAACGTCTGAAGTATTATCGGCTAGTAAGCGATATCGTTCTTCACTTTCTCTTAGACGTTGCTGACTCAGTTTTAGCTTTTCTTCTGTTTTTACTTGTTCAGTGATGTTTCTACTGACCACAATTACGAAAGTTTTGTTGCGGTTTTGAACAAGGTTTAAAGTAGAGTTGAACCAAATTACACTACCGTTTTTATGTATATTTCTAAATTTGAAATCGGTGACTTTTTGCTCTTTCAGAAGACGTTGATGTGTGGTTTGTGCATGCTCAAAATCATCAGGATGCATAAGATGAAGCATATCTTTCCCCATAAGTTCAGAGGTCGAATATCCTAACATTTCAGCACAAGAAGGCGAGACATACGTACAATTTCCTTCTTGATCAAAAAGAACTACTAGGTCTCCTGTATTTTCTGTAAGTAGTCTAAACTTTTCTTCACTGGTTTTGAGCATTAATTCATTTTCAAACCTTTTAGTGATGTCTCTGATATTAGCCAAGATCATATGCTGACCTTGCATATCTAAGAGGTTCATGGCTACTTCTGCAGTGAAACCTTTGGAAGAGTTGCTTCCGAATTTCCAATTAAATGAAACTGACTTTTGCTTTGTTACTTCTTTAAAATATTGATTTAGGAGAGATTGAGAAGTATTGTTTTCTGCTTGAACTTCGGGGCTAAAAAGAAGTAAATTTTTCCCTATTAAATCTATTTTGCTGTCGAATTTGAAAAGAGAAAGTGCTTTTTGGTTTATTTCAGCGATATTAAAATCCTTGTCTAGCAATAGAATACCATCACTAGCACTTTCAAACAGTAGTTTGAACTTTTCTTCACTTTCAGAATACTTTTTACTCTTGTGGTGTACTATTTCTTCAAGTCTACCATTTAGTTTCTGAAGTTCAATTTTAGACTTTTGAGTGTTAGAAATATCTCTAACGACAGTTAAGAATAGGTCTGTAGAGAAACAAACAATACGTGCATGAAAGTAACGATTTTGGTTGTCTGTGGTCGTTAATTCGTATTCTACATCTATAACTTTCTTTGTCTTTTTTGCTTTTTGAAAGCCGGCAAGTACTTTTTTAGAGATACTCGGCGGTAGGATATCACTAGTGTTTTTTCCTATAAAATTCTCTTTTACAAATAATTGATCAGAGTCGTTGTAATAGTACTCTTTGAAGGTGCCTTTTGCATCGTTTACAAAAACAAGGTCAGGAATAGCCTCCAAAATAGATTGGAAGTGCTTATTATCAGATTCATTGAAAGCAGTAACAGGGCTGTCCGAAATACGGAAAATACACTTTTCAATTTCCATATTGGCATCGAGTACAGGACGCATCTGTATTTGAAGAGTGACCCCGTCTTCTAAAGTTATAATAGATGTATGCCTTTTTTTATTTGCCCAAGCAACTTTTAAGTCTTCTACAGCTTGGTTGAAGGCTAGATCATTGGGCAGTAAGTGCCATAGTTTATAGTGCTTGATTTCGTAAGCACTTTTTTCTGTAAATGCCTTAAATCTATTATTTGCCCAAACAATTTTAGTATGCTTATCACATATAAAAACAACATCGGAGCTATTCTGATCAATAAATTGTGAGGGAAGCATCTCATTGATCAGCTTTTGTTTTCTTAACTGAAGAAAAGCAATCACAATCAGAATAAATACACCAAGTGAAATACAAAAGGAAATAGCCTCGTAAAGTGCTGTATAGTTATGAAATCGGGTATTTGCCTTATCTAAAAGTTTGAAAACAGCACCCATCGCTTTTAGATATGCGAATTCATGTTTTTCAAGCTGATGGAAATAACGATTAATAACTTGTTGTCTGCTTTGGTCTAGGTCACTTTCGATAAAGTAAAGCACCTGTTTTGCGATATGGGCAATCTGATAGCTATGCTTGTCCACATTCAGAAAAGCTCTATGAATTACTTCTACATCAGTATGCTTAAAAAGGATAAAGTCCCTTTCAATTTCTTCAAGCTCGGCTTGTAAGACTTCAATCTCATTAGAGGCTGAAATGATATCAGCTTTAAGTGTGTCCAATTTTATTGGATCAGGATATTGATGGAGAAAGAGCAATTCTTGAGAAATCATCTGACAACTCACTCTTTGTTTTTCTGCTACGGTATTTATGTGTGTGTAGACCTCATGGTTTTGTTCATGGACTCGCCAAACTCCTTGTATACATATTAGTACAAAGATATTAACCCCTAAAAAGGTGAGTGTTTTTTTGAATTGCTTAATATGTAGATTTTGTGTGTTCATGGGTAATCAGTCAGAAGCGACTGAATATACAGCAAATCGTAAATAGATATGAAATTCAACAAAGTGAGTAGATGTAAGAAAAATGATAAAAATGAAAAAAAACGCTTCCTCTTTGATTCCCAAAACCAGTAAATCGTGTCATCTAACACGTTGTTTGGCTTTAATGAATAAAGAGAAAGCGTTTGTATTTACTTTGGAGGATAAACTTACTTCAGTTTAATACCCAAGTCTTTTAATTGATCGTTGTTTACAGGAGATGGTGCATCGATCATTACATCGCGTCCTGAAGTGTTTTTCGGGAATGCAATGAAGTCACGGATAGAATCAACACCACCGAATAGCGCACAAAGACGGTCGAAACCAAATGCAATACCGCCATGAGGAGGTGCACCATATTGGAATGCATCTAATAGGAAGCCAAACTGTGCTTGAGCCTCTTCTTTTGTAAAGCCAAGAGCGTCAAACATTTGTGATTGGTCGCCTTTATCGTGAATACGAATAGAACCACCACCAACTTCTACGCCATTGATAACCATGTCGTAAGCATTAGCACGTGCTTTCCAAGGCTCTGTTTTCACCAATTCAGCATCTTCTTTTAGTGCTGAAGTAAATGGATGGTGCATTGCGTGGTAGTGACCTGTTTCCTCATCTTTCTCTAATAGAGGGAAGTTTACAACCCAAAGAGGAGAGAATACATTACGATCTCTAAGACCAAGACGTTCACCCATTTCCAGACGAAGCTCTCCTAATTGTTTACGAACAGTGTCTAATTCACCAGAAAGTACAAGTAATAAATCACCTGCTTTTGCACCAGCTTTTTCAGCCCATGCAGCTAAAGCTTCCTGGTCAAAGAATTTATCTACTGAAGACTTGAATGTGCCGTCTTCGTTACATTTTACATAAACAAGTCCTTTTGCTCCTATCTGTGGTCTTTTCACCCAGTTTGTAAGCTCATCCAATTGTTTACGTGTATAGCTTGCACAACCTTCAGCACAAATACCCAATACAGCTTCAGCATCATCAAATACTTTGAAGCCTTTGTTTTGAGCAACCTCGTTCAATTCTACAAACTTCATCTCAAAACGAGTATCAGGTTTGTCAGAACCATAGAAGCGCATTGCGTCAGCATATTCCATGTGAGGAAAGGCTGGCAATTCATAGTTTCTTAGGTTCTTGAACAAATACTTCATCATTTCTTCGAAGATGTTCAAAATATCGTCACGTTCAACGAAAGCCATTTCGCAGTCAATCTGAGTAAATTCAGGCTGACGGTCAGCACGAAGGTCTTCGTCACGGAAACATTTAACGATTTGGAAGTAGCGATCCATACCACCAACCATCAAAAGTTGTTTAAACGTCTGAGGTGATTGTGGAAGAGCATAGAATTGGCCTTCGTTCATACGAGAAGGTACCAAGAAGTCTCTAGCGCCTTCTGGCGTAGATTTGATAAGAACAGGTGTTTCTACCTCAATAAATTCTTGCTCGCTTAAGTAAGAACGAACAGCTTGCGCTACTTTATGACGCAAAACTAATTTTTCACGAACATCATTTCTACGGATATCCAAGTAACGGTATCTCATACGAAGATCTTCACCGCCGTCAGTTTCATCCTCAATTTTGAAAGGAGGAGTTAAAGACTCATTTAGGATCGAAAGTTCTTCTAAACGGATTTCAATTTCACCTGTAGGGATATTTGGATTGGCCGCATTTCTAGCGATAACCGTACCTTTTGCTTGAATAACAAACTCTCTACCCAACTTACGTGCAGTCTCGATGATCTGAGCAGTTTTCTCTCCTTCATCTTCAACTACAAGCTGAGTTAAACCGTAACGGTCACGAATATCAATCCATATCAAACCACCTTTATCACGAATGGTTTGCACCCAGCCGCTAAGCGTTACCACTTCGTTGATATGGCTGCTTCGAAGCTCTCCGCATGAATGTGTTCTTAACATTTTATTTTGATTTTGAATTAGTGCACAATTTCTTTTTTATCAAAAGCGGCGTAAAGGTAGGTATTTATTGCGAAACAGGCAGAAAAATAGTGGATTACATGAAAGAATCGAGGAATTATCAATGGAATCTTTCTTTATAGGTATTTAAGATCATCTATAAACACCTTATTCATTTGGTCTGAACATAACTTGGAGTTGACCTCGAAGTTTTTTTTTCATGATTTGAGGTGGATATTTATCGTGTGACCTATTCGTTAATCATTTTGTGAATAAATGTAAATAAGTACATTTAAATATTTATATATTATATAACATTTAATAACATCTAAAGTAAATGCATGTAACACAGATTAGGTTGCTTCTTTAAGGCAGTGAAAATATTTTTTAAATCTTATGATTATCTAAAAGCATGTTAATGAATTTGCGTATTTCAAAATGTTGATAATTAAGTGTTTGTGATGATTTTTGTAATTGCAAAATTTTAACCTTTACTGTGTTTTTTTTAAAAATATATTAAAATATTATTGATTCAATTGAGTGTATTCATTAATATTGCTTTGTGTTAAATTAAAATATTGTAAAAGTTCAATTTTATCAAGCAGCAAACATCTTTGTTAGATCTATTGAGTTGACAAAATAATTCCATGTCAAATCACTTTTTGTGCGTATTAAATTTTTAAGAAACACACTCATTTTTTAGGTCTATTCACGATAAACATAATTAAGTATATCACTCCCTTGCATTGAGGGATTTTTATAAAACCAATTTTACTAGCAATCTCAATTTGATGATGAGAAGAACACTTTTAATGTTGTCCATGATCATGGGGGTATTCTCTATGGCCCTTGGACAAGAAAGACAGGTAACAGGAACTGTTACTGATGTATCAGGAGAACCTTTACCGGGTGTCTCAGTACTAGTAGTAGGAACAACTACTGGTTCAATAACAAGCTTCGAAGGTACTTACACTTTAAAACTTCCAGAAGAGGCAATTAGCCTTGAGTTTAGAAGTGTAGGGTATAAAACACAACAAATTACTATTGGCACAAAAACTAAAGTAGATGTTACTTTAGAAGAAGATGCAGAACAATTGGAAGAAGTAGTGGTAACTGCACTAGGTTTTACGAAATCAGAGAAATCTATTGGTTATGCATCTACTACAGTTTCTGGGGATGATATTGCTTTGTCTCAAGCAGTAAACCCAATGAGTTCATTACAAGGTAAAGTAGCAGGTCTTCAAATTACAGGTGCTGCTGACCCAGGTTCATCACAAAATATTATGATTCGTGGTGCTAACTCATTTGGAAATAGCCAGCCTCTTATTGTAATTGATGGTGTACCATTGGTAAATGAGCAAAACAATAGTGGAGACAATCTTAATGCTTATGTTGATTTTGGTTCTGGTTTGAATGCTTTGAACCCAGATGATATTGAGAGTCAAACAATCTTGAAAGGTGCGGCAGCAACAGCATTGTACGGTTCTCGTGCAGCAAATGGTGCGATTATTATCGTGACTAAGTCTGGTAAAAATTCAGGAGGGAAAATGAGAGTTACTTACAATGGTAACGTTAGTGTCTCTTCAATTGGTCGTATTCCTAGTCGTCAGAATGAGTTTGGACAAGGTTGGTCTGGATTACATGCTCTAGATGAAAATGGAAACTGGGGACCTCGTTATGATGGTCAACTTCGTCCTTGGGGTAACGTTGTAGATGGTCAACAACAAGTAGCTCCATTTGCATTCCAAGAAAGCAGATACAATGATTATTTTGACTTAGGTATTAATTATAAAAATGCTATCTCAGCTTCAGGAGGAAATGAAAATACAAACTATTTTGTTTCATTCTCTCAAACAAGTCAAGACGGTATCTTCCCTGAAGATGTAGATACATATAAGCGTAGTACTATTTCAGCTAGAGGTAGCCATAAAGTAGATCGTTTTACAGTTTCTTCTTCTGTTAACTTTAGTACAGAGAAGACTCGTTCGGTACCTACAGGACAAGGAGCTTCAGCTTATAACTCTATTTTTGAGATTGCAGAGAACCTTTCAATTGTAGACTTGAAAGACTATAATTCTAAGTTTAATAACTTAGATAACTACTTTACACCATATGGTATAAATCCTTATTACTCTCTATTCGAGAATGGTGCAGAGCAAGAAAAGCACAAATTATTCGGTAAAGTAGAAATGTCTTACAATTTAAGAGACAACTTGAGCGTAAAGTACCGTTTTGGTGGTGACGTAGAGTCATCAACAGAAGAGTACTGGACAGCTAAGATCAAGTTTACTCCAGGTGCTCCTAATGAAGGAAGTTCTGCAGAAACTGATGGTAACTACAGAATGGTTACAAAGTCTCGTTACGAAGTTAACCACGATGCTTTCTTAAACTTCAACCCTACTATTTCAGATGACTTCACGTTGTCTGCAATTGTTGGTACGAACATCAATGATAGATTCTATACTAGATTAACAGGTGAGGTTCAAGCATTAGATGTTGATGGTTTCTATAACTTAGGAAATGGATTAGCAGATGCACTTGCATCCCAGTACCAACGTAGACGTCGTTTGATTGGTGCTTTTGCAACAGTTGATATGTCTTACAAAAACTACTTGTTCTTGAACGTAGTAGCACGTAATGACTGGTCTTCAACTCTTCCAAAAGAGAATAATTCGTTCTTCTACCCGGGTGCAACGCTTGGATTTGTATTCACGGATTTCTTGGAAGAGAAAAATGTGATGGGAACAGACTTCTTGAACTTTGGTAAGTTGCGTGTAGCTTACGGTATGACGGGTAACGATGCTGCTCCATATCAAGTTAATCCTGCTTTTGTGACAGGTAATGTTTATATGCCTGGTTACTCAAATGTAGACAACTTAACATTACCTCTAGGTGGTGTAAACTCTTATATGGTTTCTAACCAATTAGGTAGTCTTGATCTACAACCAGAGCTTACAAAAGAGCTTGAATTTGGTATTGATCTTCGTTTCTTCAATGAAAGATTTAATATCGATGCATCTTATTACGACAGAACTACAGAAGGTATGATTGCTGTATTACCTCTAGATCCAACTACAGGTTACACAAGTCAAATCGCCAACTTAGCAGATGTGAATAACAAAGGTATCGAGTTGATGTTGGATATGACTCCAATCAAAACAAATGACCTTTCATTGAACTTTGTATATACTTTCACTAAGAATGAAAGTGAAGTACTTGAGGTACCAACAAGTGAAGTATTCTTAAGTGGATTTGGTGGTGCAGGTATTTACGCAGTACCAGGTATGCCAATGGGGGTATTCAAAACAAGTAGAGCTCGTACTGTAATGTTGGATGCTGAAGGACGTGAAGTTTCAGAAGGAGGAACACTTCATACAGTTGTAGATGGTAATGGTAATGTTTTGCCTACTACTGAAGAAGAGTTTACGAACAAAGACGTAAACGAAGACTTTGCAATGGGATTGAAATCTACATTGACGTATAAAGGATTCTCGATTGGAGCTACACTAGATTGGAGACATGGTGGTCATATGTATTCTAGAACAAAAGACTACATGCACTGGACTGGTAGTGCAGTTGAATCTACTTATAATGACCGTAACCCATTTATCGTACCTAATTCAGTAGTTGATAATGGTAACGGAACATATAGTGAAAATACTACTCCAGTAACAGCAAATACATTCCACAACTTCTATAACGATTATGGTGCATTCGAATCTTCAGAATATGCAATCATTGATCGTTCATTCCTTAAACTTCGTGAAGTAGTTTTAAGCTACAATGTACCAAGTAAAGTTGTACAAAAATACGGAATGCAAGCTTTACGCTTAGGTTTCAATGTAGGTAACATTTTGTTATGGACACCTGCAGACAACCCATATATTGATCCTGAAGCTACGTCATTTGGTAGCAATGTGGGAGCGAGATTTGGTGAGTTTATGTCTAACCCTCCTCGTGAGTCTTATACTTTCAGTTTGTCAGCAACATTCTAAGAGTAGACACCTTAAGCGTTTAGAATTTTAATATTAGAAATTATGAAGAAATCAATCATATTAGCATCCTTATTATCGGCATCGCTTGTATTTACAAGTTGTGAAGATTGGTTGGATGTAAATACTGATCCAAACAAATTGAGTGAGTTGGATCAACCAGAAGTTGTTATTCCTACTGCACAAGTAAGTATCGCCAATACAATGATGGGTTGGGATATGGGACTTACTGGAGCTATCTGGAGTCAATATTATACGCAATCTCATAATGCATCTCAATTCCGTGGTATTGAGCAATATCAAGAAGTATCGTTTGCGGGTTCTTATACGGAACTTACAGCAGGTGCTTTGAATGATTTGAAAGCCGTAAAAAATATGGCTTTAGCTAAAGAAGACAAGGGTAGCTATCTAATTGGAGAAGCGCTTTCAATCTTTACTTGGCAATTGCTCTCAGATACTTGGGGTACAGTACCTTATTTTGAAGCATTGAGAGGTGATGAAGGAATTTATTCTCCTAATTTTGATAATGGTGATGCTATTTATGCAGATCTTATCGCAAGATGTGATGCTCTATTGGCTGAAGATTTTTCTGATGCAACTATTGTAGAGAAAAATGACTTTGTTTTTGGTCATGACCATGGACATGCCGTAGAACATTGGATTCACTTTGTAAAATCATTGAAGTTGAAATTGATGCTTCGTCAATCAGAGACATCAAGCTTCAATTTGTCAGAAACGGTAGCTTACGTAGATGCTAATGCGGCTGATTTCCTAGCGGAGTCTGCAAAAATTGATGGATCAACATACTTTATTGATAAAGACGGTTCTCGTCATCCACAAGCAGAGCTTCAAGTAGGAGGTGCAAACTTTTACTCTACAAACGTACTAGCAAGTAAGACATTCTTGGATTACTTGAGAGTAAATGCAGACCCTCGTTTGGCTTCTATTTACGTAGAAGGTGATAACGGACAACTTGGAGCATTCCAAGGTGACTTCTTCTCAACAGAAGATTCAGATGGTAATGGTACATTAGATAGTGATGAATCATACTCAACTGTAGAGTTCGCATACAATGATGATCTATTCATCATGTCTATGTGGGAAGTTTACTTTAACGTAGCTGAAGTTTATGCGCGTAATAACGATGCCGTTTCTGCAAAAATGTATTATGATGCAGGTGTGGAGGCTTCATTAGTTCACCACGGATTTGGTGATGTAGCAATCATTGAAGCAGGTGGATATGCTGAATTTATGGCAGGTTCTGTAGAGGAAATGGTAAAACAAATCTCGATGCAAAGATGGGTTGCTTTCGCGAAAACTCAACATTGGGAGGCATTCTTGGAGCGTAACAGAACAAAGTATCCTGCTGTAAATGATATTGATATTGCAGCGAATCGTCAAGATGCATTTATCAATTTCCCTGTAGGTGATCTTACAATTTCTGTAAACGGTAGAGCGAAATTGAACGGAAATCTTCCAGCTTCTCCAATCTATCCACAAAGCTTGTTGCAACGTAATAATAGTGCAACTAAGCCAGGTCAAAAGTCAGATGTTGGAGAGAAAATCTGGTGGGATCAAAAAGCAGGAAAATAATTTTTTGAAGGAGAGCAATTCCTACAGCTAGTAGGAACTGCTTTTTACTAAAATAATTAAGAAATGAGAAAATTAACTTTATATATAGCTGCTTGTTTACTCATGGCATTGACTGCTTGTGAGGATAAAGCAACAGAGGGTTTATCTTATGCTTCTCCAGTTCCTCAGTTTGTAATGTTGGGAGAGTCAATTGAATTGCTTCAACAAGGTGAGTCGTATGAAGACGCTGGTGTTAAGGCATTTGAAGTGGTAGATGGAGATACTACAGAGTTATCAGGTGTTGAGGTACTTACTACTTTGGAAGAGTCTTTACCTGGTACTTATGTTGTGAATTACAGTGTGAAAAACTCGATGGGAGATACTTTCCATGCACCAGTTTCTCGTAAGGTTGTAGTTTATAACGATGATATTACTGGAGTATACCATTCAACAGTAGTAAGAGACGGTAGTGTGATGGATATGACTGGAGTTGTTCTTATCGTGAAAGTTGATGAGGGAGTTTATTCTCATTCAGACTGGATCGGTGGATGGTATGATCAATACTACGGTTATGGTTCACGCTATGCATTCGGTGGGTTTATGGGAATTGATGAAGCAGGCGTTGTAACACATAAAAACTCTAGTGATCCATGGGGGTATGCAGGTTCTATTAATGCAGATGCTAGTTTTGATGCATCTACAGGGACTATCCACTATGTATATTCATGGACTGCAGGTTATAATTTTGATGTAACATTGATTAAGCAATAAACCATATTATCATGAAAAAATTATTTTTAGGATTAGCTTTAATGTTTAGCTTAACAAGCTGTTTTGAAGATCCAGAAATCTGGGATAGTTCAGTAGTTGAGCTTGCTGGGGATTGGAATGTTCGTACTTACGATAGTGCAACAGGAGACCTTGTAGCGGATTATGGTCAATTATTAACATACAATACAGCAGCCAATAATGGTGATATGTGGTTGGATTTTGTGACTGTATTGAAAATTGGTGGTAAATCTAAAGTTTCTACGAACGGGTTGACTTTTAATGGAGATGATGCTGTATCTGTTACAGGTGGTCAAGTATTCAAGAATGAAGGTAGATCTAAAACAGGTATTGAAACAGATAGTATTTATATGGAAGTTGTAAAAGGAGCTGATACATTTATCGTTTCAGGTCATAAACGTACAGGATTCCAAGAGGATGAGTATTAATACTTGATTCTTCTTTAATAATATTAGACGGGCACAAAAATGTGTCCGTCTTTTTTTTATTCAAGGTGTTTTAGATGTAAATAAGGTCATGTAACATTGTGGAAGTGTTTTCACTAAAGGTATAGAGGTGAAGACAGTAGTGAATCAAATTATACTTATAAGTAAAAGACTTTTAGATTTAATTAATTATCAAATGAAATAGAATATTATTAATATTTAATTGATCACGTAACACTGTTGATTCACCTTTGAGTGCTTGTAAATTCTTTAATAAAGGCTTCCTTTTTGTTAAGTGCTTGATGTTTAGATTGTTATTAATGATGTTGTTAACAACAATTATTATCAATATTTTTAACACAATTGTATTGTGTTGTGAAACTTATAAAAAACATCGTGTAACATTGTGAATTGTTAATATTAATTGAGGTAAATTGTTAAAAATGAACTTTTTTAGGGTTTTGGGTATGGAATTTTAAAATCTGTTTGGAATAAACGTTATCATTAGTTAATATTGTCATATAATATATTTGAAAAACACAACAACAAACTTTAAAATGACTCAAGTAAAATGAGTCAATGACCAGTGGAGAAGGATTGAAAATAGATACACTGAAATAACAACAAACAAATCAGTTTCTCACCTTCATTTTCAAATAAGATTAGTTGCGAAAATAGTGTAGCCAGTAAGGCTAATATATACCAAGCTTTTGCAACAATCTAAGTATAAACATTAGATAGAATTACAAATTCACTCCTAAAAGGAGTGCTGGAATTATACAACCAAATTTCAACTAGCAGTCTCAAATTTTATGATGAGGAAATCACTTTTTACCATGTTCATGCTAATAGGAGCTTTTTCTATGGCATTGGCACAAGAAAGACAAGTGACAGGTGCTGTCACTGACGCAAGCGGAGAGCCATTACCGGGTGTAGCCGTACAAGTAGTAGGTACAACAACAGGTAGTATTACAAGCTTTGAAGGTATTTACACTGTAAACGTTCCTGAGGGAGGAGAGCAATTAGCTTTTAGTAGTGTAGGTTTTGTAACAAAAACAGTAGCAATTGGTGCTCAATCGAAAATCGATGTTACGCTAGAGGAAGACGCAGAGCAATTAGAAGAAGTAGTAGTAACTGCTTTGGGTATCTCTAGAGATAAAGCTTCATTAGGTTATGCAGTTCAATCTGTAGATGGAGCAAAATTACAAGAGTCTCAACCATCAAGTGCGATGTCAGCACTTTCAGGTAACGTAGCCGGTGTGCAAGTATCTGGTGGTGGAGGTATGATGGGTGGTTCTACACGTGTATTGGTACGTGGAGCTTCATCAATCTCAGGAAACAACGAACCTCTATATGTAGTAGATGGTGTGCCATTAGATAACTCTAACTTCAACTCTGGCGATGCAGCAAGAGGTGCGGGTGGATATGACTATGGTAACATGGCGCTAGATATTAACCCAGATGACATTGAGTCAATGTCAGTATTGAAAGGTCCAGCGGCAGCAGCATTGTACGGTTCACGTGCGGCTAATGGTGTCGTTATGATCACTACTAAAAAAGGATCAGCAGGTCAAAAAGGTATTGGAGTTGAAATCAACTCGTCGGTAGCATTCGAGAAAATTACAAGAATGGCTAACCTACAAAGACAATATGGTGGTGGTTTCGGTGATTTCTCTGAAACTTATAACTATAATGGAACAGATTATCCAGTTGCATTCTTCGCAATGGATGAAAGCTGGGGACCAAAATATGAAGGTCAACAGGTTGTACAATGGCACAACATCGACATGAACGGTAATGTGACAGGAACTTCAGCTTGGGAAGCACCAAAGAATGATGTAGAAGATTTCTTCGAATTAGGTGTAGGATTCAAAAACTCGGTAGCAGTAGTAGGTAACAATGAGAAAGGTTCTTTCCGTTTGTCATACACTAACCAAACTGCTTCTGGTACTATGCCAAACCACGAGCTTTCTAAAAATGGTATTAGCTTGAATAGCTCATACAAATTGACTGATAAATTGTCAGCACAAGCAGTTATCAACTTCATGAATACAGAGACAACTGCTCGTCCAATGACAGGTTATGATGGTGGTAACGTGATGCAACAATTCACGCAGTGGGGACAACGTCAGTTGGATATGGAAAGACTATCTAACTACAAAAACGAAGATGGAACACAAAGAACTTGGAACAGAAAGTCATTGACTGATGCATCTCCAAAGTATTCTGATAACCCTTACTGGACTCGTTACGAGAACTACCAAAATGATGAGCGTGATAGATACTACGGTAACGTAGGTTTCACATATAAATTGACTGACTGGTTAACAGCTTCTGGTAAAGTATATGGAGATATGTATACTTTTACAGTAAACGAAAGAACAGCAGTAGGTTCACAAGGACAATCAGGTTTCTCTCAATTGATTGAGAACTTTAAAGAATTCAACTACGAAGGTATGTTGGCATTCAACAAAGACCTAGGTTCTGATTTCAACTTGTCAGGTAACATTGGTATCAACCAAAGACACATGGTAAGAGAGAACATGTATGGTACTACAGTAGGTGGTCTTCAATTACCAGGTGTATATACTTTGACAAACTCAATTGATCCTTCAATTGTAACAAACTCAAAGTACGAGAAGAAAGTAAACTCTGTATTGGGTAGTGCTTCATTAGGATGGAGAAACATGTTATACCTAGACTTAGGTGCTCGTAATGACTGGTCTTCTACACTTCCTACAGAAAACAATTCATTCTTCTACCCTTCAGTAACAACTTCATTTGTATTCTCTGAATTGGCAGCATTGCAAAACCTATCTTGGTTAGACTTCGGTAAAGTACGTTTAGGTGCTGCGCAAGTAGGTAACGATACTGACCCATACATGTTGAGAGAAACTTATGTAAACACTGACGGTGTAGGTTTCGATTACTCAGTTCCAAATACACTTTTGGCAGAAGACTTGAAACCAGAGATTACTCAATCATGGGAAGTTGGTTTGGAAGGATCGTTGTTCGATAATCGTTTGACTTTCGATGCAACTTACTACGAGAACAAAACAAAAGACTTGATTACAACAGTAGCATTGTCAGGTGCTTCAGGGTACTACTTCCAAATGATGAATGCTGGTGTGATGGAGAATAAAGGTATTGAATTGCAATTGGGTGGTGATATCGTAAGAACTAGCGACTTCAACTGGAATGTAAGTGTGAACTTCTCTAAGAACATGAACACATTGCTTGAGCTAGCGGACGGTATTGATAACTACCGTATGGCAAACGGACCATTCGCAGTATCAGTTAACGCATTCGTTGGACAGTCTTACGGAGCAATCATGGGTACTAACTATGTATTCCACGAAGAAACTGGTAAACCAATTGTAGGAGAAGACGGACGTTACGAAGTGTCAGGTACTGAAGTATTAGGAACAGTAGTTCCAGATTACAACTTGGGTATTAGAAACACATTTAGCTACAAAAACCTTGACTTTAGCTTCTTGATCGATAAGCAAGAAGGTGGTAGCTATCACTCAGTAACGCATATGTTCGGTATGTACTCAGGTATGTTGGAAGAAACTGCTGCAAATGGTGTTCGTGAAAACGGAATTGTATTGGATGCAGTTTATGCTGACGGAACTCCTAATACTACTGCAATAGATGCAACTAGATGGGGTGCTGACCACTACGCTGGTCCTCAAGCACAAAACGTATTCGATGCATCATATGTAAAACTTCGTGATGTAACTATCGGATATACTTTCCCATCGTCATTATTTGACGGATATGTACAATCATTGAGAATTTCAGCTTACGGACGTAACCTTGCAATGTGGGGATTAGCTAATGACCACATCGACCCAGAAATGGCAGTTACTTCAAGTGGTAACGTACAAGGTCTAGAAGGAGCAGCGCTTCCATCGACAGCTACATTCGGTATGAGCTTGTCAGCAAAATTCTAAACTAAACTATCCGCTAACTTTTAATTAAGATATCAATGAGACTATTCAATAAATTCGTAATGGGTGTCGGGACTGCAGCAATGTTGCTGACGTCCTGCACCGAGAAGTTCGAGGAAATTAACCAAAACCCTAACGATCCAGAAAATGTACCAACAGTATCTCTTGCTTTGAGTGCTTCAAGAACATTGATGGATGATCTAAGAGATGAATGGGCGGCTGGTCGTATGGTTTTACCTTGGGTTCAGTACTGGGCACAAGTAAACTATACTGAAGAAGATAGATTCCAGTATAGACAAAACTCAAACAACTCAATGTTCAAGAGTATCTATACAAAGTTGATGGATATTGAGCGTATCATTGAGATTGCTGAAGATGAGACTTTGAGTGGATCATACAGCTTGGCATACGGAGATCCTAATAACCAAGTTCAAGCTGCTCGTATCATGAAAGCATGGGTATTCCAATTGCTTACAGATATGTACGGTCCGATTCCTTACTCTTCTTACGGAGCACAAGATGAAGACTTCAACGCTTTGATGGCACATATCGGAGTTTCTAACCCTAGTTATGTTTCTCAAGAACGTATCTATGCAGATCTTTTGAATGAGTTGAAAGAAGCAGCAGCTTTAATTGATGAGTCTAAAGATGTATTTGATCGTGATATCATCTTCAAGAGTGAGTCAGCTACAAAATGGAAGCAATTTGCAAACTCTCTTCGTTTGAGAATTGCTGTTCAAGCAGGAGATGCAGCAGCGATTGCTGAAGCAGCAAGTGCTGATTTGATCATGGATAATGGTGATAATGCAGCTTGGTACTACGATGGAACTACTACAAAAGGTGCTCCAATGTATAAAGCTTACTTTGTAAGTAACCGTACTGACTTTGCAGTATCAAAACCATTCATCGATCTATTGAAAGGTAAAGATGCTACAAATGGAGTAGTTAACCCATTCTCAGGAATGACTGACCCTCGTTTGTTTAAGTATGCTGTAACTGTAGGAACTGATGAAGCTGCGTTTATTGGAAATAAAGTAGAAGAGTCTACTGATCCTGCAGACTACGAAGGTATCCCTTACGGAGTATCAAACTCAGTAGCTGGTGCAATTGCAATGTCAAGAGTATCTATGCCAGGTGAGCAAGTATTGGCGGCTGATGCATCTGAAATTTATATGGAAGCAGCAGAGGTTTATTTCTTGTTATCTGAAATCAACGGATATGATCAAGCAAACTACGAAGCAGGTGTAAGAGCTTCTATGGAAAAATGGGGTGTAGCACAAGCAGATATCGATGCTTATGTAGCAGCACTTCCTGCAGCATCTATGGAAACTGTACTTACTCAAAAGTATATCGCTTTGTATATGCAACCTCATCAAGCATGGTCTGAGTACAGAAGAACAGGATATCCAATGCACTTGATTAAGCCAGGACAATTCACTGGTGCTAACTATGCAGACGGTACTGCTGTAATTTCAGATGTTGCTTTAGGAGATGGAAATGATGTAATGTTCACTCCATTGGTAGATATTTCAGATGTTCCTGCAAGACTTGCTTTCCCTCAAGAAGAAGAATTGTTAAACCCTGCTGGGTTCTCTCAAGGTCTTGAGTTGTTAGGTGGCGATGATGCAATGGATACTGTATTGCCAATCTTTAAGAAGTAATAAAACAAAAATAGGGAAACTGTCAGGTGTATATCTGGCAGTTTTCGTATATATTAAAGCTAAATTTTTTAACCAATTAAAAGAATGAAAAAGTTAACAACTTTTGTAACTCTTGGGGCTGCATTGTTTGCAACCACTAGTTTAACTTCTTGTGAAGAAGAAACAGAATTGCCAGGAAGAGTACCAGATGTACCTAGAGTATTTTCTTCGGCTTATGACTTTACTGAATTAGATCAAGTGCAGTTGGCAATTGAAGTTGGTTCAGGGGTTGAGTCTATTGCATTAGAGATTGCTGGAGAATCTTTACCGATGAATTTTGAGGCAGGGAAAGCTTCTTTTAATGCATCATTGAGTGAAGTAGGTTTGGGTGAAGAATCAGTAGCTTCATCAGCTTTTACTTTTGTAATTAAAGAGCTTTCAGGAGAGACTCTAACTTACGATAGTAAGTTTACGCGTTCAACACCATTTGCTTTTACAGTACCTAGTCTTATTCAGAAGAACAACATGGATACACTTTGGGTAGAAGTTGCGACAAAGAATGCAGCAATCGACACAAAGGAAGTCCTTTATAAGGTTGTTAAAAAGGGAGAAGAAGCTGAGGGGATCAGCTATATGCCTACTACTGCTGAGTGGAATGAAGGTAAATTAGGTTTAGTCTTGGATGGTTCTTCGTACGATGTAGCTGATACGATTATGGTAAAAGCTATGGCCGAGGCTGGCGATTTATCAGCTGAAGCTGAGACATCAACTGTTGTAGATTATTATACATTCGGTAGCGAAGTGACTGGGAAAGTATTTGATAAAATGAATACGGAATTCTCACTTTGGTTGAATGATACTTCAGCGATGGCACAAGATGTAAAATTTGTTCAAGAAGGATTCATGACAAACCTTGTAGGAATGGATGTTTCTTATGAAGAAGGTGAAGAAGATGTATATGTTGTTAGTAGAGCTATTGAGTTTGTAGTAGCAGATGCTAATTATGAGTTGGGTGATATAGTTGCTACAAAGTCCTTATTTGATCAAGGAACTTCTGTTAGCACACTAAATGATCTAAGAGAAGGCGATGTATTTATTTTCAAAATCAGTGAGACTAAAATGAATAAAGCTGATGAAGAAGATAAGATGATGGCTGAAAAGTGGGGTGTAGTAAAAGTTACTTCTGAAGAGAGACCTTCAGACGCTAATGGAATGCCTACAGGAAATAATAAATTGGTTGTAGACTATCGTTACGTCGTAGAGATGTAATCAAACATATTTTCTTATCATAGACTAGAAGGCCTACCTTTTTTAAGGTAGGTCTTTTTTATTATTTATATCCAAAGTGAATTCTTGAGTTTATTCACGTAACACAGATAACTCGATAAGTGATCTCAAAGTCTCTATCTAGATTTTAATAAATGAAATGGAACAGAAAATGATGACTAAAATCCATCATTTAAAAGTGTTTGCATTTATTGTAAAAACATTTACAATTGTAAATATTATTTAGTGAGTGTGGGCTATAATTCGGTTATTTGATTAATAGTCGAAATATTATTCTGTATTGGCGTTGTTGTGCTGATGTAATCAGAATATTATTGTCTATTTAGGTTTCAATTTTTTATTGCTTAACAGCATTTTTAATAAACGTCATCAAGACGTTAATTTTAACTTTTTTTCAAAACCTATTATACTTGTATCACTTCAAAACAATAAATCAACTGAAAATCATGATACAGAGAAAGAGATAGTTAAATAGTAATAATGATTCACATAACATAGATTACACGATATGTAAATAGAAAAATGAAAATAGTTCTAACAATCGTGAATAAAGTGATAGAAAAAATATCATGAGTGGTTATAAGACCGTGTTTGAAATAAAGAGTGTGAATTTAAGGCGACTATCTGGTAATCATGTACAGTGTTTAGATTAAATAAAAATGCAACAAAACTGAAGTTTCATTAAGAATAACGTAAAGTAGAGTTCGTTTTTTTGTGAATAAAGAAAAACACGTTTGATGTAAAGTTGATTTTTAGTTAATATTGGAGACGAAAATTAAGAAAATACAACAAACAAGCTTATTCTCTCTAAACAGAAACAGACAGGTCTTCGGGCGCTGTCGAAATAATCAACACAGATAGAATAGCATAAAACTTCACGCTTTATATAAGTAATGAAGTATGGATTAGAAACAACTAAACTAGCAGTCTCAATTTAATGTCTATGATGAGAAGAACACTTTTTGCCCTGTCTATGTTGTTGGGAACAATCTCAATAGCTATAGGACAAGAAAGACAAGTAACAGGTACTGTTACTGACGCAAATGGAGAGCCATTACCAGGTGTTGCAGTCCTTGTAGTAGGAACAACTACTGGTAGTATTACAAGCTTCGAAGGTATTTACACTGTTGACGTTCCAGAGGAAGGAGCAGAACTCCAGTTCAGTAGTGTAGGTTATGCAACGCAAACTGTAGCAGTCGGATCAAAATCGGAAGTTAATATTTCATTGGTCGAAGATGCTGAGCAATTAGAGGAAGTAGTCGTTACTGCCTTGGGTATTTCAAGAGATAAAGCATCTCTAGGTTATTCAGTTCAAGCAGTGGATGGAGCACAACTCGCAGAATCTCAGCCATCAAGTGCCATGTCAGCGCTTTCAGGTAACGTAGCCGGTGTACAAGTATCTGGTGGTGGAGGTATGATGGGTGGTTCTACACGTGTATTGGTACGTGGAGCTTCATCAATCTCAGGAAACAACGAACCTCTATATGTAGTAGACGGTGTGCCTTTAGATAACTCTAACTTCAACTCTGCTAATGCAGCAAGGGGTGCAGGTGGTTATGACTATGGTAACATGGCGCTAGATATTAACCCAGATGACATTGAAACAATGTCAGTATTGAAAGGTCCAGCGGCAGCAGCATTGTACGGTTCACGTGCGGCTAATGGTGTCGTTATGATTACTACGAAAAAAGGAAATAACGGTCAAAAAGGTATCGGTGTTGAGTGGAATTCTACAGTAGCTTTTGAAAAAGTGAACAGAATGGCAAGCTTACAAAGACAATACGGTGGTGGTTTCGGAGATTTCTCTGAGTATTACACGATGTCTGATGGTACTAAAGTTCCTGTAGCAAACTTTGCAATGGACCAAAGTTGGGGTCCTAAATACGGTGGACAACAAGTTGTACAATGGCACAATATCGATATGAACGGCCAAGTAACAGGAGCTTCTCCTTGGACAGCGCCAACAAATGATGTAGAAGACTTCTTTGAATTAGGAGTTGGGTTCAAAAACTCGGTAGCAGTAGTAGGTAACAATGATAAAGGTTCTTTCCGTTTGTCATACACTAACCAAACTGCTTCTGGTACAATGCCGAATCACGAAATGCAAAAGAACGGATTCAGCTTGAACAGTAACTACAAATTGACTGATAAGTTAACAGCACAAGCAGCAGTTAACTATATGAATACACAAACTACTGCTCGTCCTATGACTGGATACGATGGTGGTAACGTAATGCAACAATTCACGCAGTGGGGACAACGTCAGTTGGATATGGAAAGACTATCTGACTATAAATATGCTGATGGTTCTCAAAGAACTTGGAACAGAACGTCACTTACTAATCCAAATCCACAATATACGGATAACCCATATTGGGTTCGTTACGAGAACTACCAAGATGACCAAAGAGATAGATTCTATGGTAACATTGGTTTGACTTACCAAATCAATGACTGGTTAACAGCTTCTGGTAAGGTATACGGAGATATGTATAATTTCGTAGTAAACGAAAGAACAGCAGTAGGTTCTCAAGCGCAATCAGGTTTCTCTCAATTGATTGAGAACTTTAAAGAATTCAACTATGAAGGTATGGTTGCATTCAATAAAGATCTAGGTTCTGACTTCAACTTGTCAGGTAACGTTGGTGTGAACCAAAGACATATGGTAAGAGATAACATGTACGGTACTACTGTAGGTGGTCTTCAATTGCCAGGTGTATATACTTTGACTAACTCAATTGACCCAGCGCTTGTTGAGAATGGAAAATATGAGAAGAAAGTAAACTCAGTATTCGGAAGTGCTTCATTAGGTTGGAGAAGCATGTTGTACTTAGATGTTACAGCTCGTAACGACTGGTCTTCAACACTTCCAGAAGGTAATAACTCTTACTTCTACCCATCAATCACAGGTTCATTTGTATTCACTGAACTTCCAGCAGTACAAAATGTATCATGGTTAGACTTCGGTAAGGTTCGTGCAGGTTTCGCTCAAGTAGGTAACGATACTGACCCTTACATGTTGAGAGAGACGTATGTAAACACGGATGGTGTAGGTTTCGATTATACTGTTCCAAATACACTTTTGGCAGAAGACTTGAGACCAGAGCGTACAAACTCTTGGGAAGTTGGTTTGGAAGCAGCAATGTTTGATAGTCGAATCACTATTGATGCGACTTACTACGAGAACAAAACTGAAGACTTGATTACTACTGTAGCATTGTCAGGTTCGTCAGGGTACTACTACCAAATGATGAACGCAGGTACAATGGAGAACAAAGGGGTTGAATTGATGTTAGGAGCTGACGTGATCAGAACAAAAGATTTCTCTTGGAATGTGAACGTGAACTTCTCGAAAAACATCAACCAGTTAACAGAACTTGCTCCTGGTATCGACAACTACCGTATGGCAAATGCACCTTTCGCAGTATCAGTTAACGCATTCGTTGGACAATCTTACGGAGCAATCATGGGTACGAACTATGTATACCACGAAGAAACTGGTAAGCCAATTGTAGGTGAAGACGGACGTTACTTAACTTCAGGTACAGAAGTATTGGGTTCAGTAGTTCCAGATTATAACTTGGGTATTAGAAACACATTCAGATACAAGAATCTTGATTTCAGTTTCTTGATCGATAAGCAACAAGGTGGTAGCTATCACTCGACTACTTACATGTGGGGTATGTACTCAGGTATGTTAGAAGAGACAGCTGCAAATGGTGTTCGTGAGAATGGAATCGTATTGGATGCAGTTTATGCAGATGGTACTCCAAACACAACAGCAATTTCAGCGCAACAATGGGGATCGGATCACTATTCAGGACCACAAGCACAAAACGTATTCGATGCTTCTTATGTGAAGCTACGTGATGTGAACATTGGTTATACATTCCCTCAAGCATTGTTCGGCGGTCATGTTCAGAAGTTGAGACTTTCAGCATACGGACGTAACCTAGCAATGTGGGGATTGGCAAACAAACATATCGATCCTGAGATGGCAGTTACTTCAAGTGGTAACGTACAAGGTCTAGAAGGTGGTGCATTACCATCAACAGCGACATTTGGTTTCAACCTGTCAGCAAAATTCTAAACTAAACTACCAACTTACTTAAATTCGATTTATACATGAGATTATTCAATAAAATAGTTATGGGTATCGGGACGGCAGCAGTATTGCTGACGTCTTGTACCAAGAACTTTGAGGAGATCAATACTAACCCTAACGATCCAGAAAATGTACCAACAGTATCTCTAGCTTTGAGTGGCTCAAGAGTCTTGATGGATAACATTCGTGATGAATGGTTTGCTGGTCGTATGGTAACACCATGGGTTCAGTACTGGGCACAAGTAAACTATACTGAAGAAGATAGATTCCAGTACAGAGAGAACTCAAATAACTCGACTTTCAAAGCATTGTATGGTACTGTAATGGACTTCGAGCGTATCATCGAGATTGCTGAAGATCCAGAATTGTCAGGAGCGTATAGCTTGGCTTACGGAAACCCTAACAACCAAATTCAAGCGGCTCGTATCATGAAAGCTTGGGCATTCCAATTAATCACTGATACTTACGGTCCAGTTCCTTACTCTACTTACGGATCAAAAGAGGAGAATCCTGACTTTAATGCTTTGATGGCGCATGAAGGTGTTACAAACCCTGATTATGTTTCTCAAGAGCGTATTTATGCAGATCTTTTGAACGAGTTGAGCGAAGCTGTTGCTGCAATTGACGAAGGAGAAAGAGTATTTGATAGAAATATTATTTTCGAAAGAGAAACAGCAGCAAGCTGGAAAAAATTTGGTAACTCTTTACGTTTAAGAATTGCTGTTCAAGCACAAAAACAAGGAGTACCAGGTGCAGCAGAAACAATTGCTGAGCTTGCAAACGGTGAGAATTTGATTACTTCAAATGACGATAACGCAGCATGGTTCTACGATGGTTCTACTTTGAAAGGAGCGCCAATGTATAAAGCATACTTCGTAAATAACCGTACTGACTTTGCAGTAGCAAAACCATTAATCGACTTGTTGAAAGGTAAAACTTCTACAAACGGTACTGCTAACCCATTTGCAGATCTTACTGACCCTCGTTTATTCAGATATGCAGTTTCTGTAAATGTTGATGAAACTCACTTTAGAGGTGGAACAGTTGAAGACGCTCAGTCTTTAGACCCTGCAGATTACGAAGGTATCCCTTACGGTGTACCAAGTGAAGTAGCTGGTGCATTTGCAATGTCAAGAGTATCTATGCCAGGTGAGCCTGTATTGGCAGCAGATGCAGCTGAAATTTATATTGAAGCAGCAGAAGTTTACTTCTTGCTTTCAGAAATCAACGGATTTGATCAAGCAAACTACGAAGCTGGTGTAAGAGCTTCTATGGAAAGATGGGGTGTTGAGTCAGCAGACATCGACGCTTATATCGCTAATCTTCCAGCGGCTTCTGAAGAAACAGTACTTACTCAAAAGTACATTGCGTTGTACGGACAGCCTCACCAAGCATGGTCTGAGTACCGTAGAACGGGTTACCCTAAACACCTAATCAAGAAAGGTGACTTTACAGGTGCAAACTACCTTGACGGTAATGCAATTATCGCTGATGCTCCTATGGGAGATGCAAACGATGTATTCTTTGCTCCTTTGGTAGATATCGATGATCTTCCAGCTCGTGTTAACTTCGCTCAAGAAGAGGAGTTGTTGAACCCAGCTGGTTACAATCAAGGTAAAGCTTTGATTGGAGAAGATCACCAGTCAACTACACTTTGGATTTTCAAATAAGAAAATTCATTTAGGATAGTCATTATAGACACCAAAAATATAAGCGGTACAGCCTAGTGTTGTATCGCTTTCTTTATTTTAGAGCTTTAGTTATCAAGGAACTAAAGCTCTATTTTACTCTTCTAATTTTGAATCATAAAAGTTTCAGAAGAAGACTGATTATCGATAGACCATTGCAAGATGTAGAGACCATTATTTAAGCCCATATTTTGAAGGTTAATCTTGAATACACCACCTTCAAATGAAATATCATTAAAAGATACAGGGTATATATTTGAGTTAATGTCAAAAATGATGACTTCATCGGGAAGTTGTGGGATCATTGGTACAAAAATATGTGTATTTGCAGGCTGTGGATATATACTTGTTTCTGGTATTTCGGGTGAACTTGGTAAGTTGTCATAAATAAACGCACAACCACTTACCGCCATAGTCTGATCGAGTGTTTTTACTCCATTAGTATCAAAAGTTCTGAATCGATAGTTTCCCTCAATCAATTCTATTCCCTCTTCGGGAAGGTCATACCATTCTCCTCCAGCTTTAAATTGCACTAATCCATCATTAAGGAATTGTGTTTTTGAAAGTGGAAAATGAGCAAAAGGTGTAGTTAAGTCTACATGTACTTTCGAAAACTTGATTGTTTTGTCATTTGCGGTTACCCAAAAGTTATACACATCGGGTAGGAGTTCTGTGTAAACTTCTCCATTTGAATCAGTATAAAGAGGGGTTGTACTTTTATCAAAGCCTTTGTAAATGACCGCCGCTTGAGGAGCTATTCTCGTTTCATCTTCACAACGATCAAGGGCTAATTGTGTGTTTACAGTTTGGAAAATCACATTCTGATTCCCTTCTTTTATTTTGATACTATTTTTTTGTTCACTCCCATGAGCGTAGGTCATTCTGAATTTGTATGTAGCAGGAAGCAGTTCTAGACTAGATGTACCATTGGTATCTGTTGCTGCAAATACTTCATCGAAAGCAGTTTCTCCACCAGCATGTTGAATGCGACCTCCTTCGAGTGGGATACTATCGGAGTTCAAGAGAGAAACACTGACAGGAATCGTTTGGAAAAACCGCCCATCTTCATTTTTAAATGGATTTGAGATGGTTTTTTGACCGTTATTGACGATTAACCTCACCTTTGAATACGTTTGAGTTTTTGGTAAAATCCATTTCCCAGTCAGTGGGCTTTCATAGGTTTGGTACGTACTTCCATCGTAAATTTTGAGTGTACCTTCAATGGCTTCTCCCAAACTATTTTCGACCTCAACATAATACTGTTGCAGTTCGATTGCTCCAGCATCAGCAGCAGAACCACTGATTCGTTCTTCTCCATTAATATCAACATTTGGGGCTAAACTGACTGTAGGGCATATATCCATTGCAGGTGACCCGATCTGAAGACTAAAATCTCCGTTTAAAGTATCTGTGAAAAGGATTGTACGCGCTTCTACGTGGTTACAGTTACCGAGTGTATCTACATTGAATGGGCGGGCGGTATAGATATAATCCTTATTGATAAAAGGAATAGAAAGGGTAGAAAATGTAGATTTAGACTGTATTTCTTCAATGTCGGTCGTCATCCGCTGCGTTTTGTATTTATCTAACATTTCTGTAAAGTAAACTTGGGTTTGTGGATCTATTTCATTTTCCATTTCAATTTTTACCCAGTTTTTCCAATGTGCTTTATTATCTATGAGCCATTTCTTAAATTCTTTCCACTCTTGTTTAGCTTCTTTTCGGTCTTCCTTTTCTTGCTCTTTTTCCTCTTTTCGTGTTTCTTTCTCACTGCTCTTTGACTTGGTATCAGAGCTTGTGCTAAAAGAACGAATAACAGAAGGAGAAATACTTGAAGTACTAGTAGACAAAGAAACAGAACTAGGTGTGATTTCAGTAATCAGATTGTTGGCAATAAGGTCAAGGCTATTAGGGGCTTGATTATCTGTTTGGAAGTTTTCAAGTCTGATACCGTAACGACCTGTTTTTACTATGGTATTGTGTGTAAATCGGTAGGCTAGTCGACCCACTTCGGTATCCACATCATTGGCATAAATACCATCAAAGCCAGCGTTGCTTATCTGATTATTGAATACTTCAATTCCGCCTTGGGCTTTTATCTCGATTCCTATTCCAGAACCTCTATTTACTTTGTTGTTGTAGATTCGGGCAGAGGTTTTCCATCCGATATCAATTCCTGTATTCTGAAATAACTCGTTGAAGAAGCCGTAATCTTCAACTACATTTTCATAGATATCACAATTACTTGTTTGGTAGACTTGAAGCGCATCCCAACCTGTTCGTTGGATTAGGTTTTTGTAAATCTGAACATTCTCAATTTTATGAGGGAAGATGGTATTTTCAGCATCACAGTCAATTGGGCCTCCTGTATATCCGATATAGAGACCTTCACTTCCTGTATCATAAATCCAGTTGTCATGCACACGAATACCTTGCATGAGGTAATTTCTTTGCCAAGAGTCTTCTAAAAAGCACTTAGGATCATACTTGATGATTATACCCGCAAAAGGTGTATTGTGGATTTCGAGGTGATCTAATTCTAAGCCTTGACACTGACCTTCGGTGATGATTCCGCTAGGAGCAATGACTTCTCTGTAAGTAAGAAATGTGACTTCAATACCGTAGGTGAGTCCTTCTACTCCTGTACCTGAAAAACGGAGATGCTCGGTATTATTGATTTTGACCGCATGTGTCCAAGGTGATGTGCCAATTCTGACTTTTCCACCACAATTGATAATCGTGATAGGATTTTCAGCTGTACCTTTTAAGTTTTTGATGTTAAGGTCGGGGTAATCTCCTGCCGAAAGACAAATGGTTTCTCCTCCAGAAACTTGTACTGCAAATTCGGAAGAAAGAGCATTTTCAAAATCCCCATTGATGGTAGTTGTACCCGCTGGGACGATGATATCACAATTACAAGCTAGTTCATCTTGGGCAATTAGGGAATAGGTTGAGCTTAGAAGGCACAACAATAGAGTGAGAGTTAGTAGGTATTTCAAGGTTAATAGTTAGGTTAGTTATTTTCTTGTATTTACAAATCCCTAAATGGAATTTGAGAAGGCAATGTTCCGATAGAGATAAGAAAAAAGTGGAGATGTAAGTTTAATGAAACTTAGGTAGGAAAAGAGCAATAAAAAAAGCCTATTCTCTTACTGAAATAAAGAATAGACTCTTGAAAATTATGTAGTTACATGATCTTTTTCGTAATGCGATTTGGCACTTTGGTAGCCAATATCTATAATTTCGTCTAAGATTTCATTGCGTGTGTCGAAAGTGGTGTATCCGAGTAATTCATCCATATAAAACATATCATGGCAGAGGTCAAACTTTTTTCTTTCAGCTTCAACACCCATGAGTTCCATGGCTCTAATTACAATCTGACGCACATTTTTGAGATCTTCCTCTGTCTTTTGTTCATCGGGAGATACATATACTCCAATTAGCTTTTTACAATCTTTATGGATGAGGTCAGCCGGAAAATGATTCAGAATTCCGCCATCACTATAAATTGTATTACCAATTTTCATTGGGGCAAACACAAAAGGATAGGCAATGGAAGCGAGTACACTATCAATCACAGAGCCTTCTTCAAAGACCTTTACCTTCCCTTGTAGCATATCTGTGGCAACTATTTTCACAGGGATTTGTAAGGCTTCAAAATTATCTTCGGGGAAGTAAGGCTCTAGGAGTTTACGCAATTTAGCGGGGTCTATAAGTCCAGCTTGATTTGTTGAGAAATAGCTCCAAGAAAATAAAGAGTTAGAGTAGAAGAAGTCTTGAATTTTTTCAATGGAATTACCCGCAGCAAAGAGTGTCCCGACCAATGAACCAGCACTTGTCCCTGCTATAATTTCGGGTATGCGCTCGGTTTCTACAAGGTATTTGATGATTCCGATGTGCGCCAAACCTTTGGCTCCACCACCAGAAAGCGCCAATCCAAGCTTATATTTCTTTCCCCTCATAAGTCTTGATAACATCATCGATCAGGCTTAAAACTTTATTGCGTTGTACTTCTATTTGTTTGTAGACATTCGGGTGTCTTAGTCTTAACCATAGTCTACGCCATTGAATTCCTCGAGTTTTGTAATAATACCAAAGATGACCAGCGGTGTAGGCAGAAATTGGAAGACTTAATAAATATACGATAAGTCCTTGGTTAAAAAAGTGTTGGTAAATACTCGCATAAACCCAATAACTCAGAGGTAAAGCGATGGAGGCAAGTATAAGCATGACAGGTGCCCAAGATTCTACAGGCTGAGCGAGTTTCTTTGCAATTTTCTGAACCGATTTATAAATAGGATAATGGTGAAAAACACCCCACAAGAAAATAGGGGAGATGATAAAGCCCAAAATCATAGCTAAACTAATTCTGAGCTGATTCTGATTTTTGTACCAAAAAGCGTAGTCTTTCAAACCGAAAATATTGATGGAAGCTTGGTACATATCGATTTGCTTACGAATAAATTTGAGTCTTTCGGGATCCTCTTCTTTTAGTCTTTGAATGTAATGCCCTACATTTTTTTGCCAATCCAAATGGTCTTTGAGTTGATAGCCGACTTTAAGGTTGTGAAAAGAGCTTTCGAAATACATACCCGAAATCATTTCAATCTCTATTTCTTGGCTTCGTCCATCTGTGAGGTAAAGGTTTTCAGTCAGTCGATCTTCTAGGAGTTTGGTTACTTTTCGCGTGGTCGCGGAAGAATTTTCTTCATAATCTATTTGATAGTCTCTGATTCTGATCGGTTCACCAGCAACCATCATAACACTAGAAAAAGGACGAGTAATGTCTGTATAGTTTAAAGAAATCGGGACGATGTAAACATCTAAATCATAATTGTTTTCGAGTTCTGCCCCAAAGGCGATACGGGCAGTTCCACTTTTTAATTTCTTGAGTTGTCTTCCCCAAATCGAAACTCCTTCTGAGAAAATCACAATGCCTTCATTTTGCTTTAGTACCTCGTAGCAATGTTGAAAACTATCGCTGTTCTTTGCTCCAATCTTGTTTCCTTCTCCTTTGTCCATCGCTCGTACGACAGGAATCATATGTAAAGATCGGAATAACTTGTTTTTCCAATTGCTATTGAAAAGTGAGGCTTTTGCGAGATAATGGACGTTTTTTTCTGCATAACTTCCCAATAGGGTTGGGTCAAGTAAGGTCGCAGGATGATTTGCAGCCAAGATCAGAGGCTTGTCCCAAGGGATTTTATCCCAGTTTACTCTTTTAACTCGATGAAGATATACTTTTAGAAAGACATATCTCGAAATATACTTTATGAGATGATACAACATATCACTTAAAACAAATAACTAAAAAAAGGTAGGTTAATTAGGTTGTCAATTTTATTGTTAACAAAAATATTTACCAACAGAGCTTTATGAAAGAAGGATTTGCAAAAGAATCTAAATTGAATGATTCACCTACTGAATAACTCAATTTTAAAATCCGTTTAAATTATACCATTCAAAGATGTTTTTTAATGAAATGAAAATAATCCGCATAATTATAAAAGAGAATTATCTTCTTACTGTTTAAAAAACTTAGTTGTGTGTCAATCTCCGCTATTTTATATCCTTATATATGAATTTCGATAATCAAGAAGAAGAAGGGCAATACAAACTGATATACTCTTATTTTGGTCTGGCAATTTACCTTGGTCAAGGCTTGGAAGATACCATTGCGAATATGGTGTGGATAGATCGTTTGATAAAGAAAACGGCAAGAAGAGATGATTTGCCTAAGTTGATAGAAGCGATTGAGCAGTCGCCTGTAGAAACCAAAATACTCACGGAAGAAGTAGGCTTAAGTTATTTTATACCCGACGCCAAAGTAGAATTAATCAATGTCGTTCTGAATAAGAAGAAGTACATAGGCAGTAAGCTTTTTAAAGTAGAGCAAGATAAACTGTATTCGGAAGAAGGGCGAAAAGAGGTATTGGAGTTTCTGAGCAGTTATATAGAAGAAATAGATGGATTGAACGATCCGCTGGAAAGTTATTATGATAATTACAAAGACCTTTACGGAGTCACACAAGAAAAAATAGCACAGCTAAGCGATGAGCTAGATATAGAATAACACGGAGATGCTGTAATCCAATTTTTACCCTTCTTCGCCATTTTTTTACCTTTATGAGCGTCACTTTTTTCAAGTCCTTTGTAGTGTACAATAAGTCAAACAAGCACTAAATATTTAAGCTTGAATGATTTCTTAAAAGCTATAAAGGAAACAGAAATAAAATCTAAAAACTACAATCATGAAAAAAGTGACAACATTCTCAAAATCGCTATTCGTATTCATTTTTCTTTTGGTAGGCTTGAGTGCCAATGCACAGAAAATTGGAGAGAATTTCATTCCAAAAGATCCTAAAACAGACAATCTGCTTACATCTGAAAATACTGTTTTGTTAGTCATCGACTTTCAAGATGAGATGTTAGGTGTAGTTAAAAACATCGACCAAAAGGTATTGGTGAATAATACACAGGCAATCATTAAAACAGCCAATGTATTTGACATTCCTGTCATTGAGTCAACGATTGGAGTGGAGCTTGGGGCAAACAAACCTACAGTTGCAGACATCAAGCAAGAAATTGATACTGAAGTTGAAAACATCGACCGTATTTCGTTGAATGCGTGGCAAAACAAAGCGGTCATTGATGCGGTGAAGAAAACAGGAAGAAAGAAGCTTCTAATTACAGGGCTTTGGACTTCGGGCTGTCCGACTTACACGGCACTAGATGCAATAGCAGATGGTTATGAGGTGTATATTTTAACGGATGTAATGGGAGATGCTACTACAGATGCACACAATAGAGCGATCCAAAGAATGGTACAAGCAGGTGCAATACCGTTTACTTGGGAAGGTGCAGGTGCTGAAATCTTAAGAGCATATACAAACCCGAAAGCAATGCAAGATGATAAAGTAGAAGGTGGTTTTGTTCAAATCATGAAAGAGCACTTCTATAACTTTGCTGGAATGTATTAATCCAAAAGTTTTACTTGAGATTGCCTCATTACTTTTAGCAAAAGTGATGAGGCTTTTTTGTGTTTAAAAACCCTTCTCTAGTTGGTATATTCAAAAGGAAATGTTAGCATTTCAAACTACGTATCTGAAAAATACATTCTTAACTTGTCCTTATTTGCAAATAGGGTTGTTTATAGAATTGTAGAAATTGATATACAATGGAGAAAAAGGATCTTATCGAAAAATATAATATCTCAGAAAAAGAACTTGAGCAGACAGGTTTGACTTGGGATGAATTGATGGCGATCAAAGAAGATTATATCGAGTTTAAAGAAGAACTATATGCCCCAGCAGAATACATTGTATCACGTTTTCTAAAAGCGGATAAAGTTCATTCGGTTCGTTACAGAATCAAGGACACGGCACACTTGATGGATAAGATTATCCGAAAACGTCTTCTTCATCCCGACCGAGAGATTAATCTTCAAAATTATAGAACCCAAATCACGGATTTGATAGGCATCCGAATGCTTCATTTATTCAAGGAAGACATTCTCCCGATCAATGATTTTCTGACTTCAACTTGGGAATTGCATGAATCTCCTGTAGCTTATGTGCGAGAAGGCGATCCTAAAACTTACCGTGAAGGCTTGGAAAGTTTTGGGTGTAACATTCAAGAACACCCTTATGGCTATAGATCAGTACACTATTTACTCAAGACAAAACCTACAAAAACGGAGTATTTGGCAGAGATACAGGTAAGAACAATCTATGAAGAAGCTTGGAGTGAAATAGATCATAAAGTGAGGTATCCGCATACTTCCCGAAGTCAATTATTAGATCAGTATTTAAGCATCTTGAATAATCTTTCTGGAAATGCAGATTTGATGAGTTCTCATGTAAAGCAACTCCAAAATGATTTGACGAATCGAAAAATAGAAGAGAAAAATTTGGCAGGTGAGATTCAGAAATTAAAAACTCAATTGGAAACGGCTCAACGCAAACATTCTATTCCTGACTATGAGCATATTTTCAGACAGATTTCTAAAATCTACGATATCACAAAAGAAAAATAGCCTGGTGAAATATGTAGTTTGAGTGGAATTATTCCTTTATCTTCAGTAGTATCTGATTTCTACAACATACTCTCTACAAATAAGATGGAAAAATTTAATCTCAAAAACTTCCCCAATCAGAAAGGGCGTATTGCCATTGTAACAGGAGCAAATATTGGTTTAGGCTATGAAACAGCAAGAGCTTTAGTCAAAAAGGAGGCAACCGTAATTATGGCTTGTCGAAATGAAAAAAAAGCCCAAAATGCCATAGCTGAACTCAAGAAAGAAATTCCCAATGCAGATTTAGTATTTATCCCATTAAATCTTAGTTCGGCTATTTCTGTACGTGCATTTGTTCGTACGTATTTAGAACGTTACTCAAAACTAGACCTTCTGATCAACAATGCAGGAATTATGGTTCCGCCATTTTCACTTACAGAAGATGGTTACGAAAGTCAGATGGGAGTGAATTACTTCAATCATTTTTTACTGACCATGCTTTTGTTACCTACACTTAATCAGACAGAAGGAGCAAGAGTGGTTACTTTGAGTAGTATTGCCCACAGAAAAGCAACGATTGATTTTGAGAATTTGAATAGTGAACGAGATTATCAGAAAATGAAGGCTTATGGACAAAGTAAGTTGGCTTGTCTGATGTTTGCTTATGAGTTGGATCGGAAACTGAAGCAGTCTAATAGCAAAGTTTTATCAGTGGCTGCTCATCCTGGGGTGTCAACAACGAATTTAGCACAGCATTTACCGTCAGTGATGGTTTCAATCTTTTCAGTGATTTCTCCATTATTTGCTCATAATCCAGAAGAAGGTGCAAGACCAACATTGTTAGCAGCTTTGGGGCAAGATGTAAAAGGTGGGGAATATTTTGGTCCAACAGGATTTCGAGAAATGAAGGGTGAGGCAGGGAAAGTTAGTTCTACGGACTATTCTCATGATAAGAAAATAGCAGCAAGGCTTTGGGAGGTATCGGAAGAATTGACCAAAGAAAGCTTTAGTTTGGAAAAGGTCAACTAGCTATAAAACAGTTAAGTAATTTAGCGAATGAAGCTTTGGATTGTACTAGTTTCAGTAGGTGGGCATATGACTTCTGTTTTAAAAAAATACTGTACTTAGAGTTTCTCTAAGAACTCACAAATGGATACAGAGGCGGACGCAGTTCTTCATATCTAAATCACTCACTTCGTTAACTCTAAGGATAGTAATACCAGTATTCTTATGTCTTACTACCTAAAAATAAAATGCCATCAGTTTATCTGATGGCATTTTATTTTTCACCTGTACAAGAATTATTGAAGTCCGATTTGGATAGCTATCACCAAAGCAATAACACCAAGACCGATGAGGATGCCATACATTTTTAAGGCAAAATTCAGCCAAGTTTTGTAGTTAACACCTGCTGCTACCAAGATGGCCATAAGTGAGCCATTGGTCGGTAAAATGAGTTCTGCAAGACCAGCACCATACTGATAAGCCAAGACGACAACTTGTCTTGAAATTCCTAAAAGATCACCGAGTGGTGTGAACAATGGCATTGTAAGTGCCGCTTGTCCCGAAACACTAGGTACAGGAATATGAATAATGGACTGAATTCCCATCATTCCGATCGCCGTAACTTGGGCAGGGAGTCCGTTGAGTGGTTGAGAAAGGTAGTAAACCAAAGTATCAACAATTTGTCCTTCATCCATAACGACAAAAATGGCTTTTGCAACACCAACTAATAACGCAGAAGAGGCAATGTCATTGAAACCTTCGGTAAAAGCATTGACTGTTCCCGAAACCCCCATTCTTCCTAAAATACCTGATACAACACCTAAGGCTAGAAATAGAGCTGTGATATGATTGAATTCCCAATCGAACTTGGTAACGCCTATTGAAATTACTACAAAAGTAGAGAGGATTAAACCTAGAATAATCCCATGTTGCCATTTGAAATCATCTGGAGTATTTTCAGTAACTTTTTCCTTTTTGATCGGATGCTTTTTTGCGTAATAAATGACTCCTAAAGTCCAAAGAGTATAGGCTAAAAGGAGAAATGCAATTCTAAATTCCCATGCGCTATTGATAGGTAGTCCTGCAATTTTTTGAGCAACTACAGCTTGAAATGGGTTGATTGGTGAAAATGAAGCTCCGACAGCCGCCGCACCTAAACTGATAGCCACAGCAACCAAATTACTAAAGCCCAGACTTCTTGTCATGATCACAAGGATTGGTACTACGGCAATAATTTCTTCTTGCATATTCTGCAAAGCCCCTCCCGTAAAAAAGAGTAAGCTGACCACAGGAATTGCAAAGAGTTCTTTCCCCTCAAACTTGTGAACAAGTCGATCAATAGCAGCTTTTAAAGCACCTGTTTTTTCGATGACCATAAAAGCACCACCCGCTACAATGATCAAGAAAATAATATCAGCAGCTTTTTCCATTCCTTGAGGAATTGCGACAAGCGCATCTAAAAAATTGATATTAATGTCTTCTACTTGATGAAAAGAGGTCGGGTCAACTAATTCTCTCCCTGTGTTTGGGTCTAAAGACCTATTGTAAATTCCAGATGGAAGAAGGTAAGTTAATCCGGCAGCCAAAAAAACAAAGACTGTGAGAATGGTTAGTGGATGTGGAAATTTAGGAGTTTTCATTTGTGTTTAGTCTATTCTCTACACGCTTATAAATGCGTATTCTGTTAAAATCATTTAAAGCGTGAATTTCAAAAAATCAGTGATAAATACGGGAATGCAGTTTGTCATTAATTGCTAATAAAAGTAAAGCCTTACACAATTTAAATATTGGTAAGGCTTGTCTAATTTTTAGAGGAAAACTTATTTCTGATTGGCATCAATTTCCATAAAAATCTTACTGATAATGGAAGATTGCTTTTCCCACTTACTCGCTTTTATACAAAGGTCAATATGCTCACTTTCACAGACCAAAGCCAATTTTGGTTGTAGCTCGTGTTGTTTGAATAATGCCTTTATATCTGCATAAGGGATGAGTGCGGTGTAACGATGATGCCATTTTTCATCTTCGCTTTCTACAAATATTTTTTTGGTTTTGAAGGATTTAGACCCTTCTTCAGTTTTTAGCGATAGCTTTTCAATTTCTATCTGTGAAGCATCCAGATAAGAAAAATTGAGGGTAACGGTATCTTTGGACACCAAATAGGTGATGTCGTATGTGAAAGGATTTTTGTTGGACTCATTTACAAACCCATCCTGTGGGAAAATAAAGTAGAGCGAACCACCTTCTTGATAGTGTGATGTAAAGTATTTCGAAATGTCTTGTGCTTGAACGGACACACTTAGAAGCAGAAAGAAAAACAGGGATATACTTTTGTATATCCCTGCCGTATATTTTTTATTCACCATATACCATTACTTTAAATGTAGCAACAATACCAATGATGTTGTGCGCATGATAATCTACGTGATGAATTTTTGTAATTCCCGCAGACTTTGCAGCTTTCTCGATACTAGCATCTCCTTGTGCTACAATACCTAGAATACTTTTTACTTCAGCAGTACCTACTTTTGAAGACTGTGAGTTGTCAGTAACAGCAAAAGGAGCCTTCAAGTCAGTGTAAATAAAGCCTGAAACAGGACTTTGAACAATAGCACAGCTAGAAAGGAACAATGACATGCCTACTGCAATAAGAATTTTCTTCATTTTCATGATTTTCTGATTTTAACTAAAGAGAGCATATGGTCTTTTTTAGTGACCATCTATTCTCAAAGTTTTAGTTTAAAGGATTTAAGCCTTGTCAAGTGATAGAACATATACTCTTTATAAATCAGTACAATGAAGTAAGGTGGGGGGTAATTTTGTTCTAAAAAGGGTGTAGATTGATTTGGTATTTCTTGTTTTTTGTAAAATTTTCATAAACTCTAGCATTTTACGCCAATATCTTCTATTTAGTAGGCTGTTTTTAATTGAGGAATGCCAAAGAGGTCTAGTAGCCAAGGTGTTTCATATTTTAATCGACTGAAGTTTTTTATTCATAGCTAAAAACAATACAACTAACTATCTAACTAATATTATGGATTTTTCAACCATAGACATCGTAGTCTTTGTCGCATACTGTTTACTTATCATTGGAGTCGGATTATGGGTATCGAGAGATAAAAAAGGTGAAGAGAAAAATACCGAAGATTATTTTCTTGCCAGTAAATCACTTCCTTGGTGGGCTATCGGAGCGTCACTTATCGCATCAAACATTTCTGCAGAACAGTTTATCGGAATGTCAGGTTCTGGTTTTGCAATCGGTTTTGGAATTGCCAGTTACGAACTTATGGCTGCAATTACCTTACTGGTTGTCGCAAAGTATTTTCTACCGATTTTCTTGAAAGAGAAAATTTTCACAATGCCACAATTTTTGGAGCACCGTTATGATGGGCGTGTTCGTACAAGTTTAGCCGTATTCTGGATTTTCTTATATGTATTCGTAAACCTAGCGTCTATTCTTTATTTGGGTGCTTTGGCTCTTGAAGAAATCATGGGAGTAGAATTGCTTTACGGAATTATTGGATTGGCGGTCTTTTCGGGAGTATACTCTATTTATGGAGGATTAAAAGCTGTAGCATGGACAGACGTAGTACAAGTTGTCTTCCTAATTGGTGGAGGTTTGATTACTACTTATTTGGCTTTAGATGCCGTAGGAGAATCAAACGGTTTTGTGGCAGGGATGTCAACACTTATTGAAAAGGCACCAGAAAAGTTTGACCTAATCTTTAGTGAGAACCACCCTGCATATGAATATTTGCCAGGAGTGTCAGTTCTAGTAGGAGGAATGTGGATTGCCAACTTAGGCTATTGGGGGTGTAACCAATATATTATCCAAAGAGCTTTGGCAGCTAAAACATTAGAAGAAGGGCAAAGAGGAATTGTATTCGCAGGATTCTTGAAAGTAGTTTTACCACTAATCGTAGTGATTCCAGGTATTGCAGCTTATGCATTACAAGCAGATATTTCTAAACCAGATGAAGCATACCCTTGGTTGTTGAATACTTTTGTGCCTACAGGAGTAAAAGGTTTGGCATTTGCAGCTTTGATTGCCGCAGTTGTTTCTTCATTGAGTTCAATGATAAATAGTATTTCAACTATTTTTACATTAGATATTTATAAAAACTTGATTGACTCTAAAGCTTCTGAAGGGAAGTTGGTAACGATTGGTCGTATCACAAGTTTCTTTGCTTTAGTAATTGCAGTTTTGGTAGGCCCTCAGCTAGCAAACTTAGATCAAGCATTCCAATTTATCCAAAAGTATTCAGGTTATGTAAGCCCAGGAGTTGTCGTTATTTTCTTGTTCGGTCTTTTCTGGAAAAAAGCAACGGCAAATGCAGCATTGACAACGGCACTAGCATCTATTCCTTTCTCTGTTGCAGTAGATGCGTTTTTATTCCCAGATATGCCATTTATCGATCAGATGGGAGTCGTTTTCGTGACTCTTTGTACTCTAATGGTAGGAATTAGCTTATTGGAAAGTAAAAAAGAAAGCAAAGGCTTTGAGCTTACAAAAGGCTTGTTCGGAACGAGTATGGTATTCAATATTACTTCAATTGCATTGTTTGCTGCAGTTTCGGCAATCTACGCAATGTGGTGGTAGAGTACTGGTTTATAATTAGTACAAAGAAGAGCGATATGAGTTAATTCATATCGCTCTTTTCATATACTTTATTCGTTATTTAGCGATACAGTGAACACACTTTCATTTGCTTCTTCTACATAAATGTGAAGTTCCAAAGGTCTATTCAAAAACGTATTAGCTTCATCAGATTGAAGTTGTACTTGCTCACGAACTGAATATGCTTCATCAAAGTTAGTATTGATGCCATCTACTAAGTTTAAGAAGACTTCTCTTTCACTGCCATCTATATTTTTGAACATCACAGCTTTTGAAAGGGTAACACCTTCTGGCATACCGTTAAATGAAAGCTCATAAGCTAAAATATAGTCACTAGTGAGTGTTAGTTTTGCAGAGCCTGTAAAATCTTCAAAATTCGTATTGTCACTACTGAGGTTTAAGAATGTTTGATTCAATGTAGAGACTTGACTAGATGAAGTATTAGGTAGTATACTTCTTTCATCTTCGCATGAAGTGAAGAAGAATAAACTAAACAGACAAAAGATTAGGAATGATGATTTCATGGGTTATGAGATTGATGAGTTCTTAGCTTTTACGTCCAAATTATAAAAAAGTCTGTAGTGAGGGTATATAGAAATGGTACAAGGTAATTTCTATTGAAAAATTAAAACTTCAGAGGAGCCTCTTTTCTTCTCAATGTCTTTTTAGACAGGCACCGAAGGAAATAGTACAAAAAAATCATTTAAGCTTTAATTTCAAGTGATGTGAGAAAAGATGACGGAAGCTCTTCAGATTGCTTAAATTATTCTTTTTTCGCTAAGAAGATAACAAACTGTACACTATTTCAGTGTATAATGTTCGTATTCAAACCATTCAATTATAAGGAAGTATTTAAGTAGAGGGAATAAAAGCAAACTTTGAGTATTAATATATTTAGAATTTATAGTGACTTTATTATATTTAAGTACTTAATTAATATTTGTAATTCAATCACATCTTCGCGACTAACTGTATATGAGATTTTTTTGGGGGGTACTAATTGTCTTTTTACCATCATGGGTATTAGGAGCAGAACAAAGCACAGAGGAGACTATACTGAAGATGGACAGTTTAGAAGCTCAATTGGAAGGAGTAGAGTCAGATTCTATCAGAATGAATCATCTATTTCAATTGACGGGTTTCTATTTGAACAGAGATATTGACAAAGCCCATCTTTTCATTAAGCAAGCAAGTTTACTCACCGAAAAGATGTCACCATCCTTAGAATTATCTAAGTATTATCATCAATATGGGAATGTATTCTATATGCAAGGTTTCTTTTTGAAGGCCGCTGATTATTATATGAGAGCTGCTAACATTGCACAGAAGATTGGTGATGTAGAAAGGATGGTAAATGCCTACAACAACATAGGAATGGTCTATGTAGAAGAAGGAAATATAGAGAAAGCAGAACATTACCTTGAAAAAGCCCTTAAACTTTCAGAAGAGATTGATCCCGAGATCATAAAACGAGTAAAGTTTTATATGACTATGAATCTTGGAATTATCAGTCATCAAAAACAAAAAAATAATGCAGCCTTATTACACTACGAAAGAGCCCTTTCTGAAGCCCAAGAGTATGGAGATAAAGCCATAGAGGCCAGTATCCTTCACAATATTGGGAAAGTGTTTGTAGATGAAGATAAGTATGATCAAGCTTTAGTTTATTTCGAAAAAGCCTATGAACTCAAGCAAAGTATCGGTGACTTGAAAGGAACAATAACTCCCTTGCTTGAAATAAGTACAATTTATTCGAAGGGTGGAAAATACAAAGATGCGCTAAAAGCGATTAAGGAAGCAGATGCTGTAGCTGAACATTATGGCTCTACCGATATGAAAACCTACGTAGATTCTGGTTACTATGAGGTTTACTCACAAATGAATGAGACAGCAAAAGCTTTAAGCTATTTAGAGGCTTATGTTACAAAAAAATCGCAGATAGATACAGAGCAAAAGGCACAAGATATTTCCCGATTGATCAATCAGCATAAGATTGAGATCAATAATTTGGAATATGAAGCAGAAAAGCAAAAGCAAAGGGCACAGACTAGGATGATTGTAGGAACACTTGTTTTTCTACTCGTCATTTTTCTGATGTTGTATCTTTTGCAAAGGTCGAAGACCAAACAGGCTTTCTTGGCTAAAGAAAAAGCAAGGTTAGCAGAAGATCAGCTCCGCTTAGAAAATGATGCACTCAATCAAAGTTTAGAGTACAAAAACAAAGAACTTACTACTAACATTATGAACTTGATTCAGAAAAATCAACTGATTAATCAAGTTTCAAATGATTTGATAGGCATACAGTCTGATTTAAAAGAAGCTAATAAACGTCCGATTCGTAAGATGATTTATTCTTTACAATCTTCTTCTTCAGACGAAATTTGGAAGGAATTCGAAATACAATTTCAACAAGTTCATACAGAGTTTTACCAAAGGCTTCATGAGCGTTATCCAGACCTGTCAGCTAACGAACGAAAGCTTTGTGCTTTTCTATTGCTAAATATGAGTACAAAAGATATTTCCTCAATTACTCAACAGCAGCCCCGAACCATTAATGTAGCCCGTTTTAGACTTCGTAAAAAGCTAGGTTTAACAGGATCAGATACCGATCTTCATGCATTCTTAGCAAGTATATAACTAAGAATATTACTAATTTTCATTTTCCTATCTTACCTCCATTTTTGATATTCATACTTCTTATTTAAAGTAAGTATGAGGTGGTATGTTTTGCCATTTTTATTTACCTATTTTTTTAAAGCTGATTCATAAATTCGGATAGATAAAGGAGACTGATTATCCATGTGGAAAACAATGGATTTACACCTTTATTAGATGATGAGATTACATTTTTTTTAGTGTGTAATTATACTAAATGCTTGTATGTGGATTTAGTTTTGTTATGAAGTGATTGATTTTTAAGTGTTGGTAATTAGTGTTTTATGTTTTGTGTATACTCAATGTATACTACTTTTTTAGCTGGTGTATGCTATAAGTAATCCAATAAAATTCATGAATATTCTAAATATGGTTAAGCTTGGAAAAGGCTTTAACGATTGTATGTCATGAGTTCAAAAAGTAGAAAGAAAGTGAGAGAAGAATTTGAGGGGAAAAGCAAGAGTGAAATTGAAGAACAAGAGCTAAGAGAACTGATCGATCAGAAGAAAGCAGAAACAGAGGCTTTAAAGAAATTACTCGATGCACTCAATAAGAAACAACAAAACTAATTACTCTATATATTTAAATAATACCAATTCAATTTTATGAATCATTTTTTATCTAAAACTGTAAAGGCAATGGCTTGCGCGGTGGGACTGTATGTGTTCGCAGGAGCGAATGTACAGGCTCAACACACGCCAATTGCAGCAACCTTTGAAAAAGGGGTGCAGCAAGGGGTGATCCGTGTAAAGTTTAAGCCTGAAATGGAGACAACTTTAATGCGATCTCCAAAAGGATTAAATCCTTCGATAGGTACTCTTTCACTAGGTGTTTCTACATTTGATGCATTAGCTGTAAAACATAATGTGAGAGGCATGAGACGAGTTTTCCCATATGATGCTCGTTATGAAGATAGAATGCGTGCACACGGACTACATCTATGGTATGAAGTATCAGTAAATGCATCAGCTAGTGAAGCTGTAGCAGCATTGGACTTCAATAACATTGCAGAAGTAGAGCGTGCTGAGCAAATCTATCAGAAAACAAATGCTCCATATCAAGTAATGGAGATGTCTGAGGCTGCTCAAGAAGCTGAAAATAGCTTTGATGATGAGTTGCTAGGAAATCAATGGCACTATAATAACACAGGTCAGACAGAGATTGCAACAGAAGGTTCTGATATCAATGCTTTCAAGGCATGGGAAATTGAAGCTGGTAAATCAAACGTTGTAGTTGCGGTTCATGATAACGGTTTTGATGTAGACCACGAAGACCTTGTGCGTAATATGTGGGTAAACGAAGCCGAATTGAATGGAGAAGACGGTGTAGATGATGATGGCAACGGATACATCGATGACGTTCATGGTTATTCATTCTCATACGACCAAGGTACTTTGGTGGTCGGAGACCATGGTACTCACGTAGCTGGTACAGTGGCGGCAACAAACAACAATGGTGTTGGTGTAGCAGGTGTAGCTGGTGGTACAGGTATTGGAGATGGTGTACGTATCATGGGACTTCAAACTCTAGGAGGTTTTGTGAGCAATACTGCAGCATCTTTTGTGTACGCAGCAAATAACGGAGCTGTTATTTCTCAAAACTCTTGGGGATATACAAGACCTGGAGCTTATGAGCAAGCGGTATTAGATGCCATCAGATATTTTATTGCTGAAGCAGGTAATTTCCCTGGCTCGCCAATGAAAGGTGGAGTTGTCATCTTTGCTGCAGGTAATGATAACAACGACGATAAGTACTACCCAGGTTATATGGAAGAGGTAATTTCAGTATCTTCTTTAGGTGCAGATTACACTCGTTCATATTTCTCTAACTACGGTGAGTGGGTAGACATTGCGGCACCAGGTGGTGATATGGCTATTGACGGTGCTAATGGTGTTCTTTCTACTTGGCCAAATGACAAATATGCTTTTATTCATGGTACATCAATGGCTTGTCCGCATGTATCTGGTGTAGCAGGACTTGTTGTTTCTAAGTTTGGAGGACCAAATTATACGGCAGAAGATTTGAAGAAGCAATTGCTTTCTTCAACGGTAAGTATTGATGAGAAAAACCCTGAGTTTGTAGGTAAACTAGGTATTGGTGCAATTGATGCTTATTTGGCTCTTCAGCCAGATCAAGGAATTGCTCCATTGGCTGTTACAGACCTTGTAGCAACAGGAGCTTCAGTAGACTTTGTTACTTTAGAGTGGACTACGACAACTGATGAGGATGATGTACGAGCATTTAACTATGATGTATACTATTCTACAAGTGAGATTACAGCTGAAAACTTTGCTTCAGCTAGTATGGTTTCTACTCGTTTGTCAGCAGATACTGGAGCTGTAAATAACTTCAAGGTAACAGAATTAGTACCTGAGACAAACTACTTCATTACTGTTGTTGCAAAAGATCGTTTCGGAAATCCTTCAGGTATTTCTAACGTAATTGAAGCGATGACAAATGCAGGTCCAGATATCGATACTGATGCTTCTATCGCATTTGATTTGACTGATGGTGAACTTAAAGGAACTGGTTCTTTTGAAATTAGAAACTTGGATGAAGGTGTATTAGAGTGGAATGCTTCAGTAAAGCATAAGTCAACTAATATTGCTACTTCGGGTGTAAATGATGTATTCTTACCTTCTGAAGGAACTGCGACAATTATTGCAGAAGAATTACCAGCAGTGACATCTGTTGGAGATGACCTTCCTGCATTTGAGGAAAGAACAATGTCTTACATTGATTTCCAAAAGAACCAAACATTGGGTATTGGTAATGGAGATGGTGAAAAGCCAAACTCAGGAGCTACTCGTTTTTATGTAGATAACACATATCCAAATGGTTTTAACTTGACTGACTTAAAAGTTCGTATGCGTGTACCTTTCGGAACTACAGCTACGATTGAGGTTAAGAAAGGTAGAGATATTGAAACAGCTAATACAGTTCATACACAAGAGTTTAGTGGGAAATCTGATTACCATTTAGATTGGAGTATCAAGCTAGAAGATCAAGTTTATATTTCTACATATGACTATTTCTGGGTTGTGGTTCACTTGCCAGCCGATGAGGAGAACTTAATACCATTATCAATTGGTAGAGTTGCAGATGTAGACAATGCTATTTTGCATCAGAAGTTCTCAGACTCTAATGGAGAGTCTTGGGCTGACTTGCACCCATTGTTGGTAAATGAATTAGGTATTGTAGATGGTGGATGGCGTATGTCTGCTATTTCAAAGAATGACTATTTAGGTGAGTATATTTCATTGTCTCCTTCTGAAGGCGATGTATTAGGATTGGATACAACTGATGTAGCTTTCAATGTAAATGCAGATAACCTGATTAACGGTTCTTATACTTCAAATATCCGTATTCGTTCAAACGATCCAGATGAGAAAGAAGTAGTAGTTCCTGTTACGATTAATGTAGAAGGACGTGAGTATGAGTTGGCGTCTATGCCAATCTACGATTTTGGTTCTGTATTAGTTGGTGCTTCAAGAGAAATGGAATTGAACATTGCTAACTATGGTTACGGGTTGTTCCCTGTAGAATCTATTGAAGTCTCAAATGCTCACTTTGAATTGTTGGAAACGCCTAGAACAGTTCCTGCACGTTCAAAGCAAGCATTACGATTCCGTTTCACGCCTTCAGTAGCAGGTAACGAAAATGGCGTAGTTAGTTTGAAAGACACAGAAGGAAATAAGTTTGCATTTAATATTTTTGGTGCAGCAGTAGCTCCTTCAGAAATTACGATTGACCAAACTTCACATGACTTTGCAAGCATTGCTCTTGGTGATACATTGAATGGCGCATTCACGCTTACAAATACTGGAGACTATCCATTGAATTTCTTCATGCCTCGTTATGCTCCTGATTATAGCATTGAAGGTGTAAATCATGGAAGTAGCTATGGTTATGTGGCTGATTTTGATACTGTAAAAGCGAATTTCAACTGGACAGATATTTCTGCTTCTGGAGAAAGCTTAACTGAATATTTTAAAGTTACTGAGAACTACTATTACGAAGTAGATTTAGGTTTTGCATTCCCTTATTTTGGTAAGCCTGTAAACAAACTTTATATCACTGACCGAGGTGTATTGACTTTATTTGATGATGAGAAAGCATTCGGTAAAGGTTCTACATTAGATTATGGTTCTTCTCGTATTACAGGTGGTTATTTCTCTGCAATTGGTAGCCCTATGGACCTTATCAAAGGTGGTGAAGTATTCTTCCAACGTAATGCTGGTGAATTAATCGTTTCTTATAACAATGTTGTTTTTGGAAACTACGGTTCAGGTTCTATTCAGTTTGTAGTGAAAGAGAATGGTGATATCACGATGAGCTACAAAGATTGGAATACGACAACTAGACAGTTCATAGCGATGGAGAGTCCGTCTCAGGATGATGGTATTCTTATTTATCAGAAATACACAGATAACGATATTTTAGAAGTTACTGAAGATAGTACTACTATTACGCTTGCGAGCCCAGGAGTATCTTTGGTTAACGATATTTCACTAACAAGTGGTTTATTACAGGTAGGTGAGTCAGTTACAATTGACTATGAGTTGACAACAGATGATCTAACAGCAGGTAACCAATTCCAGAAATTAGTTATTGCGTCAAATGATCCAGCAGCTCCAACTTCTCACGTAACGTTTAATGTAGACATAACAGAAGGAGGAAATCCTTCATTGATGGCGAGTACTTCTGCTATCGATATGGGTAATGTATACAAGGGAGCAACTAAGCAAGATGTTGTGGTTGTAATGAATGAAGGAACTGGTTCAATCAATGTGACAGATGTTTCCCTTCGTCATGGAAACTTCAGTATTGAAGTTGATGCTCTACCAATTAGCCTGAATCCTAAGTATTCTTCGTACATAAAGGTAAATGCGAATACTGATGCGATAGCTGAATTAATGGATACATTAGATATCGTTTCTGCTGATACAACTATTTCAGTAGCATTGAGCGCAAACGTTATTGAACCTCCAGTAGCAATTATTCCAACGGATGTGATTTCAGCGACTATTGAATATGGTGAGCAAGTTACAGAATCGTTCTCTATCTCTAATGATGGATTGGGTGATCTACAGGTATCATTCTCAGGTGAGCAATGGGCTTATGTAAGAGAGGCAGTTTCTCCAGCTGTTTCAGCAATGGAACTTCCTGAATATACTTACTCATATAAGACGAATTTTGAAGTATTGAATGGTGGAACAGACCCTTCTGCTCCTACTTTCGTGTGGACAGATCTTAAATCTGCAGGTGGAACAAAATTAGATCATTATGCAGGTTGGAATGAAGTAGAGTTAGGGTTTGACTTTATGTTCTACGGAGAGTCTTACAGCAAAGCATATATGGCTTATAATGGTTTGGTTTCATTTACTGGTGGTCAAGCTTTAGGTGGATTTGCAGGTTCGCCACTTACACTAGGAGAAAATGACGCTGTAAATAACATTATTGCTCCACTTTGGGCAAGACAAAAGGTATTTGATATCAATGAAGACGCAGGTATTTATTTCCTAGCTGAAGATGATAAAGTAACGTTCCAATGGGATACAATGCTTGATTTCTTTGGTACTTCATTTACAATGGCTGAATACCAATTGATTCTATTCAAGTCAGGAGAAATCAAGATTCAGTATAAAACTGTAGAAGGTTCTAGAATTTTGGGTGGTGAAGTTGTAGGTACGGAAAATGCAGATGGTACTTTAGGAACTGAAGTATTCCGTTTCTCTAGTTCATCATACAAAAATGGAATGGTAGTGACAATGTCTCCTTCAGAGCGTTTCACTATCCCAGCTGGTACGTCGAAAGATTTCGACATGGTATTTGAGGGTAATGTATTTGCGGGTAACTATACTTCAAATATCGTAGTTACTACAAATGATCCAGCGAATGCATCCGTAAATATTCCAGTGGAGCTAAACGTAAATGGTGCTCCAGAATTAGTAGCTGTTGAGGATAGTATTGATTTCGGACCAATTGTAGCTGTTGGAGGAGCTTCTTATGAAGCAGAGTTCTCATTTGTAAACGAAGGTGTTGGTACTGCAAAAATTGAAGGATTTGCTTCAAGGTCAGGTAATACTGATGTTGCTGTTGAGATTTGGGGCACAATCCCTGGCTTCAGATGGTTCCCTCCTCAGACAGGTTGGTTCCCAGAGAGTCAATTGGCTAAACTAACAATTGCAGGACAAGATGTTGTACCTACAGCTTCTTCGATGTACAAAGTAATCATTACGCCTTCAGTAGGAGAGTACGATGTAATGTATGATACAATTGATGTGACTTACAGTGATGGCAAGGTGGTAAGTATGCCAATCACTTGGAATGCAATTCCTTCGCCTACATTAGTTGTAACTTCAGATGATATGAACGTAGTCACAAACTATGCAGATCAAACTGAAACACGTCGTATTTTAATTGACAATAGAGAAGGTGAAGCTGTAATTCACTTCTCAATGGAAGTTGAACATAGTCGTGGAGAAGCATTAGAAGAAGTAGTCGCAGTAGAGCAAAGAGTATCTTCAAATGTCATATCTACATTGGCAGCTACAGAAGCTCCTGTATTTGTAGAAACAAAATCTGATTCAGAGTTAGAGCTTAATAATGAGTTGAAATACTTCAATGCTGAAATGGATACTGTTCCTACAGAAATGGTAGGATTTGGTGCAAGTCAGCAATTTGTATCAGGAACAGGGTTTACAGCACCGCAACAAGGTTTCAACTTATCACATGTGAGAACTTGGTACCGTCCTAAAGGAGCCGATAATCAAGATATCGCAGTGACAATCCGTGTAGGTTCAGATGTGTGGACTGCTGAGACACTTCACTTTGAAGAGTTTACGACAGAAACATCTAGCGAGGATGCAGCGGGTAGTTTTATGACCTTCGAATTGTCTGAGGCAATTAAAATACTTCCTAACGAGAAGTTCTGGGTGATTTTTGAATATGGTTTCGGAGTAGAGTATCCGCAAGGAACAATTTCTCAAGATGAAGCAATTGAAAATAGATTTATGTTCTGGGGCGGAGATCAGTGGTATGATATCACAACTCAAGGTGCTCCATTAGCAACAGAAGGTTGGATGGTAGCTGCAGGAGAGGAAACAGCAGTTTCTAACATGTGGTTGTCATTCTCAACGCAAGAAGGTGAAGTAGCTGTAGGTGATTCCCTAGAGATCATTGCTACTTTTGATGCTTCTTATGCATTAGATGCAGATATGTTTGCTAAAGCTGTAGTTACATCAAACGATGTAAATAATACGGGTGAAGTGATCGACATTCATATGCATGCTAACCAAGCACCAGTATTTGTTGATAAGCCAAATTCAATTTCTGTAACTGAAAACGAGGTAATCGAGTTTACAGTAGTTGCGGAGGATAAGGAAATGAATGCATACACTTGGGCATTTGAAGGTGAAGAATTCGTTACTTTCTCTACAGAAGGTGATACCGCATTCTTCTCAATGGCACCAGGTTTCTACGATGCAGGTGAGTACGTTATGAACTTAACGGTTACAGACGAGTATGGAATGGAGAATGTACTTCCAATGGAAGTGATTGTGAAAAACAACAATAACATTCCAGTTGTAGTAGTAGAAGAGATCGTATCATTGAATATGAGAGATGGAAATGAGCTTGAAGCAATTTCTTCTTTTGTAACAGATGTAGATGAAGACGATGAGGTGATCATCACTTTTGAAGTAGCTGATCATTCTGTAGCAGCATTTACTCAAGCGGGTAATGAAGTAGTAATGATTCCTCTTCAGATCGGAGAAACTGTTGTAAACTTCACAGCAGATGATCAAAAAGGTGGAGTAGTTACTGGAACATTTACGGCTGTAGTAGATGAGTATGATCCAGCAACGGTTCTTTCATCAGACGAATCAGCATCTTCATTCGTTCAGTATCCAAATCCAGTAGCAGGAACAACTTACTTTGAGTATACATTAAGTGAAAGATCAGAAGTATCAATCGCTTTGTATAATCTACAAGGAAGTCTTGTTTCAGAAGTACTATCAGAGACTCAGTCAGCAGGTGCTCAAAAAGTTGCTTTCGATGCAACTAGGCTACACGCTGGAGTTTATGTTTACACTGTAAGTGTAGATGGAGTTGTGATCAGAACTGAGAAGATGATCAAACAATAAGTCCACGTAATGAGTGAAGGGAGCATTCCTTAGGGAATGTTTCTCTTCAATATTTCGTCCAAAATCCACAAAAAGAGGTGATTTCGATCGTTGAAATCACCTCTTTTTTCATTTACCAAATCACTGAATTCGGTCATATATACCACAAGATTAATCTAGATATTTGGATACATTACTTTTTAGATCAATCTATTATGAACCGTATAGCTCAATTCGCTATTTTATTTTTGCTTACTTTTTTAAGCACTTCCTATCCACTTTTAGCACAAACTTCTTTTCAAGAAAATCTGCAAAAAACACTTCAAGCCTCTTGGGAGAAAACAGGCGTACCAGGAGTGGCTTTGGCTGTAAACACTCCAGAAGGAGAGAATATCTTTGCAGCAGTAGGAAAAGGGAATACACAAGTGTCACCACAAACGGAGATGGATACCCTTTCTCAGTTTTACATTGCGAGTATTTCGAAGACATTTACAGCAGCTTTGGTTTTGCATTTGCAAGACAAAAAACTGTTGAATATTGATGATAAATTATCAGATTACCTGACAATAGAAGGACTGCCCAATGCTGATCTTATTACAATAAGACAGTTGTTAAACCATTCGGCAGGGGTTTATGATCATTTTGATAATTCAGCTTTTTGGGATGAAGCCGTAGATAATCCGTCTCATGTTTGGACTGCCGAAGAAGTTCTTTCTTACAGTAATGCTAATGGTCCAGCACATCAGCCAAATGCATCTTACAATTATTCAAATACAGGTTATTATTTACTAGGGTTATTAGTCGAAGAAATAACGGGAAAGAGTCTAAGAGAAGCTTTTTCTGATTTTATAACTATGCCTCTTGAGTTGGATGATACATTTTTAGATGATAGTAGCAGTCCTACAGATAAAATCTCAAATTTGGCTGAAAATTATAGAGCTTACGAATATCACAAAAGTCCTGTTGGAGCTGCGGGAGCAATGGTTTCTACGCCATCAGATGTAGCCAAGTTTGTAAAAACAATTTACGGCAAAGACTTCTTGAGTGAAGCATCGCTTGCTGAAATGATAAAGCCTTCTGCAAACTCATCTGATTATGGCTTAGGAACAAGACTTTGGATTCAAGATAATATTGTACATCATGGACATACAGGTACACTGACAGGATACAAAAGTATTACATTTTATATCCCTTCAATAGATGTGTCGGTGGCTATTCATGCAAATGGCTATGCTGCAAATGGTGATACTTGGTGGGAATTGGTAGACGATATTTTTTATGCAGTAGTCGCTGAATATAATGGTCAATGTATTGATGGAGACTGTCCTGAACCAAATGCTCCTACACTACATTATGTTGGCGATAATGAAGAAGGCGAACTATCGATTTCTTGGGCGGAAAGTCCAGATTCGTTTGTGACAGGGTATCGATTATTACAAAGTTCTGCTGCACAACCGACAGAGTGGGAGGTTGTTGAAGATGAATCTACCTTAGTCCAAGGTGTCGATTCATACAGTTTCTCAATGGCAGCAAGAGAGAATAATGAGAGTACTTCACAGTTTTTTAAGTTGCAGGCAGTCAGTGCTGACGGAGATATTAGCCAAGAAACAGACACTTATGCTTATAGTCCTTTGGGAAATAATCAACGCAAACTATTAATTGTTGATGGTTTTGACCGCTATGGAGGAAGTGGTTCATGGGGAAAAGCATATCATGATTTTGTGGCAGATTACAGTACTATTTTTGAAAAAGTACTAGATCGAGATTATAGTATTTCTTCAGTAGCCAACGAGGTTATTGTAGATAGAAAAATCCAATTGGAAGATTATGAAATTGTGATTTGGTTTACAGGAGATGAATCAACGACTTTTTCTACTTTTAGTCCGAGTGAACAGAATTTAGTAAAAGCCTACTTAAATAGCGGCGGACAGTTGTTTGTTTGTGGTTCTGAAATTGGTTGGGATTTATCTGTCAAAGGTTCGGCCACAGACAAGGTGTTTTATAATCAGTACTTAAAAGCTGATTTTGTAGATGACGGAGAGTCGGCTTATTCGCCAGCAAAATCGGTAAATGAATATTTTACAGGAACAACACTGGCTTTTGGGGAGGTTTATCCCGAAGACTATCCTGATGCTATTCAACCTTTAGGCGGAGCGATAAAAATCTTTGAATTTGATCAACCTAATAAAGTAGCAGGAATTGCATATAAAGGACATTTTGGAAGTGGTGAAGAAGAAGGCGCTGTTGTTTATCTCTCTTTCCCTGTAGAAAGTGTGTCCAATCAGCAAATGAAGGAGCAATTTGCAAATCAGTTGATCACTTATTTTGATATGGAAAAAGACGAAGATAAAGATGATAATTTGGTAACAGGCTTTGATTCCGCTCTTCAGCAGAAAATTTTGGTTTACCCCAATCCATTCAGTGATTACCTTATCTGTAAACTCGATGAAAGCTTTCTTGTGACGGATTCACAAGGTATAACTTTGAGTGTATCTAATGTATTAGGAAAGAAATTTTACCGAGCAGAATCTTTGCCGCAAAGTGGAAGTACAGAGTTCAGGATAGATACACATAAATGGAATTCTGGTGTCTATATCTTAAATGTGACTAAGGGAACAGAGAAAGTTATATTTAAACTGATTAAATAATTACTAGGGCATATATTTTCGAGATAAAACTTTACTGTTCTTAGAGTTATTCTAAGAACTCATAAATGGATACAGAGGCGGACGCAGTTCTTCAGACTCGAAAAATTTGCTAAAATGTCGAGTCTGAAGACTCTAATTCCCATTCTTAATTCGAAGATCACTTCGTTAACTCTTCGAATAGAATACCCGTAATCATTTGTCCACCTACTTAATTTTGATAATATGAAAAAACGATGATTTCGCTACTTGAAATCATCGTTTTTTATTTATGTATCAGATTTAACTATTTCTTTTTAATTCACTGAAAATGGGGATGTATTTTCATGGAAAAATGAAGAAATTTGGAATAGATCATAATTAGATCAATCTATTGTTAATCACAAATATAAAACACTGACTGAATCAGTTTTTGTACTTTTTGCACAATTGGAATTTTACTTTTTGCATTTTTATTTTTTAAACTACTCCAATGTGCATAACCGCATCTCCTTGATGAAGAATAGGGTCATTGTTTAAACCAATCACAAAACCATCTGAAGGCGATTTTATACTTTTCTTGTAGTCGCCAAATGGATCAGTAATGTACCCTACAGTTTGTTTCTTGGTAACACGATCACCTTGGTTGACTTCGCTTTGGAAAATTCCCGAAACTTGTGCTCTAATCCAAGATGATTTGCGGATAAACTGATTTTTATATTTGGGTTTAGATACTTTTCTTTTTGACATCCCTAAATGGTTCATGAGGCGAATAGTACCATCAATTCCTAATTGGATAGCATGTTCATCAAACCTTGAAGATTCCCCAGCTTCATAAACCAATATTTTTTTACCGAGTTTAGCTGCCGACTGACGTAATGACTTTGATCGGTATGCAGAATGCATGGTAAATGGCGCACAAAATGCATCGGCTAGTTCCGCATTTACAGAGTCATTGTACATACATCTGATTTGTGGATAATTGGTTCTGTCTGCACCTCCTGTATGAAAATCTACCCCATAATCAATCTGAGGGATAATATCTTTCATCATGAAATGTGCGACTCTAGATGCCAATGATCCATTCTTGTTACCCGGAAAAGAACGGTTAATATCTTTTCCATCGGGTACGTATCTAGTGAAATGGATAAATCCGTAAATATTCAGAATTGGAATACAGATTACAGTTCCTTTTGAAGGAATATGTAAGTCTTTTTCAATGATTCGACGAACGATTTCAATTCCATTAATCTCATCACCATGTAATCCTCCCATCAACAATAACACTGGACCAGGCTTTTTGCCTCTTGCAATTGTGATTGGAATATCGATAGGAGTATGAGAAGGAAGTTTCGCAATATTTACATCTATTCTTTTTACTTCTCCTAATCCAATTTCTATGTTTTTGATACGCATATTCTACGCCTTAATTTTACCTTTTTTCTTCTTTTTCTTTTTAGAAGCTGACTTCTCGATAAACTCTATGATTTTACCAGCGATATCAACTCCTGTAGCCGCCTCAATTCCTTCCAAACCCGGTGAAGAGTTAACCTCCATCACTACAGGTCCTCTTTTAGATTGAAGCATGTCTACTCCAGCAATAGAAAGTCCCATTGCTTTTGCTGCTTTTATTGCCGTAGATTTCTCTTTACGACTTAGCTTAATCAACTTAGCACTACCACCTCGGTGTAGATTTGAACGAAATTCTCCTTCAGCACCTTGGCGCTTCATTGCACCTACAATCTCTCCATCCACTACAAAAGCTCTGATATCTGCTCCACCCGCTTCTTCAATGAATTCTTGTAGAATTACACGTGTGTTTAACTTCTCGAATGCTTCTACTACAGATATTGCGGCTTTATTCGTTTCTGCCAAAATAACCCCTAAGCCTTGTGTACCTTCCAAAAGCTTGATTACGACAGGGGCATCACCGATATGTTCTAAAACTTTCTTTTCTCCTTTACTATAATTAGTGAATGCTGTATTGGGAAGTCCGACTCCCTGTTGTGAAAGAATTTGAAGACTTCTAAGTTTATCTCGAGATCTTGTTATGGCTAAAGAACTAACTGCGGCAAAGACATCCATCATTTCGAACTGTCTTACCACTGCTGTTCCATAGAAAGTAACAGAGGCTCCTATTCTTGGAATAATGGCATCAATATCTTTCAAACGAGAACCACGATAATAAATAGAAGGTCCTTCTTGATCCATAATGATATCACACTTCAGAAAGTCGATAACAAGGCTTTCATGTCCATTTTTTTCTATGGCTTCTACTAGTCTTCTAGTAGAGTAAAGATTAGGGTTACGAGATAGTACAGCTATTTTCATTATTTTTTCTTTGTTTTAGTTTTATAAGACAGATCTTTCAACTGTACATTTACGACGTAATGCCCAGCTAAAAACTTTCTACCCATCAGCACAGGATATTTCATCTCTTGGCGGTTAGTCAGAGAAAACTCTACGGTTCTTTGTTCATGGAATAATTCAACCACAGTTTGAATAACAAAACGGTGTTCTGATTCGCCACTAGAGCTTTTTACATCTTTTTCAGTAAAATGTTCGGTGTAGAAAACCTTATCATCGTATTCGGGATGTGAGGGATCGAGTACCATAAATGAGAGTACTTTCTTATTGTCTTTCTCAACAACTTCAATATGGTGGCAATGCAAGGCACAGCCGTATGCACCTGTATCTATTTTCGTCTCGATATCGAAAAGACCCAATGTTGGTAAATCAATTTTATCTGTCCGTCCTATGACTTCCATACCTCTATTTTATTTGATTTGTCAGACACATTTTTTGTGAATTTGGTTTATCGTTCCCTAAAAAATATTCTCCATTTTGAGAGAACCGAGATAAGCCAATGCCACAAAGGAGGAAGGTTACTGTAAATCAAAAAGTTTCTTTTTGGAAGGACTTACTTAATAATCCCTAATAATGAAGTGGTTTCGTCCTTCTTTTCTACTTAAAAACCATCTATAAATTACACTTTTTTAGCTAGTTTTTTCTTTGAAGAAATATGGAAATTCTATTTATTTTTTAATATTTACTGAATCAAATAATTCTTATAAGTTCTCGAAGAAATAAGGCAAAGTAGTTTTTACCTTTTAAAGGCTAGCTGTGTCTTTATTATTGGCTCTTTCTTTATTCATATTTTTAGGCTGATGATGAAAATAAGAGAGCAGAATAATTTCACCATTATATACTAACGGTAGATTAGTTTCATTCATGACAATTTATCAAACCTTACTGATTATGGGGGCTTTCCAAGCACTCATGATGACAGTCTTTTTATTATTGAGTAAAAGTAATAGAACGCCTAACAGCGTATTGGCAGTAATGTCTTTCTCATGGGCGGTTTGTTGTTTAAGTTTTGCCCTACAATCCAATAAAGTGTGGTGGGATTATCCCCATCTGTTCAGGGTGACATCGGTCTTTCTGTATAGCTTTTTCCCTCCGATTTATCTATATACAAAGTACGTAACAACGTCTGCTAAAAGCTTCTCCAACAAAGATTTACTTCATTTTTTACCAAGTTTGGGCTTTTTGTTGAGTGGTATTCCGTTTTACATTCTATCTGCGGAAGAAAAACGACAAGCCATATTCGATCATCATCCAGAGTGGATGGGTTCTTTGTTGGATGTAGGTAGCCAGGTGACCAGCTTAGTGATTGTTATACAAGGTTTGTTGTATTCATTTCTGAGTATAAAGCACTTACGCAGATTTAATATGAAGCTCAAAGATGTAGTTTCAGAAAATGATACGATGACATTTCATTGGTTGAGAAACTTGATCATTGCAGTGGTAATTATTTGGTTATTAGGGAGTGTTGGTACGTTTTGGGATTGGATATTAGCCGAAGATAGTTTAGTGTTTTTCCAGCTCACCTATTTGTCTATAGTAGTTCTTATTTACTTTATCAGTTATAACGCACTCCGTCAGCCCGAGATTTTCAAAGAAATACAGCTTAGTGAAGGTGAAGAGTTAGTAGATGTCATCATAGAGGATGAAAAAGAGGAAGTTATCCAAGAAGAGAATGAGGAAATGTTGGCAAATTCAAAGAAATTGAGCGTATATATAGAAAATAAAAAGCCTTATTTAAAGACAAAACTCACGCTACAAGAGCTTGTGGATGACCTTGGTTTTACTCGAAATCAACTATCAGCATTGATATTTTATACTTACAAAGCCCATTTCTATGATGTCATGAATGAATATAGATTGGAAGAGGCTATTGCTTTGTTGAAAGGGGATGAATACCAAGATTTGAAATTAGAAATTATAGCTTATAAAGCAGGTTTTAATACGAAAGCTACTTTCAATAGACTCTTCAAACAAAAAATGGGTATAACTCCGAGTGAGTTTAGGAAGAAGCAGCGAGAATTGCATGTAGAGTTAAGCTAACAGAAAAAAATAGCCTAATGATAAAACGTATAACTAAGCTTAGTTATACGTTTTTTTGTTTAAATATTTCGTTAGGTGAAAGTGTGAAAATCAATATTATCTACGTGTTTTATCAATATTCAGAGGTAGAGACGGCTTTTTCAAGAATTGAGATTACAGATAATGTTCATGAAGGCACACATAAAACTAAAATTTGGGATTGTTAGCTAATATTCATTCATATTATTATTGATTATTAAAAATTTATTAAAATCACAAAGTGTTGATTTGTAGTTTCTTGTGTGTTCATATGGTACTAGATTTATGTATAAGTAGTATTTAGTCGTTTTCCTGTTTTTAAAGATTCAAATTGTGTGAATAAAATCAAACACTCTTGAGTTATGGAGCAGAGAGAGAAGAAGAAAATGGGAATACATGTCAAGTTTAATATCGTGATGCTACTGACTACAGCAGTCACGATATTAGTTCTACTTGCTGAATATATAACGAACAAAATTTAGTATAGAAACCAATTCAAAACCATGCATTTGAAACGACTGCTTTTTTTACTCTTTTTGGTAGTGAGCAGCTTAAATGTTTTTGCCCAATCCTTCGTAGTGAAAGGAACGGTCAAAGACGCTGCAAGCAACGAGAGTTTACCAGGTGTAAACATTTTTGTGAAAGGCACCACCTTAGGGACAACGACAAACTTAGACGGGGCATATAGCCTTGAGGTACCCAGTTCAGAAACCGTATTGGTCTTTTCATTTATCGGAATGAAAGAACAAGAAGTTGTAGTGGGGAATCAGACGATCATCAATATGAATTTGGAGACAGATGCCAAAGAACTTGAAGAAGTAATGGTTGTCGCTTACGGTGAAACTACAAAAGAATCTTTTACAGGTTCGGCAGGAGTTGTAAGTGCAGAATCTATCGAGAAAAGACCTTTGGCTTCAGCGACTCAAGCTCTACAAGGAGCAATGTCGGGCTTGAAAGTAACAAGTAGTTCTGGTCAGCCAGGAGCAGAGCCAAGTGTAAATATTCGTGGTATTGGATCAATGACAGCAGGGACAGGACCGCTTTATGTGGTCGATGGAGTTCCTTTGAATGGAGGTGTTTCTGATATCAACCCAAATGATATTGCTTCTACTACAGTATTGAAAGATGCGAGTGCATCTGCATTGTATGGTTCTCGTGCAGCCAATGGTGTAATCATTATTACAACCAAAAAAGGTTCTAAAGGAAATACTAAGATTAGCTTAGATGCTTCGACAGGTATTTCAGGAATTGCAACAAACGGATACGACCTTATGAATTCTGCTCAGTATTATCAGCAGACATGGGTGGGTTTGTACAACAGTGTTTTCTACGATGAAAACGCTCAAATGACAGGACAAGAAGCTTTTGCATATGCCAATAAAAACGTAGCGGCTCGTTCGGGTTGGAATCCTTATTCACCGTATGATGAATACAATCCTTATGTTGGTTTCAATACGCAAACTTGGACTCCAGAGCTTGATGAGTTTGCAAGTATTGTAGTCGATGAAAATTGGAGAGATGCCGTTTACCAAACAGGATTGACGCAGGCTTACAATTTGAGTATCAGCAAAGGTTCAGAGACAGGTTCAATTTTGGTTTCAGCAGGTTACTTCAATGAAAAAGGAGTTGTGATCGGAACAGACTTCGAACGTTTTACTTTCCGTTTCAATGGGGTAGAAAAGATGAACTCTTGGTTAGAAATGGGGGTGAATACATCTTTCACTTACTCAATTGGAAATGGTGTACCTGGTGGCGGGGCTGCAGCTAACCCTGTGCGTTCAGCAGAGCTATTTAACCCTGCAACACCAATCTACTTGAATAATGGCGATTACAATTGGTCTAACGAGGTGAGCTTTGACTTTAATCCTGTTGGTCTAGCAGAAAAAGATATTTACCGTTCTTGGTCGAAAAGAGCGATTGTAAATGCTTATGCAGAATTGAGTTTGCCTCTTGACATTAAGTTCAGATCTACCAATGGAGTAGATTATACAGACTCAGATGGCTTTACCTATTACAACCCAGAACATGGAAATGGTGCAGCGGTAAACGGTAGAGGTTCAGCTTCGGCATCAAGTGTTTATACCTTGAATACAACGAATCTTCTTTCATGGAATAAAAATATTGGAGAGGGTTTCTTAGATGTGATGTTAGGTCAAGAAGCGAATGCTTGGGAGTCTAAAAGTCAATCTACAGAAGCAACGAATTATGCATTTGACGGAAGTTATGAGTTATCGGGTGCTTCTACGCCAACGGCGGCAAGTACAGGCGCTTCTTTTGGTGCTATGGCTTCATTCTTTTCAAGAGTAAACTACGAATACAAGGGCAGATATAATTTGAGTGCTTCAGTGAGAGCTGATGGGAGTTCTAATTTTTCGGTAGGAAATAAATGGGGAACATTTGGTTCTGTTGGTTTAGGTTGGAGAATCTCAGAAGAGTCATTCTTATTAAATTCAGAATGGGTGAATTTCTTGAAACTGAGAGCTAGTTATGGTACTTCAGGTAACAAGAACTTTGGGGCTTATACAAGTTTGCCAATCTATGCTTTAGGAGCAAATTACGGAGGTATGCCGGGTATGGTTCCTTCTCAATTAGAAAATACAGATTTACGTTGGGAGAAAAACCAATCATTAGATCTTGGTTTGGACTTTACAGTATTCCAAAGAGTGAGTGGTACATTGGGTTACTATCGCAGACAGTCTGATGATCTATTGTATGCGGTTCCAAAATCGCCAACTACAGGATTTAATAGCTTATTCCAAAATGCTGGAGAGATTACCAACCAAGGTATCGAGCTAGAAATCACAACTACGAATATCAAGACAAATGATTTCTCATGGTCTACAAGCTTCAACATCACGCATAACCAAAATGAGTTGACCGCTTTGGCAGATGGACATGATGAAATTCAGTCGGGTAATTATATCTTAAAACCAGGGAGTGATCTTTTCCAATTCTACATGGTAGAATGGGCAGGGGTAGACCCATCGAACGGTAAACCAATGTGGTTCACAAATACGGGGTCTACAGATGCAGAAGACGCAAGAATGGATCCTCATGGAACAGGTCGTGAAGTAACAAGTGATTACAGCAAGGCAGAAAGAGTGATGGTAGGTTCTGCTCTTCCTAAATTCTATGGAGGTCTGACCAATATGTTCACTTACAAAAACTTTGATTTATCCTTCCTATTGTATTTCAATTACGGAAATAAGATTTACAACAGCGACTATGCGCAAAACATGCATGATGGTTCTAACCCAGGTGCAAACTTGGCTACAGATGCATTAGACGCTTGGACAAAAGAAGGTGATATCACAGATGTACCTCGTTATATGGCAAACAATACCGATAACGGTCATCAAACTTCAACGAGATTCTTGGAAGACGGTTCTTACTTGAGGTTACAAAACATCACGTTGGGCTATACTTTACCAAAGCATCTAACCAACAAAATGGGAATGCAAAACTTCAGAGTGTATGCAGTAGGAGAGAACCTTCTGACTTTTACAGATTACAAAGGCTATGATCCTGAAGTAGGTGTAGGTGGTAGTACAGGTTTAGGAATTCCTGGAGTAGCAAAGCTTACACTAGGTGTAAACGTTGAATTTTAATCACTCACTATAGAATATAAAGCAATGAAAATAAATAGATTACTTTTAGTTTTCTTGACACTCTTCTCATTGAGTTCTTGTGAGAAGTTTTTGGAAGAAGATCCTTCTCGTGCAGGAGGTGTCTTACCAGAAGACACATTTTTAGCCTTTGATAAAGCCTATGCAGCTTTGGTCGGAAATTACGATATGTTGAGTCATTATTATTTTGATGGCTTAAGCTCTGTGATTTGTGCCGATATAATTGGTGATGACGTTCTGATCAACTCTGAAGGAAATTACAATTGGTTTGTACCTACTTATCAGTTGAATGTACTTCCAAATTATAACGATGCCTACAATCCTTGGAGAAGAGGATATGTGGTTATCAATAATGCGAATAATTTAATTGCATATGCTGGTGGAATTCCAGATGCCACAGATGAGCAAAAAGAATTTCTGACAGGTCAAGGTTATGCTTTGCGTGCCTATACTTATTTGAGATTGGTACAGATGTATGCACCAGCTTATAGTGCTGGCGATGCTACTTCAAATCCAGGTTTGATACTAAGAACTCAACCAACAGATTCAGACTCGCCTGATTTGCCAAGAAGTACTGTAGAAGAAACCTACGAGCTTATTTTAGAAGATTTGGATGAGGCTGAAAAACTATTGCCTTATGACAACTATAAAGGATTCTTAGATAAAAGAGGAGTTCACGCACTTAAAGCAAGAACACACCTTATTTTGGGTGATTGGGAAAATGCTTCAAAATATGCTGAAATGGCAATTAATGGAGCAGGAGGAGATGATGAACAAATAGAATTAATGACAATAAATGAATGGTTAGGTGGTTTTTCACACCAAACCTCAGAGGCAATCTTTGTTTTAGATTACCAATTGGCGGATAATAATACTTATCTGACAATTCCGTCTTTTTACTTCCCTGTCTATGGTTACAGTAGTGTTAGGGCAAATGACAAGTTTGTTGAGATGTTCAATGATAATGATGATCGCAAATGGGTCTTAACAAATGAGTTGACTTGGGACGATGGTACTCCAATTGACCCTGACAACTACTGTATCATGAAGTTTGTACACGATACACAGGTCGGTAATGCAAAATCCAATAAAATCAGAGCATCAGAAATGTATTTGATTTGGGCGGAAGCAGAAGCAGAACTTGGTAACTACAACAAGGCACAAGATTTAGTATCAAAAATAATCCGTCGTGCAAATAGTCTTGCACCACTTCCTTCAGAAACAGGAGCGGATTTGGTACAATTGATCTTGGATGAACGCAGACGAGAGCTGTTCGGAGAAGGATTCCGTTGGTTTGATATCAAGAGACGTCAAGAGCGATTCACAAGAACGGGAGACCATTGGGTGAAGTTTGATTTTGGTCCGAATGACACAGACTATTATCGTTTGACTTATCCGATTCCTCAATACGAAATCGATGCAAACAAAGCCCTAACTGAAGACGATCAGAATAGAGGCTATTAAAAATACCACCATCAATTTTTAGGAGAAAGGAGTTCGCTAGTTGTTGGCTACTCCTTCCTCTCCTAATGCAACTAATCCAAGAGAAATGATGCGTTATCAAAAATATGTAGGAATCCTATTCGCTATTTTAGGCGGCTTGGTCTATTCCTGTACAGAACAAGAAGATGCTATCCCTAGAATCGTTGTCTCGATTGGTGATAGCCAGTTAGATATAGAAAATTTTGGTTATCAGGTAGAGCTTGACGCTTCTACACCAAAAGAAGGACAAGTAGGGCTATGGTCTACTTTGAGAGGAGCAAATGGTATTTTTGAAGATGTAAATGATCCTAACACAATGTTCAAAGGAGAGCCAGGAGAGATTTACACACTTCAATGGACGGTATCAGAAAATGGACATAGCGTTAGTGATGTTTTGGATGTTTCCTTCAAAGCCCTTGATGCAAGTTTGAATGTTTTTTTTCCAGATACGGTAAAAACAAGCTTTACACTTCACCTAGATGCCAATGGTACAAAGTATGGCGGACAAGGTACGTGGTCTTATGAAGGTGCTGAAGGAGCTACTTTTGAAGTACTAGATAGCTGTGTAACTAAGTTCATTGGTTTACCAAACGAAACATATACGATCAACTGGGATGTGACTTATGGTTCGCAAACCGTCAACACAAGTTTTGAAGTGACTTTCGATTCTTTGAGAGCAGATGCTGGAGAAGACCAATTGTACAATATTGCTTATGGCGAAAAATTATACGGAACGCTTTATCCTAATCATCAAGAAGGAGCTACGGTAAAGTGGACTTTACTGGAAGGAAATGGAGGAATTGTTCATAATCCGACCCTTGCAAATTCATTATTTGAAGGTTTAGAAAATGAAGTGTATAAGCTTCGTTATGAGATAAGTCACGGAGGTCAGACGGATGCGGATACATTGTTATATTCTTTCAATAGACATAGCATTTGGACAGATCCAGAAGATAATCAAGAATACAAGACCGTAAAGATAAATGGCTTGGAATGGATGGCTGAAAACTACAACAGAGCTATCCCAGGAGATAATCCAGATTTTCCACATTCGTGGTATTATGGTGCTGACAAAAAAGCAAATATCCACGACGGAGAAGCAGTAGACACACCAGAAGAACGCAAGCATTACGGTCGTCTATATACTTACATCGGAGCAGAAGCGATGGCACCCGAAGGATGGAGATTACCAACAGGTGAAGAAGTTCAAGCCTTAGTAGATGCTTATGGTGGTAATAACTATGCAGGGACTGAGCTGAAAGAAGGTGGACGCTCAGGAATGGAAATGCGAATGAGTGGTGCTTTTGTAGCTTACGATCATCCAAATACAGGACCAGCACATAGTTTCGGGCAAGGCAAAAGTGCCTATATGTGGTACCAGCATAGCGGTGAAGATCCGTGGAATGAGTACATCAGTATGTGGGTATTATTAGCTGACAATGAAGGCTCATACGGTAATGTCATTACTTGGGCTGTAGGTTGTGGTGTACGCTATGTAAGAGAGGTTGAATAAGAGGGCTTTAAAATCCTAATAACAATGAGATTAAGAAATTCAATATATAGCATAATTGCATTTCTGTTTCTGAGTATCTCTTGGGCAGGAGCACAAGATTTAGCAGATATAGAAGCAGGGAAAGTGCGAATTAAGTTTACCGAAGAGTTCGAAGCAGCGAACTTATCGATGACAAGTAATTCATCGGTGTCATCTTCGGCAAGAATGGCAAACATTGCAGCAATTGATTTACAATCGGTCAATCAGCAATTCAATATTACAGTTTTTACAAGGGTCTTCCCATTCTCAGAAAAATATGAGGCAAGACACCGTAAACACGGATTACACTTGTGGTATGAAGTTCAGTTTGGTGCAAACCAAGACCCAAGAGAAGTAGTAGAGGCTTATGCCTCAGTGAGTGGCGTAGAGATCGCAAAACCTATTTATAAAAAGATAGGGTCTTTTGAGAATGCAAAGCCAGTTTACCTGTCTGAAGCTGAAATTGTAAGAGCAACAGCGGCAGCACCATTGGCATCGACCTATTTCAATGATCCGTTGTTGGTAGATCAGTGGCATTATGAAAATGACGGTTCTCGTGTCGGTTCAAATGATGCAGATATTGATATGGAAGCAGGTTGGGATATCACAACAGGTACTCCAAATGTAATCATTGCAATTGTTGATGGAGGTATTGATACCGTTCACCCAGATTTACAAGCCAACCTTTGGAGAAATGAAGCTGAATTAAATGGTGAATTAGGAGTTGATGATGATGGAAATGGATATGTAGATGATTTTCATGGCTATAGCTTTCATTCCAACGGACAAGTTACTGCCACTACACACGGTACTCACGTAGCAGGGACAGTGGCAGCTGTGTCTAACAATGGTATTGGTGTTGCAGGTGTCGCAGGTGGCGACGGTACAGAAGGTAGTGGTGTTCGTTTGATGTCTTGTCAGATTTTCGGAGAAGGAGGCGCTAGTGCGGGTTCTGCAGCGGCTTATGTTTATGCAGCAGATAATGGCGCTGTCATCGCACAAAGTTCTTGGGGATATACTTCTGCAGGTGTTTACGAGCAAGATGTTCAAGATGCAATTGCTTATTTCAGAGAAGAAGCTGGTAATCTAGCAGATTATCCAGATTCACCAATGGTAGGTGGTCTTCCAATTTTTGCAGCAGGTAATAACGGACAAGAAGGATTTTTCTATCCAGGAGCAGATGATAATTGTTTTGCAGTATCATCGGTAGGTCCTGAGGATTTACCAGCACCTTATACAAACCACGGCGATTGGGTTGATATTGCAGCTCCAGGTGGAGATTTATCTTATGGCGATATCGGAGCGGTACTCAGTACATTCCCAGGAAATAGATATGGATATCTTCAAGGTACATCAATGGCTTGTCCACATGTATCGGGGGTAGCAGGTTTGGTATTAAGTGAACTATCTGATTTGATTTCGTCACCAGCAGAATTGCAAGCAGCAGTAATGCAAGGTGCGTCCGCTTTCCCATCAGATTTGAATAGTTATTATGATGGTAAGTTGGGTGTCGGTTTATTGAATGCTAGAGGAGCACTTCAGTCGGATGGAAAAATTCCTCCAGCAAATTTCAAAGACCTCAGAATTGAAAATACAACACATACAGCCTTAGATTTGGTATGGACAGTTCCTGCCGATGAGGATGACGAAAGTCCGTTCGCTTATTATTTATGGTTGAGTGCTGGAGAAGAAATTACGGAGGATTATATGAATAATTTCAATCCGTACTTCTTGAGCAATACCATTATAGCAGGAGATACAGCAACTTTAAGTATTGGAGGTCTTCGTAAGAAATCAACGTATTATTTTGCATTGCAAGCAGTTGACCGTTGGGGAAATGCCAATGATATTGCTTATGTACATACGACTACTTTGGATGAGCCTTTCTTCTCATTCTCACCGAAAAACATCTCTTTAGAAATTGATGTAACTACGCAAAAAGTAGTAGAAGAATATGTGACTTTGAGCAATGATGGAGAAGCGACATTGTATTGGGAGGGTTCTGTAGAAAATGAAGGGCCAGTCTTCGATGAAGATGATGAGGAGGAAGAAGAAGCGGCTGCTTCAGCATTGAGTTCTTTATTCAAAAATGGACCGCAGATTCAAATGCTTTCTGATGGTCATGCAACATTGAACTTCGGTGAAGTATTTGATGTGAACGGGCAAATGGGCTATGCTTCAACAGCTTCTGTGGAAGAGCATGCAGAGGCAGAGTTTGTAGCCAAGGCATTCAACAATGAGGAGATCAAAACAGATACACTAGTTGATAGAACGCAATACATTGCCGGGCTTCAGCACGAATTCAATGACAATTCTTTTGATTTCGGTTTTGGAGTAGGCTCTCGCAACATTGGTTATGTAACAGCAACACGTTATGAAATCCCTGTAGATTATCGTCTTCCGCTTACACATATGGAAACATTGATGTGGATGGAAAAAGGGCTAGATGATCCATTTATTATAGAAATCTGTAGAGGAAGTGAGTATATCACAGATGAAATGGAAGTGCTTTACGCACATGCATATTACCCAAGAGAAGATTTGACAGGAGGTTGGGCTTGGCATAAAATCGCTTTTCCTCGTACTATTGAAACTTCTGGAGGAGATATCATTTGGGTAAAAATTTACCATCCAAAAGTACAAGCTTCTTACCAAGGAACAGATTATACATCAGAGTTCCAAGGGTGGAATTTCTTTGTGAGTAGAAATGAAGGACGAACCTTCTTCTTCGGTGCTGAAGAACTGCCATACTCTGGTTATGCCATTCCGAAAGTACGTTTATTCTCTGCAGGAGAAGACCCTGCACACGCTTATTTCGACCCTGTTAGTGGAGAAGTAAAAGGTGGAAAAGAAGAGAAAGTAAGAGTTGTAGTAGATGGTTCAAACTTGACTGAAGGAAAGCACTCAACCTCTGCAGTACTCTATACAAACGATGAAAACTACCCAATCGCAACAGTAGCTTTAGACATTAATATTGTTGGTCAAGAAGCTATCGCAGATTATGAAGCAAAACAGTCTTTAGGAGTTGTTTATGCGGGTGCGAAAAATGATGTGAAGTTCGCGATCAGAAATGCAGGTCTTGCAGATTTGGAAATCACAGGTATCGAAAGTGATAACCCCGATTTGGAATATACAGGAGTAGATACATTGATCCTTGGACCAAACTTTGAGAGTACACTTTCAATGCGTGTGACACCATCAACTCCAGGAGAATTTGTGGGAGAAGGTAGGATTAAGACGAATATTGGAGACTTAAAAGTAGAGTTTTACGCTTCTGTATCGGCTCCAGCAGTTGCTGAATATCCAGCAGAGATAGAAGGGACTACAAATTCAGGAGAAGCTGTAGAGGTAAACTTTACCGTTAAGAATACAAGTGACGATGAAGTATTGTATGTAAAGACGCCCTTGGCTTTCAAAGAGAAACACCCAGATATTCATTATGTGGAAGACCCAGCTAATGCAGGCGAATTTGAAGATATCGCAGATTTCGGTACTTCTATCGCTGAGTATGTATTGAATGGTTATGCTTGGGAAGTACCGATCGGTTTCAAATTCCCATACTTCGATACAGAATATGAATACATTGGAGTACATGCAGATGGTTTCATGTGGTTCTTGGAAACGCCAGTACCTGATTATGGAAGTTCGGGAGTAATGTATGATATGAATGAATTCCCTAATCAAGAAGGCTTATTGAGTACAATTTCTCTTCTGTTCCATGAGTTATCCATTGTAGATGATGTGTTCAGAAAAATCCCTAGTGAGGCAGACCTTGTTTATGCTAATATGGGAGATCACTTTATCGTACAATATGACAATGTAAAGGATGACTTGACGGATGAGGATGAAGGTCGCATGACGATGCAATTAGCCTTATTCCAAGATGGTGCGATTGAGTTTAGATATGCAGATATTGATGAAAATGCAGTAGCAGACAGTAGTGCTTTAGTTGGTTTCCAGAATATGGAAGGAACGGTTGGTTACACGATTCAGAAAAGAAGTGATGACCAAGTAGTGCAAGCAAATACGACTTACCGTTTTGTGAGAGAAGATGGTTTTGGAACTAGATACGTTTCTTCACTTTCAGAAACAGATTTCCAAGTTCAACCAAATCAAGAAAAAGAGATCACTGCAGTGTTAGACCCTCGTTTGGCAGATTTGACAGCAGGAACTTACAAAGATGTTATCTATCTAGATGCTAATACAGAAAATTTGAGAGACACAATCAGAGTGACTCTAAATGTTGAAGGATATGGACAAATGGAAGTCGATACCGCTGAATTAGCCTTTGAATCCATTATGATTGGTTTGTCTGATACGGTAGGTTTCTTTATTGAAAATATGGGTACGGCACCAATGGAAGTGACACAATTATTTGATGCTCCTTCTGCATTTACGGTAAATCACGAAGTACCATTTACGGTACAAGCTAGAACGAAAAAACATATTGTTCTGGAATATGCACCAACAAACTTGGACGAAGAGTTTACAGAGCAAATGGTGATTATTGCCGATGGTGTAGGGCTTAAAACAGTAGAGGTGACAGCAAGTTCACACTTGTCACCTGAGCCTACAGCAGCACTTAGTCAGTCAAACTTTAGCTTAGCAACTTTCGAAGAAGGAAAGGTAACGCTGACCGTAGAAAATACAGTAGATTCTGATTTGGAATATACACTTCACCCAGCGTCTACAATGTTGGTGGATACAAAAGCTGGAACGGTAAATTCGTATACATATAGTGACTCACACTATGATGCTCAAGTACGTTATGATTGGGTCGAAATTGCCGAAGAAGAAAATCGTTTGACCATTCCGACGGATGGTTATTTACCAGTGAAATTGCCATTTACGTATAACTTCTATGGCGAAAACTTTGACTCTATCTATGTTTGTGAAAACGGGTATATCACCGCAGTAAGACCGCAAGTAGCTACAGACCCGAAATATGGTCCATATTTGCCAAATGATGGGGTTACAGCAGTCATTTCTCCAATGCGTTCTTCATGGAAAGTAAATGAAGTAGATGAACTTTCAGGAATTTACTTATCTGCAGAAGATGACCATGTAGTTGTCGAGTTCAAGAAATTAATTGCAAGTGTTTGGGGATTCCCAGGCTATGCTACTTTTGAATTGATCTTGGAAGCCGATGGTACGATCAAATTTCAGTATGAAGAAGTAGATAACTTCAATGGTGAATTCTGGTATGGTTTGAAGCACTTGAACGGTGAAGATTTTGTTGATCTTGGTCGCACAGGTCATGATTATCCAGATGTATTTAATACACGTTTTGAAGACTATCAAGCGATCATTTTACAGCCAGCTCTATCAACAAAAATTGAGGGTGAAGGAACGAACACACACGAATTTGCTCTAAAACCAGACTTATTATTGGAAGGAGTTTATGAAGATACACTAGTAATTACTTCAAATAGTTTCATTACGCCAGAATTGAAGTTACCAATAAGCTATGCGGTATCGGGGAATTTATCTTATGAAATTTCAACAGATACCCTAGACTTTGGAAATGTATTTTATGTAGAGGGCGAAGATGAAGCTTACACAGCAAGTTTTACGATTCTGAATACAGGAACAAAAGATATAGAGTTCAATAGCATTGATTTACCAAATCTTCCTGAGACTACATTATTTGCAGATGGTTCAGAGTTGTATTTCAAAGGAGAAGGAGAGTTGATTTCTAATTTGGTGTTAGCGCCAGGAGTAACAAAAGAGCTTACATTAGAATTTGAGGCAACAGAAGAGAAGGCTTATACGACAAACTTAGTATTGCATACAGCGTCTGTTTCAGAAACGGTAGTAGTAACTGCAGCAACAATATTACCACCAGTATTTGAATTGGAAGCAGAAGATTTTACCGCTCAAATGAATTCAATCGATACATTGGCACATTCATTTGTTGTGAAAAATACAGGTGATTCAGACTTGAGCTTTATTGCAAAGGCAGGTTATGAGTTCCTTACTTCAGAAGCTAAACAAGCTACTGCGTCAATGTTCGGAATGACAGAGGAAGAGATTGAGGCAGATTCAAAAGCTAGTTTCGATTCGCTTCACTATGACCACAGCAAAGCAACTTCAGATGGTTTTCATGGTAATAACTCTACTTACCCAATTACAACGGCGGTAAGAATGACTGCACCAGCCGAAGGTTTTGTGATCAGCCACATGCGATTAATGACCTATGTCGCTACTGCAGGACAAATGAGAATAAGTATCTATGAAGGATTGACAAATATACCAGATAACAATGAAGTGATCTACGAGGAAGATTTCACCATAAATGAAGGACTTGGCTCAGAAATGTGGAGACTTTTTGAGTTTGAAAAAGCAGTTGCTATCAATGGTGGAGAAGATTTCTACGTCGTTATTTCTCACCCAGAAGGAGGGAAGCATTCTTTTGACAGTAGCGATAGTCATGGAAATAATCCTTCGGTAACTTATCGTCAGTTCTTTAAACCAGCACCATTATCAGAAAAGGATAGAGACTGGTTCTCTGGAGACCCTGATAATACATCTGGACCGAAAGACCCTGAAACGGGAGAGTTAAGAGATGCTGAGTTGTTAGAGTTCGTATGGAAAATTAGAGCATTATCATTCCAAGCCAACTGGATTGAGTTAGATGCGGTAGAAGGTGTGATTGAAGCAGGAGAAAGCCTTGAAATCAATTCTGATATTATCGGAAAGAACCTTGCTCAAGGTGTAAATGTGGGATATGTCACAGTAACGACAAATGATCCTGTAAATACAAAACCTCAAAAAATCAATTATGAGGTAACATCTAACGTTGGTCCGATCGTGACTTATTCACCAGATCAATATGGAGAGCCTATCAAGGTGAAAGAGGGAGAAACGAAGGTGGTTAATATGCTCGCTTCAGACCCTGAAGGAGATGTATTGAGTTTTGAAATGGCAAATGATTCTTCTTTTGCGACTGTGGAAAAAGTAGCTGACCTTCAAGCTCAAGTTACTTTAGCACCAAGCCATGACGACCAAGGAGTTCAGGACATTGAAGTGAAAGTTCTAGATCAACATGGAAACTACGTAATTCATCCGATTTCAATTCTTGTAGAAGATATCAACAGAACACCTGTAGGAGCAGAGCCTTGGGCTGTAAATCTTCTTTTGGAACAGCCAATTGGTTATACCATTGACATTGCAGAAGTATTTGAAGATGCAGATGAAGATGTTCTTCAGTATGGAGCGATCAATGACACACCAGATGTCATAGACGTTGCTTACGGTTCTGAAGACTTAGTCATCATTCCAAAGCAAAAAGGAGTAGGTGTGGTTTACATTCTCGCAGACGATGGTAGAGAAAATGGCTTCACTTACACTTACGTGGTCGTCTATGTTTATTCTCAAGAAGACTTAGGAGAAGCAAGTGTCACAGCAGAGCTATCCGTTTATCCTAATCCAATGATTGATGAAGTACAATTGAGCTTTGAAACAGAAGCGAGAGGTACGGCTTTGATTGAGGTGATAAACATGGATGGAACCACAATGAATACTTATGAGCAAGTATTGAAGGATGAAGATCAGCAGCAGATTGAATACCATGTAGACGGTTTACCTGCAGGAGTTTACATGATCCGTATCAGTACAGCCAATGAGTTGATTGGAGTGGAACGAATTATCGTGCAATAAATCAAGCATTTTACACAAGAGGGAAGCAAGTACTCTTTCTTCCCTCTATCTCATATTTTTTTCATTTTTTTATTTTAAACCAATACAATTATGCGCTTTAAGAATTATGTTATCGGAGCTGCTTTATTGTCTTTAGTAGCTTGTAACACCGATGAGCTAGACCAACTAAGACTAGACTTGGAAGAACAACAACAAGAGTTGACTGATCTTCAAGGTGAGCTAGAAAAATTAAAAGAGAGTCAAGAAGCAGCTATTGCAGCAGCAATTGCTAGCCTTGAACAACAAATGGCGGACTTGGAAGGAGAAAGTTCTGCAAAATTAGCAGAGTTAACTCAACGTTTGGAGTCTGAAGAAAATGCGATATTCTGGGGTAGTTTATCTACAGATGAAGCATATGCTAAATTGACAGAAGACAATCTTGTTGTGATGGGTAATGTAGTTGTTCGTTCAGCTGATGACTTGGCTAAATTGAGCAATGTTCAAGTCGTTAGTGGCAATTTGGAAGTGATGTACACAGACGTTACTGAAGTTAGTATTGAAGGTTTGGTAACTGTTGGAGGTGGATTGTTTGTAGAGGGTAACTCTATGTTGGAAAATCTATCTCTGCCTATGCTTTTGGGTGTTACAGGAAATATTGAGCTTGTGAATAATATGAGCTTAACAGAGCTTTCATTTGCTAGCTTAGGAGTTGCTGAGAAGGGCGTATTAATCTACAATGACTTGAGCCAATTTGATCAAGCAAATCCTGTAAATGAAAATGCAGGAACATTTAATTTCCCTAAACTAAAGAGCATTGCGAATGACTTATTTGTTCAGAATAGTTTTGTCGCAGACTTTGATGCTGAAATGTTGGAAATGATTGGAGGTAGACTATACTTCCGTGAAAATGCTTCATTGGAAAGTGTTGACTTTAGTGCGTTAACAGAAGTATCAGGTATCCAAAAAACAATGGAGCTAGAAGATATTGTTGGTGTAAATGTTGAGTGGGGAGAGTCATTGAAAGGGGCACTAGTATTTGACTACAATACTTCAGATAATGAGGCTGTACTAGCAGATTTTAGCTTCTTCAATAGCCTTAAAACAGTAGATGGGGATATCTATGTGAACTATCCATCTGTAAATAACTTCAATGCATTTAATGCTTTGGAAACAGTAACTTATTCTGGTGGAGGTGTAGGAAACGGTTTGGGTAATGTATCTCCTAACTTTGGTATTGGATTACCTGGCGGATCAACAGATGGTTCTCATAATGTAACTTTGATGGGCTTTACTGATATTGCTTCTATTAGCGGATTCGCTAAAGCTGAAAACTTCAATAAGTTTGACCTTAATATCGGTAAATTAGCTGCACAAGGTGTTTTAGATGTTTTACCAGTGTTGAAAAAAGGTCATGTAAGAGTGAAAATTTCAAATGGAAATGATTTTGCTTATTCATCATCTTTGTCGATCAACCATTTTACAGAATTGGAGAATGGTACTTTCACAGTAGACTCATTCAACTCATCTGTAGTATTTACAGAAAGTGAAGTATTCACTAAGATCATGGATATCTATGATAACCCATATACATATAATGCCATTGTAGATATCTCAATCATTAGATATGTAGATACAGTAAGCGAATTAAGTCTATGTCCGTTTAAGACATACGTTACTCCATTCGAGAATTTCTCAGATTGGATGAAAAATATGGCCTTTAGTTATCAATTTACTGATAGCAGTGATGATACTGCTAGCCCAATTTATGGCGGAGGTAATATGGATGATGTATTGTCTGACGATACATGTAACTAAGTATATCATTTAACTGAAAGCTACCCACTGTTTTTTAGTGGGTAGTTTATTAACCTGTTCAATCAATCATATCAAGAAATAGAATTGAGAATAATAAAGTGTTTTTCATATAAGTCTTGTCGACTTGTAACTTTTTAAAATTGAATTGGTAAAACGTGATGAAAATAAATGAGGGGGCTTTTAGTCCCCTCTTTTTATAAAGAAATGTTACGTTTTATACTTATTCAAAGTATGATACTATTTGACTTCATAGGATTAAATCAGATTGATTCAAAAAAAATGTAGGGATTAAGGCTTTTATATTCAGTTGTTTACATGTGTTTTTAGTACTGCTAAGATGTATAAGTACTACTTAGTTGGTCTAAAGCTATTTGCTAAAGTATTATGCAATTAATATGGGATACAGAATGATGGTATTTCCATGAAACCTTAAGAAGCTAATGAGCACTTATTTCTACTATAAAGCTGTATGGGTATACAATTTTTAAAGGTGAGATAAGTGAAATAATACATAGAAACCAATTCGAAACTACACAATAACAGACCACTCTAATTGCTAGGTGTGTAACACTGAAAATTCTTTTGTATAAGAGGTCTATAACTTTTTCAATGATGAACTTTAGAAATGTCATATATAGCATAATTGCTCTTCTATACTTGAGTATAAATTTGGGCACAGCTCAAGAATTATCAGATATAGAAGCAGGTAAAATTCGTGTGAAATTCACGGAAGAATTTGAAGCTGTAAATTTATCAATGAGTAGTACAGCTTCAGTTTCGTCTTCTGCAAGAATGTCGAGTATGGGTTCCGTTGAGTTAAAGTCTGTAAATGAACAGCACAATGTTACAATATTCAGAAGAGTATTCCCTTTCTCAGAAAAACATGAAGCAAGACATCGAAAACATGGTTTACATTTGTGGTATGAGGTGCAATTTAGTTCAACTCAAGATCCTAGAGAAGTTGTAGAATCTTACAATAGTATAAATGGGGTTACTTTGGCAAAACCTGTTTATAAAAAAGTGGGGACTTTTGAAAACACTAAACCTATTTATGTATCAGCAGCGAGGATGGCTTCGGCTTCTACGCAATCTTCTTTGTCATCAACTTTTTTTGATGACCCTTTATTGGTTGATCAATGGCATTATGAAAATGATGGATTAAGAGTCGGAACAGCAGATTCGGATATTGATTTGGAGGCTGCTTGGGAAATAAATACAGGTTCACCCGAAGTAATTATAGCTATTGTTGATGGAGGAATTGATGTAGCGCATGAAGATTTAGCAGCCAATCTTTGGGTAAATGAAATCGAGAAGAATGGAGAAATAGGAGTAGATGATGATGGAAACGGCTATATAGATGATATACACGGTTATAATTTTCATTCCAATGGACAAGTTACAGCCGTGACACATGGTACACATGTAGCAGGTACAGTAGCTGCAGTATCAAATAATGGTGTAGGAGTAGCAGGTGTAGCAGGAGGAGATGGAAGTGAAGGCAGTGGTATTCGAATGATGTCTTGTCAGATTTTCCAAGAAACAGGTTCTAGTCACGGAGCAGCAGCCGCTTATATTTATGCCGCAGATAATGGAGCCGTTATCGCGCAAAGTTCATGGGGGTACACTTCTCCAGGAGTGTATGAGCAAGATGTTCAAGATGCATTACGCTATTTTGTAGAGGAAGCAGGAAATACAGATGAGTTTCCGAACTCACCAATTGTAGGAGGTTTACCGATTTTTACAACGGGTAATAACGGTATGGAAGATGTCTTTTATCCTGCAGCAGATCAGCGTTGCCTATCAGTAAATGCAGTAGGGCCTACAAACTTACCAACATCTTATACTAATCACGGAACATGGACAAACATTTCAGCACCTGGAGGAGATATGTCTTTTGGTGAAATAGGGCAAGTGTTGAGTACATTTCCAGGCAATAAATACGGTTACTTACAAGGTACTTCAATGGCTTGTCCGCATGTATCGGGCGTGGCAGGGCTTGTATTGAGTGAATTGGGAAATGAAATATCGACAGCAGACGAACTGAAGGCTAGAATTATGCAAGGAGCAGCAGATTTTCCTGCAGAAATGCATAGTTACTATAATGGTAAAATGGGAGTCGGAATATTGAATGCACGAGCAGCTCTTCAGTCAGATGGTAAATTACCCCCAGAAAATATCACAGATTTACGTGTTGATAACTTGACACATACCGCTTTAGATTTGATATGGACAGTACCTTCCGATGAAGACGATGAAAGTCCTTACTTGTTTTATTTGTGGTTAAGTACCGAGGAAATCACTGAGGATTACTTAGAAAATTTTTCACCTTATATCATCCCAAATACTTTAGCTGCGGGCGATACAGCCCAATTAAATATTGAAGGTTTACGTAAGCAGACTTCATATTATTTTGCTTTGCAAGCTGTAGACCGTTGGGGAAATACGAATGAGGTAGCTTATACCTCTAAACAAACATTAGATGAACCTCTTTTTTCATTCTCACCTAAAAATATAAGTGTAGAAATTGATGTCACCGAAGAGAAAGTTGTAGAAGAATATGTTCACTTGAGAAATGATGGTGAGTCTCCATTATTATGGGAAGGATTTGTAGAAAATAATGGGCCAATTTTCAATGAAGAAGATGAAAGCGAAGAAGGTTCTATTTCTTCTTTGAGTTCATTATTTAAGACTGGACCAAAAATTCAAATGCTATCTGATGGACGTGCACGTCTTAACTTTGGCGGAGTATATGATGTAAATGGACAGATGGGTTTTGCTTCTGTAATGTCTTCAAATACTGGAGATGGAACGTTTGAAGTGAAGTCATTTTATGACGAAGAAATCCGAACAGATACATTGACCGATAGAACTAGATACATTGCAGGGCTTCAGCATGAATTCAATGACAATTCTTTTGACTTTGGGTTTACAGAACCCTCAGCAAACATGGGCTATGTTTCTGCGGTACGTTATGAAATTCCGCTAGATTATCGATTGCCTCTTACGCATATGGAAGCCTTATGGTGGCTAGAAGAAGGTATGAAAGACCCTTTCGTCATTGAAATTTGTAAAGGAGGACAGACGGTTTTTGAAGAAATGGAGGTACTTCATGCACAAACTTTTTACCCTCGAGAAGAAAGTTTAGGCTTTTGGACTTGGAATAGAGTTCCATTTTCTCGTGCAATAGAAACTTCTGGAGGAGATATTATTTGGGTCAAGATATATCATCCTAAAGCACCACTTACGTATCAAGCAGTAGATTATTCACCACAGTTTCCTGGTTGGGATTATTTCATAAGTCATGATGAAGGACGTAGTTTTCAAACTGCTTCAGTTGAGCTTCCTTACGGCGGATATGCGATTCCTAAAGTTCGATTATTTAGTGCGGGTGAAGATCCTGCTCATGTGTATTTTGACCCAATCAGTGGGCAAGTAGCTGGAGGAACAGAAGAGCAAGTGAGATTAGTGATAGATGGTAGCCATTTGACAGAAGGAAAGCATGAAACTGCTGCTGTAATTTATACAAATGATACGAATTACCCGATAGGAACAGTAGCTGTTGATATGAACATTTTAGGGCAAAAAGCTATTGCAGATTATGAACGAGATTTGTCTTTAGGAGTGACTTATGCAGGGGCAGCAAAAGATGTGAAATTTAAAATTAAAAATACAGGTTTTGCCAATTTAGAAATTACAGGAATCGAATTAGATAACCCAGAAATTGAATATACAGGAGCTGATACCTTGATTATTGAGCCTAATTTTGAAGGAGAATTAGCTGTTCGAGTTACTCCAACTACAATGGGGGTATTTTCAGAGGAAACAGTTATAAAATCTAATATTGGTGATCTAGAAATTAACTTTTATGGGACAGTAAAAGAACCTGCTGTAGCTCAATTTTCAGCTAAAACACTGACAGCAGAAACGAGAGTTGGAGAAAAAGTGGAGGTTTCTTTTGAAGTAGAAAATACGAGTGATCAAGTACTCGACATTCAAATACCTTTAGCTTTTGATGAAAAACATGGAAACTCTGTTTATCTAGAAGACCATGCAAATGCGAGTGATTTTGAAGATATTTCTACTTTCGGGATTTCAGTAAGAGATGATGTTTTAAACGCTTATGCAACTGAAGTATCCTTAGGATTCAAGTTTCCATTTTTCAATGAAGAATTTGAGAACATCACACTATTTGCCGATGGTTTGGTGTGGTTGCCTGCCCGAATTAGCCCTTGGTTGGGTTCTGTATCAGCTTACAGAACATTAAATGAATTTCCATCAGAAGAAGGTCTGTTAGGTACGTTTGCCGTGATGGGAAATGAAATGATTATTGTTGACGATGTATTTTGGAAAATCCCAAGTGAATCAGATTTACTTTATGCCGATCTTGGTGACCGTTTTATTGTACAATATGACAATGTAAAGTCTAATTTGAAAGATGAGGAAGAAGGGCGACTTACAGCACAGTTAGTTTTATTTCAAGATGGAGCCATAGAGTTTAGATATGAAAATATTGATGCAAATTCTATAGCTGATAATGCGTTGGTGGGTTTCCAAAATTTGGAAGGAACAGTAGGTTATACGCTTCAAAAAAGGGATGCAGGGCGGATAGTAAAAGCCAATACGTCTTATCGTTTTGTACGAGAACATGGGGCTAACTTTGTCTCTGCAGTATCCGAGAAAAATTTTAGTCTAAAGCCTTCAGAAACAAAGACTATAACTGTAGAACTAGACCCTGAAATGGCAGGACTTACTGATGGTACTCATCATGATATGGTCTTTATGAATACAAATACAGCTGATGGTTATGAGAAAGTAGATATTGAGTTGCAAGTAAATGGTTATGCACAGTTAGAATTAGCAAAAGGTGAATTAAACTTTGAGCCTGTAATGGTCGGTTTGTCCGATACGGCAAGTTTCTTCATTGAGAATATTGGTACAGCACCTATGACGGTTTCTCAACTATTTGAAGGAAGCAGTATTTTCACGATAAATCAAGAAGTGCCTTTCACGGTAGCAGCAGGTGAACGAAAGCAAATTTTACTTACATATTCACCAACAACAAAAGAAGAGGTAAGCGAACAATGGCTTGTGACCTCGGAAGGTATAGGGCAGCAGTCGATTGAAATTAATAGCAGTTCATTCTTGTCTCCTGAACCGACAGCAGAATTGTCTGATCTGATTTTTAGCCTAAAAACATTGGAGACAGATGTAGCAACACTTACGATTGCAAATACCATAGATACAGACTTGAACTATACGATTGAGCCAACTTCTATCATGAAGCTAAATACCAATGATGGAGAGGTAAACGGCTATACTTATCGTGATTCTCATTACGATGCTCAGGTTCGTTATGAATGGATTGATATTGCTGAAGAAGAAAATAAAATCTATGTGCCAACAGATGGTTTTGTAGCTGTAGAATTACCGTTTTCATATACTTTTTATGGTGAAACTTTTGATTCTATTTGGGTGTGTGAGAATGGTTACATCACATCTAAAGAGCCTCAAATAAGTTCAGACCCACAGTATGGCCCACATTTGCCCGATGACGGGATTTCTGGGGTAATGGCTCCAATGCGAGCTGCATGGACACTCAATTCGGCTGAAGATAGCTCAGGAATATATATGTCAGTTGAAGAAAATCGTGTCATCGTAGAATACAAGAGAGTTGTTTCGAGCCTATGGGGAAATCCTGGATATGCGACTTTTGAGGTCATTTTGCAAGCTGATGGTTTAGTAAAATTTCAGTATAAAGAAGTCGATAATTTCAATGGTGAGATTTGGTATGGCCTGAAAGATTTGGAAGGAAAAACCTTTGTAGATATTGGTCGTGCAGGGCATGACTACCCTGATGTCTATAATACAAGGTTTGAGGATTATCAAGCAATCATTTTTCAACCAAAAGTAAGTGTAACGATACAAGGAGAAGGAAGTAAAACGCATGAACTTACCATGACTTCTGATAGACTTGAGGAAGGGATTTATGTGGATACTTTGGTTGTAATTTCAAATAGTTATTCAACTCCCGAAATTAGAATTCCTATCAGTTACACCGTAGAAGGCGTATTGGATTATACAGTTTCTAGAGATACGCTTGATTATGGAAATGTATTCTATGTAGAAGATGATATTCGTGAGTATTCGCAGGACTTCTCAATTTCGAATGTTGGAACAAAAGAACTAGTGATTGAAAGGATGAGTTTACCTGACTTTCCAGAAGTTAAGTTAAAGCTAGATGGCAAAGAGCTTTACTTTAAATCGGATGGAGAATTGATTTCAAATGTAGTTTTAGAAGCTGGAGAAAGTATTGTATTGACTTTGGTATTTGAGGCAGAAGAGGTTAAAACTTATGACTCTGAGTTAGTGCTTTATGATCAAGATTTAAATAGAACTACGATCAAGGTAGTAGCGAATTCGGTATTACCTCCAGTATTTGAATTGGAAAGTACTGACCTTGTAAAAAACATGAATGTGGTAGATACTTTATCTCATGCTTTCATGTTGAAAAATACAGGTAATGCACCATTGATTTATACTGCGAAGGCTGGTTATGAATTTACAAGCTCAACAGCGGCAAACACAGTTATGTCCGCTTTTGGTTTGACACAAGAAGAAGTGGTGGCTAAAAGTGCTACAACTTTCGATTCCATCCATTATGATATTTCTGAAAAGGCAGCTGCAACTAGAGGAAATAGAACAAACACACCGATTCGGACAGCTGTTCGTATGACTGCTCCTGCAGAAGGTTTTACAATTACACATCTCAGAATGATGGTAGATTATCTGTTCCAAGATTATGTGCGGGTAGAGGTGTATGATGGTTCGAGTAATTGGCCCGATGGAGGAAATCAACTGTTTGAACAAGACTTTTTATCAACAGCACAATTAGGTTCAAGTAATTGGATGTTGTTAGAATTTGATAGAGCAGTAAATATTCAAGGAGGAGAAGATTTCTATATCGTCATGTCACATCCCGAATTTGGAGAGGCGGCTTATGATCTTATTGATGATGAGAATATTTATAAAAGAAACTTTTTCCTACCGTCTATTGAACACCAAATAGATCAAAATGGCGGATGGTTTTCAGGAGATCCCGATAATACGATTTATGATGAGGTAGAACGATATGTTTGGAAGGTGAGAGCACTTTCTTTTCAAGCCAATTGGATAGAGTTAGATGCTGTAGAAGGGGTAATTGATGCGGGTGCCAGTCAGGAAGTTAATTCAATAGTATTGGGAAATAATTTAGCTCAAGGCTTAAATGTGGGTTATGTATCTATTTCGACTAATGATCCAGTAAAATCAAAAGCAAAGGTAAACTATGAAATAACGGCAAATGCATCTCCTCAAGTCACTTATTCCCCAGACCAATATGGTGAAGCGGTAAAAGTAGCAGAAGGAGAGAGCAAGATTGTGAATTTATTAGCGATAGACCCAGAGGATGACCATATAAGTTTTGAAATAGTTTCTGATTCTTCTTTTGCGACCGTGGAAAAAGTTGAGAGTAATCAGGCTCAAGTTCGTTTATCTCCAAGCCATGATGATCAAGGGGCACAAGAAGTTGAGCTTAAGGTAATAGATGAACATGGAAATTATGTTATACACCCATTTTCTGTATATGTTGAAGATGTAAACAGAACACCGCAGTCGGCAGAACCTTGGGCTGTGAATTTACTTTTGGAACAACCTATTGGTTATACAATCACCGTAGCTGAAGTTTTTGAAGATCAAGACGGGGATACGCTTCAGTACGGAGCAGTGAATGACACTCCAGATATCATAGATGTTGCTTACGGTCAAGAGGATTTAGTGATTATTCCGAAATCAGAAGGGGTCGGGATTGTATATATTTTGGCAGATGACGGTAAAGAAAATGGCTTCACATACATTTATGTTGTCGTTTATGTTTATTCGGAAGAAAGCTATACAAATACATATAACACAGTGAATTTATCAGTTTATCCAAATCCAATAGTCGATGAAGTACAGTTAAGTTTTGAGACTGAAGCTCGCGGAAAAGCGTTGATAGAAGTTATCAATTTGGAAGGAGACGTGATGAAAACCTATGAACAGGTATTAAATGATGGAAATAACCAAGAAGTAATATATCAAGTAGCAGGATTACCCGCAGGAGTTTACCTGATAAGAATTAGTACATCAACGGAGTTGATTGGTGTGAAACGGATTGTCGTGAAGTAGTTTAGTTAATTATTGTAGTACACTTATTCTATTTTAGCTAACTGAAAGGCTTTCATACTCTAGTCACTAGGAGGCATAAAATGTTTTTGAACTCTATATATTTTAAACAAAAACAAAGGGTAATGAATAGATTTTGAGTCGAATAAGATGGATAGGTAAAACGTGAATACAAAGGAAAAAAGAGCGCTTTTAGTGCTCTTTTTTTTGTGTCAGTCTAAAACTGCGTATTTAAAAATATAAGTAAATCTTAAAAGGTTATTTAGATAAATTAAAACTCATTAGTACGGCAAGTTTTGTAAAGTCATCGGATTCTGCTGCTTTTGTAAAACAATTAATGAAAATTATAAAAAATTACAGGCAACTAACCAAGGTTTGTAATTGAGCCAAATTCACATACTAACCAAATATTAGATGAATTTTACTAATATATTTCTACTTACCGGAGGACTGCAAGCAATTATTCTATTGATGTTTTTCTTTGTGACCAAAGAAAAGCGGACAACCAATCGATTACTTGCGATCATGATGCTCGTCTGTGCAGTCAATTGTTTAGTTTTTGGTTATACTCCACTTAAGAGTGAGAAATACTATGAGTACTTAGTTCGCTTTAGTTTTGTGATCAGTACTACTTTTTTTCCTAGTGTTTATATCTACACTAAAATCTCTTTAGGAAAAGCTAAGAATTTCAGAAACAAAGACTTTAAACACTATATTCCTTACTTTTTATTTGTGTTTTTAGGTTTACCATTTTTTGTGATCATTACATCAGTATGGTTGAAATTGACGAATTGGACGTACCCAGAGTGGACGTATAACATCGTACAAATTTCAAACGCTGTACTTTATTGGTTACTAGGTTTTCAAGGGATATTTTATTCATGGAAAACGTATAAACTATTGAATAAGATAGGGAAGGTAGATCAGTCAGATCAACACAGTCAGAGTATCCAAACATGGTTGAATAATTTATTACTTGTTTCTCTACTTGTATTGCTTGTTGCTGCAGTTAAGATATTAACAATAAATGGGTTGGGTTTCGGTTTTCTTACTCCGCAAACGAATTATAGACTTATTCCGGCTATGATCATGATTTATATACTCACATATAAGTGTATATCAAATCCTGAGATATTCAAAAATAAGCAACTTAAAGTGGTATCTAAACCCATAGCTGTAATGCCAATTGCAGAAGTTATCAATGTAGAAAGACCTATTCTACATATTGAAGAAAAGGAGGAAGTATTTAGTGAAGAGGAAAAAGAGAAACTGAAAAAATATATAGAAACAGAGAAAGCTTATCTAAATACAAAGTTGGGCTTACAAGATTTGGTAGATGAGTTAGGGATTTCTAGAAACCGAATGTCAACACTTTTTCAGCAAACTTATAAGAAGAAATTCTATGATGTTATCAATAATTTTAGGCTAGATGAGGCAATTCGACAGCTAAAAGAAAAAGAAAATGATCATATAAAATTAGAAATTCTGGCGTATCAATCGGGTTTTCATTCTAAAGCCACCTTTAATAAGCTTTTTAAGGAAAAAATGGGGCAAACACCATCTGCTTATCGTAAAGAGGTGCGTTTTTCTAGAGAGAAAATGGCTTAATTATAGCTAATCGTTGATCTAGTTTAAAGTGCAAAAGTAAGAATATTAGTCTTGTGTAGGTTTTCAAGAAGAAGTTATATTACTTTGATAATTAAGGTTAAGGTTATATAATTTATAATCATCCATACCCAAGAGAATTACTTTTGTATTTTTAAAACTTTATCGATGAAACGATTTTTTTTGCTGTTTATAATGTGCTTCTCTTTTTCTGCGTGTATGCAGGGAGAAGTAGATCGATTAAATGATGAGCTAGAAAAACTTAAAGAGCAATTAAGTGCATATGAGGCTGCTCAAGAGCAAGAAATTAAAAATTTCCAAGAGACCATTCAGAACCTTAGATATCAACTAATTGATGTTATAGCTAAAAATGAAGAGTTAGAAGAAGAATTGGGAAGTGTTGCTCATGAATTAGATTCTGTGTCAAATGAGTTGATTGATTTGCTAGATAAGCATTTGTTGCTTACAGAGGATTTTGACTCTCTGTCGTCAGATTTAGATTCATTAAATTTAGATCTAGATTCATTAAATAATGAACTTGAAGTACATAGGAATAAGATTTATTGGGGAAGTATCTCTACCGATGCTGATTACGATAGTTTAATTGAGCATAATGTTGTTGTGATGGGGAGTGTTTTTGTTAGGTCAGAAAATGACTTAGAAAAACTTAAAAATATACAGGCAATCAGCGGTGACATTGTTCTAAAAAATACAAATGTATCTACTTTTTCATTAAATAGATTGAGAACCTTAGGAGGAGATTTACTATTTGAAAATAATATAAGCCTAAACTCAGTTGAACTCGATTCATTATTAGCTGTTGCAGGCGGATTCAAGTTGTTAGACAACCCTTCAATATCTGAGATTACTTTAGAGCAACTTGTAATTATTGAAGAAGAATTTGAGTTAAGAGGAAATGAAGACTTGGATTCTGATAATTTAAATGCTGCTACTGCTGTTTATGATTTTCCATCATTATTGATGATCGGAGATGATTTCAAAATTTATAAAACGAGTAATCTTTTAGGTCTTACAACGCCTAAACTTACACTAGTAGGAGGAACGTTTGAGCTATCAGAAACATATGGTTTAGACCAATTTGACTTCTCTTCTTTGTCTGTAGTTAGTGGCGACATCTCATTGAAATCTACAGATATTAGTTCTTTAGCTGTTGATCTTCTTGTAAAAATAGAAGGAGATTTAATGTTGAAAAATAATTCAGAACTATCAGGTTTCTCAATCGCAAAAGTAACAACTATTGAGGGCGAATTGGAATGGGTAGATAATCCAAACTTGAGTTTGATAGGAATGAATGCGTTGGAAACAATCGGTAAAGGGCTAAAAATTAGGCTGAACAACAATTCGTTATCATCAGAAGAAAGTTTGAATTATGAGTTCCCGATGCTGAAATCTTTGGGAGGCGATTTGCAAGTGAAACAGCTTAATAACCTTGTAGAGTTTAAAGTTCCAGCCCTTGAAAGTATTGATGGAGAGCTTGTTTTAGAGCAAATTTTAGCGTTGGAAAAGATGGACTTTACCTCACTTACTTCTCTTAATGGTGGATTGAAACTTCAAAATATTGAGACAGATGAGAACATTGGAAAGTTAGACAATCTAGATGTTTTCAATGCTTTAAATGAAATTAGTGGAGATATCTATATTGATTTACCATCACTAACTACTTTTAGTGGATTTTCAGCTTTGAGCTCAAGTCATGATGGTCTGAATATTACAATTTCAAATTCAGAAGACTTAAAAGAATTGAGTGGTTTTGATGTTTTAGAGTCGGTTTACAAAGTTGATATTAGTCCGAAAAACATTGATATTAATGGTGGAATTATTGATCTATTCGCAAAGTTGAAACAGGGGCATGTTCGTATTCTTTCTAAGCAAGCAGATTTAGATTCTTATACGACACTTTCAGTAAAAAGCTTTACAGAAATCGAGTCAGGCTCTTTTACAATGGATCTGATCAATGTTTCAGCAGATTTTGAGGAGAACTTCTTTGCTTCCTATACTGATTCCTTATCTTCCAATCTTTGGACGAATAATTCAATAGTTGATATAACTATCAATAAGTATGTATCTGATATGGATAATATTGGATTATGTACGTTGACTAATTTCTTCAATTCAGATTTAATGTTAGAACTTGAAGATGAAGTATTATTTGAGTATCAGCTTTTTGATCATGTCATTGGTGTAGAGTTAGATACAGATAATAATCCTATACCAACAGTAAAGTACCCTGTTGATGCAGATTCACCTTTGGCAGATGAAAATTTCTGTTTGTAGCATAGATTCTATTATTAGAAAAGTAAAGTACCTATTCCGATTCATTTTGGAATAGGTACTTTTTTATATGCTGTTTTTTTACTGTCTATAAGCATTTTCTTATACTTTCATTCAATTCATGTAATTAACTTGATGTTAATATTCGGAGTAATCTTTGATATGATCAGAGAAATTATGTTCATTTGCGACTGATTTTTATCAAAAAATTAAATTATTTGAACTGAGGACACTGTTTATAACAGTTAATTCAAATCCCACAAAATCAATCATATTGAATAGTAGTGACTAACTAAAAGTGTCCCAAAATATCCGAAGTCGATGAAAGAAATCAAGAATATCTGCTGTATTGGAGCTGGCTATGTTGGAGGACCGACAATGGCCGTAATCGCATTAAAAAATCCACAAATTAAAGTAAACATTGTAGATATCAATGCTGATCGTATTGCAGCTTGGAATGGTGATGATCTAGATAAATTACCTATTTATGAGCCTGGCTTAAAAGAGATAGTAGCTGAAACTCGTAATAAAAATCTATTCTTCTCGACTGATATTAGCAAAGGTATTGATGATGCTGATATGATCTTTATTTCTGTAAATACACCTACAAAGACATACGGAAAAGGAAAGGGTCAGGCAGCAGACTTGAAATATATTGAGCTTTGTGCTCGTCAGATTGCAGAAGTAGCAAAAGATGACAAAATTGTTGTAGAGAAATCTACACTTCCTGTTCGTACTGCAGAAGCCTTAAAAAGCATCTTAGAGAATACAGGTAATGGTGTGAAATTCGAAATCTTATCAAATCCTGAGTTTTTAGCAGAAGGAACTGCTGTGGAAGATCTTTTAGCTCCAGATCGAGTTTTGATCGGAGGTGATAATACCGTGACTGGTCAAGAAGCGAAGGATGCCTTGACTTCTGTATATGGAAGTTGGGTTCCAAAGGACAGAATTTTACAAACGAATGTTTGGTCTTCTGAACTTTCAAAACTTACAGCTAACGCATTTCTTGCACAACGTATTTCTTCAATCAATGCGATGTCAGCACTTTGTGAAGAAACAGAAGCTGATGTAGATGAAGTAGCTAAAGCTATCGGTATGGATACGCGTATTGGAGCTAAGTTCTTGAAATCATCTGTAGGTTTTGGAGGCTCATGTTTCCAAAAAGATATCTTAAATCTTGTGTACATTGCTAAATCTTATGGTTTGCAGGAGGTTGCAGACTATTGGGAGCAAGTGATTATTTTGAATGATTACCAAAAGCGTCGTTTTGCAGATAAGATTATCAGAGAATCTTATAATACTGTAAATGGGAAAAGAATAGCATTCTTCGGATGGGCATTCAAAAAGGATACAAATGATACACGTGAGTCTGCAGCTATCTATGTAGCAGATTATTTACTTGATGAGCAAGCTGATATTGTTGTTTATGATCCAAAAGTATCAACAGAGCAAATCTATGCAGACTTAGAATATTTGAATACACATTCTGCAGAAGAGATCAGGTCTAGAGTAAAAGTAGTATCTTCTCCTTATGAAGCAGTTGAAAAAGCACATGCGGTAGCAGTGCTTACTGAGTGGGATGAGTTCGTTACTTATGATTGGGAAAAAATTTATGACGAAATGCTTAAGCCTGCTAATGTTTTTGATGGTAGAAATATTTTAAAGAAAGACCAATTAGAAGGACTTGGTTTTAAGGTGTTTAATATTGGTAAGTAGGAAACCTTTAGCATCAGAGCGAATTCGTCGTGAGGAAGTGTATAATGAATACTCTGAGTTTAGAATATAAATGAAAAGGCATCCCAAAGGGATGCCTTTTTTGTGACTTACTTTCTGAAAAAAGCAGGTAGGCTGATAAATGAGTTTTTGGGAGATAAGATGGTGATCAGAGGTTACTTGTTAAGGTGTAATGATGTCCTGTTCAGTTAAAATATTTGAGAAAGGGGAGCTGTTATTCTCCAACCCTTAACAACTAAACAATTAAGTACTAATTTCTAATCCCTCAATCCATAATCTGAAACTATCCTCCACATTTATCTGAACGTGTCATGAAATTGGGTTTTAGTATAGTATTAGTTCGAGTTGCAAACTTTTTGTTGATGTATCTGTTTCGTTTGTCTTTAGTGCAAGTTTAGAAGGGTAGACCGTTAATGAAGTATGGTCTACAAGATTTTGTTGATAAAAGAGGGTAATCTTTTTTAAGTTAGGATTATATCAGTTGATAATGTGATTATTCTAATATTTGCAGTGTTCGTTAAATGATAAAGTGTATAAAGTTATTTTAAAAGCGCCATTGATTTTCATGTCTGATGAACGTTGTAAGTTTTTGTACTTGAGTTTTTTAAACTTCAAATTGCCTTCTAGAAGGGAGTGAGAGTTATGGCGTTAATAAAACTTTATTGGATTATACATATTCTAGACAATCATTATGTTAATAATTAGGGAAGTGATTGTGTTTATGAGTGAAAATGTGTTCTTTTGTGGCTGATTTTTAATTTGACGGAATTATTTGAACTTTTGAGGTGCACTTTAGATCGAAACCTCTTTTTATAAATAATTGCAACTGAATTTCCGACTAAGAAGTAAATTTCAATGAAAGGAGTAAAGAATATTTGTTGTATTGGAGCAGGCTATGTAGGTGGTCCAACAATGGCTGTGATCGCATTAAAGTGTCCACATATTAAAGTAAATATAGTAGATATTAATGAAGAGCGTATTGCAGCATGGAATGGTGATGATCTGGATCAACTGCCAATTTATGAGCCAGGCCTTAAGGAAATAGTTGCAGAAACTCGTGATCGTAACTTATTCTTCACGACAGATATTGAAAAAGGGATTGAGGAAGCCGATTTGATTTTTATCTCAGTAAACACCCCTACCAAAACTTATGGTAAGGGTAAAGGTCAAGCTGCGGATTTGAAATACATTGAGCTATGTGCGCGTAAAATTGCAGAAGTAGCGAAGGAAGATAAAATCGTTATAGAAAAATCTACACTTCCTGTACGTACTGCAGAGGCTTTGAAGAGCATCCTAGAAAATACTGGAAATGGAGTGAACTTTGAAATTCTTTCTAACCCAGAGTTTTTAGCAGAAGGAACAGCGGTTGAAGATTTGTTAAGCCCTGATCGTGTTTTGATTGGTGGGGATAACACTGAAACAGGCCAAGCAGCAAAGAATGCATTAACTGAAGTTTATGCGAACTGGGTTCCAAAAGAACGAATTCTACAAACAAATGTTTGGTCTTCTGAGCTTTCAAAATTAACAGCTAATGCCTTTTTGGCACAGCGTATCTCTTCAATCAATGCGATGTCAGCTTTGTGTGAAGTGACTGAGGCAGATGTAGATGAAGTAGCGAAGGCAATCGGTATGGATTCACGTATCGGTGCTAAATTCTTAAAATCTTCTGTGGGATTTGGAGGATCATGTTTCCAAAAAGACATTTTGAACCTTGTTTATATTGCTAAATCTTTTGGCTTACAAGAAGTCGCAGACTATTGGGAGCAAGTAATCATTCTAAATGATTACCAAAAACGTCGTTTCGCAGATAAGATCATCAAAGAATCTTACAATACAGTAAACGGGAAGAATATAGCTTTCTTCGGTTGGGCATTTAAGAAAGATACCAATGATACTCGTGAATCAGCAGCTATTTATGTAGCCGATTACTTACTCGATGAGCAAGCAGATATTATTGTGTATGATCCGAAAGTATCTAAAGAGCAAATCTATGCAGATTTAGAGTACTTAAATACACACTCTTCAGAAGAAATCAGGGCTAGGGTAAAAGTAGTATCATCACCTTATGAGGCAGTAGAAAAAGCACATGCTATTGCTGTTTTGACAGAGTGGGATGAGTTTATCAATTATGATTGGTCGAAAATCTATGATGCAATGCTTAAACCAGCAAATGTTTTTGATGGACGCAATATTCTTCGAAAAGAAGAGTTAAGTGAGATTGGATTCAAGGTTTTTAATATTGGGAAATAAGACGAACAAATTTTTAGATATATGAAAAAGGCACTTATTACAGGGATTACAGGTCAAGACGGCGCGTACTTGGCTGAACTACTTCTAGAAAAAGGTTATGAAGTTCATGGTATTAAAAGAAGAGCGTCTTTATTTAATACCGATAGAATTGATCATCTATATCAAGACCCTCATGAAAAAGATGTTCGTCTAAAGTTACATTATGGTGACTTGACAGACTCAATGAACTTAACTAGAATTATTCAAGAAGTTCAGCCTGATGAAATTTATAATTTAGGAGCTATGTCTCATGTTCGTGTAAGTTTTGACACTCCTGAATATGTAGGTAATGTAGACGGTTTGGGTACACTAAGAATCTTGGAAGCAGTTCGCTTGTTAGGATTAACTGAAAAGACTAGAATTTATCAAGCGTCTACTTCAGAACTTTATGGTTTAGTACAAGAAGTGCCTCAAAAAGAGACAACCCCTTTCTACCCTCGTTCACCTTATGCTGTGGCTAAAATGTATGGTTACTGGATTACAGTGAACTACAGAGAAGCGTATGATATGTATGCATGTAATGGTATTTTATTTAACCATGAGTCACCATTACGTGGAGAAACTTTTGTAACACGAAAGATTACACGTGCAGCGGCTAGAATCGCTTTAGGACTACAAGAAACATTCTACCTAGGAAACTTGAATTCGAAACGTGATTGGGGTCATGCTAAAGATTATGTAAAAGCAATGTGGTTAATTCTTCAGCAAGAGAAGCCTGAAGATTTTGTGATAGCAACTGGTATCACAACTACAATTCGTGATTTTGTGAGAATGGCATTTACAGAATTGGGTATAGAATTAGAATTCGAAGGTGAAGGAGTTGAAGAAATTGCAAAAGTTAAGTCCTGTTCAAATTCGGAATTTAAAGTTAAAGAAGGTCAAGTCATCTTGAAGATTGATCCACGCTATTTCCGTCCTACGGAAGTAGATCTTTTAATTGGTGATCCTACAAAGTCTCAACAAAAACTAGGTTGGGAATTGGAATATGATTTACCAGCTTTAGTGAAAGATATGGTACAGTCGGATTTGAGATTATTCCAAAAGGATCAATACCTAAAAGATGGTGGACATGATATCTTGAACTATTACGAATAAAAAATGAATAAAGACAGTAAAATATATATTGCTGGTCATCGAGGAATGGTAGGTTCTGCCATTCTTCGAAGACTAGAAAAGAATGGTTGCCGTAATATCCTTGTTAGGACTTCAAAAGAGCTTGATCTAAGAAATCAAGAGGAAGTTGCAAACTTTTTTGAGTCAGAGAAACCAGAGTATGTATTTCTTGCGGCTGCAAAAGTTGGAGGAATTCATGCAAATAATACTTATAGAGGAGAATTCTTGTATGATAACTTGATGATCCAAAACAATGTGATTCATCAGAGTTATGTACATGGTGTAAAGAAATTAATGTTCTTAGGCTCATCTTGTATTTATCCTAAAATGGCTCCTCAGCCTCTACAAGAGGATTATTTGTTAACAGGTGAGTTGGAACCAACAAATGAGCCTTATGCGATAGCTAAAATTGCAGGGATCAAGATGTGTGATGCTTACCGTTCACAATATGGTTGTAATTTTATATCGGTCATGCCAACAAACTTGTATGGACCAAATGATAATTATGACTTGAACAACTCACACGTATTACCTGCTTTGTTGCGTAAATTCCATGAAGCAAAAGTTAATGGAGATAGTGAAGTAGTTTGTTGGGGAACAGGTACACCAATGCGTGAATTCTTACATGCAGATGATTTGGCTGATGCTTGTTTCTTCCTCATGCAAAACTACAATGAGGAAGGATTGGTAAATATTGGTACAGGTACGGATGTGACTATCAAAGAGCTTGCAGAGACTATAAAAGAAACTGTAGGATTTGAGGGCGAGTTGGTTTGGGATGCTTCTAAGCCTGACGGTACTCCAAGAAAATTGATGAATGTAGATAAATTGAAGAGTCTTGGATGGGAGTATTCAATTGATTTATGTGATGGTATAAGTTCGGTATATCAAAGTGCATTTTAGACGTATATAATAATAGATGAAAGGTAGTAGTGTATTAGTTACGGGAGCTGCAGGTTTTATAGGTTTTCATTTAGTTGAAGCGTTAGTAGGTGAAGGGTATAGAGTTGTAGGTATTGATAATATCAATGACTATTATGATGTGAATCTTAAATATGCAAGATTAGCAAAAAGTGGTATTGATAAAGTTTCAATTGAGAGCAGAGGTTTAGTGAAAAGCTCTAAACATAGTAACTATCAATTTCAAAAGTTAGATTTAGTCGATTTACAAGCTCTCGAAAATTTATTTGTAAAAGAAGAGTTTGACTATGTGGTTAATTTGGCTGCTCAAGCTGGGGTACGTTATTCTTTGGATAATCCACATGCATACGTTCAATCAAATATAGTTGGCTTTGTGAATATTTTAGAGTGCTGTCGACATAATAACATTAAGCATTTTGTATATGCATCTAGCTCTTCGGTATATGGTGCTAATGATAAAATACCATTTAGTGAAGAGGATCGAGTAGATAATCCTGTAAGCCTATATGCTGCTACTAAAAAGAGTAATGAATTAATGGCATATACTTATAGTCATCTATATAATGTACCAACTTCTGGGTTAAGGTTTTTTACAGTATATGGTCCTTGGGGAAGACCAGATATGGCTCCAATGTTATTTGCAGATGCAATGGTTAATGGTCGTGAGATCAAAGTATTTAACCATGGTGAAATGCAGCGTGACTTTACTTATATAGATGATGTTGTAATAGGTATCATTGGTAGCCTTGAAAAAATTCCGACAAATGAGTCCAAAGCGGAAGTTTATAATATAGGGAATTCCACACCTATTAAGTTAATGGACTTTATTACAAATATGGAAGAGACGTTGGGGGTAGAGGCTAAAAAGATGTATATGGAAATGCAAGCTGGTGATGTTAAGGTTACTTATGCAGATACAGCTAAATTAAAGAATAATACGGGGTATAGTCCATCAACACCGTTGAAAGAAGGGGTCAAAGAGTTTATAAAGTGGTATACGGAATTTTATATTAACTGAAGTTATGAAGTGGGCTAGAGGCTTGTCATCAGACTTAGTGGAAGTGATTGTTAAAGGTGTTTCAACTTTAGGTATAAAGGTTTTAACATTAATTGTTGGTTTAATTATTAGTGTTATACTGGGGCAAGAGTTAGGGCCTGAGGGAGTTGGGGTATTTTCATTTGTTGAAAAAATTACTTTGGTTGCTTACATACTAGCAATTTTTGGCACTAGTGAGTATTTAATGAAAAATGTAGCGATTCATCTAGAACGTGATAATGTTGAATATATTAAGCATTATATTGTCAAGGTATTTCAAATTGTTAGTTTATTCTCGGTTTCAATATTTTTGTTATTTATTTTAACTATAAACACTAGTTTCCAGAATTACTTTATTCAAGATGAACGTATTTACTATCCACTTAGTGTCTTGTTAGCTTGTTTAGTTTTTCGAGCACTATTAACATCCCCAATTACAGCATTTTTGAAAGGAATTCGTAAAACATGGCAAGCAAATTTGTTCCAAGAGTCGCTGCCCTTGATTTTGCGTCTGTTTCTATTAGTCTTATTTGTTTATTTTTTATCAAATAACTTGACCGTAGCGGTTGTAGCTGAGATATTTTTCTATTCTTACTTGTTTACATTCGTTATTGCTTTAGGTTATAGTGTATTTATTCAAAAAAGAATCTTTAGAGAAAAGAATTACCTATTGGCTAAAGATTTAAAGGTAAAGGAGGTCTTGAGGAGCTCTTTTCCATTTCTTTTAGTGAGCTCTATGACTATAATGGCATCAAATATTGATGTTATTATGCTTGGAGTGATGATAGAAGACCTGTCTCAAGTGGGGATATATAGTGTGGCATCGAAGGTAGCTCTTTTATCAAATTTTTTTTTAATAGCTAGTAACTCAATCATCTTCCCAAAAATTGCTTCTTATTTAGATCAATATAAGCTTCCAGAGCTTGAGAAGCTTATTAGACAGGTAAATATTGGTTTATTCATAATAGCATTGTTAGTGTTTGTTTTTGGATACTTGTTTGGAGAATGGCTTTTGTCTATTTGGGGAGATGGTTTTTCTGAAGCGCATAGGATATTAATAATTTTGTTAGGTGGACAAGCTGTAAACATAGCGACAGGCTGTGTTGGTGGTGTACTTATGATGGGAGGAAAAGAAAAAGATTTAAGCAGGCTGTTAATGATTATGACGATTCTCAATATAGTATTGAACTTTATCTTTATTCATGTATATGGTAGTGTAGGAGCAGCAATTGCTACAGCGATTTGTATCGGCTTGGAAAATCTAATTAAGGTTTATTTAGTTTACAAGTCATTTAATTTATCAGTATTACCATTTTTTAAATCAAAATATTAATAATAAGGATGCAAGTATTAAAATTTTTATGGGATAAACTTCCTAAAAAAACAAGATTTAAAGTTAATCAAAAATTGGGTCGTAATTTAGTGCCTACATATTATCCAGAGTACATAGATAATAAGATGTTGTTTATACATATACCTAAAAGTGCTGGTTCAAGTATTGGAAAGGTTCTTATAGGTGATAAAAAACCAGGGCATTGGACAACTGATGATTTTATGGCGATGAATAAAGCCAGATTTAATGAATATTATAAGTTTTGTTTTGTAAGAAATCCGTGGGATCGTGTGGTATCTTCTTTTTTTTATCTTAAAAAAGGAGGGAATAACCCTAAAGATTTGGAGTTTTCACAAACAGAATTAAAGAATATAAACTCATTTGAAGAGTTCGTTTATTCGTTGAATGAGAATGAAAATCTCCAAAATTGGATTCACTTTATTCCTCAGAATCACTTCATTACGGATGGATATGGAAGAATAAATGTTGATTATGTTGGTAAATTTGAAAGTTTAGATCAAGATTTTAGTTTAGTCTTGGAAAAAATTGGATTGCCTCAAATTGAGCTTCCTAAAGTGAATAAGTCAAAGCATAAGAATTATCAAGAATATTATACTGATGAAACCAAAGAAATAATTGGTAATTTGTATCGAGAAGATATATCACTTTTTAATTATACTTTTTGATTTTAAAGCTATTTTAAAAAGAGGTTTGTATTATGAAAAGTGCTTTGATACGTCTGATAAAGAGGGTTCTGTCATTTTTTTACTTTCTTTTTAAATATTCTAAGAAAGTTCAAATTATTGAGGATGAAAGATATAATAACATATTCTTTGGTTATTATGATGTTACATCATTTTCTTCTTCTGAGAATCTCCTAACTATTCATGGTCAAAAATATGGTCATAAAGATGTTGATATCCTGTTGTATAATCTTCAAGATAGTTCTATTGAAGTTATTGATAGCTCAATGGCTTGGAATTATCAGCAAGGAACTCGTCTGATGTGGTTTAGTAGTGACGAGTTGCTTTACAATAAATATGATGAGATTAAAGGGTATTATTCTGTAATAAAGAATATAAATGATAAATCGGAAACAATTATACCTTTCCCTGTTCAAGCTTTATATGAGAATTCATATATCCTTTCAATTGATTATTCTAATTTGACTGAAATTGGAACAGAGTATGGCTATCCACATCTGCATCAAACTTCCTACAAAGATAGTTTGGTGTATTTTAATTTAAAGACATCTGAATATTCAACATTGTTTCAAGTTACGGATTGTGTAAAAGCCTTGACTACACAATTTGATAATGCTACAAAGTGCCATTTTAATCATTTTTTGATTTCACCTAACGGTAATTATTTCGTATTTATATTCAGGTTTTATTGTAATGGAAAAAGGGTTGATAATTTGTTAGGCTATTCTTTGATTACAAATAAATTAGATGTTATAGTTGAGGGACAGATGGTCAGTCATTGTGTATGGAGAAATAATGAAGAAGTATTGTTTTGGGGTAGAGTAGATAATTGTCCAGGGTATTTTCAGATTAATACAGAAGAGAAATGTATTAATTTGAAGTATAGTACAGAGAAAGATGGTCATCCATCATTTATCAATAATGATGTAATTTTAACAGACACATATCCAGATAGATTTTTGTGCCAAACTTTGTCTACTATCAATATTGAAACAGGTGAAAAGAATATTAAATTGGAGAAAAAACATCCTGCAAAATATTCAACAGCAAATAGGTGTGATATGCATCCAAGTTTATCACCTTCAAAGACTTTTTATCAGATAGATGTTATTGAAAAAGGAAAGAGAAAGGTATGTATAGGAAAGGTATAGAGCCAGTTGTTTCAGTTGTTATGAGTTTGTATCAAGAACCCATTGAGTGGATGAAACTAGCTATAGACTCTATCTTGAATCAAACTTTTAGAGATTTTGAGTTGATATTAATAAATGATCAACCTAATAGATTAGATAATAGACAACTCTTAGAAGAATACTTTAAAATAGATAATAGAATCGTTACTGTACATAATGATGAAAATATTGGTTTAACTAAGAGTCTGAATAAGGGATTAGAAATAGCTAGAGGGCATTACATCGCACGGATGGATGCTGATGATATTGCTAAAGAAAACCGATTAGAGTTGCAGTTTAAATTTCTACAAGAAAATAGTAAATATATTTGCTGTGGGAGTTTTGTTAATATCATTGATGCTAACAATAACTTTGTAAAACCGTTAAAGTTACCAGAAACACATCAAGAAATACAAGATGAATTAGTGGTAGAGACTCCAATGATTCATCCAACTTTGTTCTTTAGAAACATACACCAGATTAAGTATAATGAGAGTATTAGGTTTGCTCAGGATTATGACTTGATTTATAGATTATCTTTAAAAGGGCAATTGTATAATTTAGAGACACCATTATTGGAGTATAGAAGAAGTAGTGTTCAAATTAGTAATGCAAAACTTAGTGAGCAAACTAAATATGCAAATGATATTAGAGAAAGAATAATCATTGATTATTTACATAAGTATTATGGTGTAAGTTGTGTAAATATCCCTTCATATCCATTCTTACAAAATCTTCCAAAAGGAAGGCTTAAAAATAAAATATTATTTTCTTTTCTTATACATAATAACTTTAGAAAGAACCATATTAGATTATTAACTGAAGCTATAAGAGTTGATAAATTTTCAATGAAAGAGTCTGCGAGACTATTATTAAAAGTGGTAAAATGATTATTTTATTATTTGTATTTTTCTTGATAATCTATAGCTTAAGAAAACTTATTAAGCCTTTTTTAATGAGTCCACTTTGGTTATTTATATCTTTCCATTTTACATGCATTGTGTTCAGTTATATATATTATTATTTTGTTCCATTATCAAAAAAAATAAATTTATTTAATGTAGACAGGGTTACTTCGACACAGTTTGATGAAGTTATATTTTACTTTCTATTATCTTTAGTATTTTTTTCTTTAGGAGCTCTTTTAAATCTTTTTCTCTTGAAGAAGAAGTATAGGAGGAGCCTTAGACAAAATTTATCTAAAAGTCTTTTTTTAAACATAAAGTTACAGTCTTACTTTAGCTGGACTATTAATATCGTTTTTGTCATAATTATCTTGCTTTATATGAGCGTTTATGGCTCAGAATTATTTTTAAGAGAAACATATTTAGGCTCGGAAATAGCATCTCGCCATTTATCTACACTGTTGAAGTTTCTATCTCTTATTGAAGTAGTTTTATTAGGTATCGTTTTCAACAATTCTCCTAAGAAATCATTATTAATGTTTGTTATGTTAGTATTTCTTTCTTTAGGGACGGGCTCGAGGATACTTGTTGTATACTGTATCGCATATAATGCTATTGTTTATATTAATAGTCGAGGTGGTGGCACTCAGACACTAAGAGCTGTAGCTGGCCTATTTTTAACTTTAATATTGTATGCTTTTGTTATAGAGTTCAGATCGCAACATAGACATGGATTATATCCTTATTTACTTTCAGTCTTAGGTGATGGCGTAAACAAGGGCTTTGTCTATAATTTTTTATTCAATATCTATTATGCTTTGATTTTTGGAGTTTTTGCAACTGTAGAAACCCTTGAGAAAGGTGTAAGGGATTGGGGGATTATTAGAGCATCGTTGTCTCCTTTACCAGGATTTATGACAGACTTTTACAGTTATGTTCCTAAATTAAAGTTGAATCAATTTGCTCCATTTACCTATTATGGGCAAGTGTTTCTAATGGGAAAGACTTTTTCAATATTATTTTCCTTTTTGTCAGGATGCGTATTTTTGAGGTTAGAAATCTACGTGAGATACTTTCTTGTTAGAGGAAATAAAATATTTGCCTTTATCTTGTCATTTTTTGTATTCTTGCAAATTATATATAGTACACAATATCTATTAAGATCAGGGGTAAGGTATTTTTATTACTTATTTATAATTATATTTCTTTTTAAATTTATATCAAGAGTTAAGTTTCCTAAGATAAGGTTAAGGTAAGTGTATTGATATTGTTGTTTTTTATTTAAACTATTATAGGATTTATGAGGATTGATAGTTTAACCTTTTTAAGGTTTTTAGCAGCATTTATTGTTGTGATTTTTCACTTAGGTAAGGGAACATGGTTTACGAGTACGTTTGGCCGGATTGCTACATCAGGTCCACAAATGGTTTCATTCTTTTTTGTATTGTCGGGTTTTGTAATGGTTCTTTCTCAATTTAGAAAACCTAACTTCTCGATTAAAGAGTATTATTTCAATCGTTTTATAAGGATTTATCCTTTATATCTATTTGGTATAATTATTATTTACCCATTTAAAAGTATAGCCTCGGATGGGTATGCTCTGTTATTAAATTTGTTTACTTTACAGTCTTGGTTTCCTCCTTATCCACTTTCTTTTAATGGTCCAAGTTGGTCAATATCTGTAGAAGCATTTTTTTATATGTTATTTCCCTTCATTTTATATTACATTAAAAATGCAAAACCAAGGGTGATATATGTGTTTATGTTCTCACTATTTATATGGGGTGTAACACAGTTGATTCATATAAATTTGTTGAATAAACCTTTTTATAATGGTCCGAACGGAGTTCCGCATCAATTAATTTATTATCTTCCTATTTCACATTTAGGGTCATTTTTACTAGGTATTACAGCAGCATATCTTTTTCTGAGGCTAGAAGCTTGGAAGACAGTAATAAAACCATCTAATCCTATCTATACAGTTTTAGCATTAGTACTAATGTATTCTGTTTTGTTGCTAGAGCCCAAAATAGTCTCTGTTATAGGTTATAGGTTACCATTTGGGGGAAGCTTTCATTCATTGATTTTTTCATTTTGTATATTTGTAATAGCTGCTTCAGATAATATTATGACCAAAGTGTTATCAAATCGAGTATTTGTTTTTTTAGGAGAAATTAGTTTTGCTATTTATTTACTTCATTCTCCTTTATATAAAATTTATAAAGAATATTTCCAATCTTATATTATTACAAAAGGGTTTTCTAAAACAGGCGAATTACTCATATTTTTAACTGCGATGATCTTTATATCCTCAATTGTATATGTTTTTTATGAAAAACCTATATCAAGGTATTTTCACAAGGGAATAAAGAAGTTTAAAGGCGCATAGAGTTAATTGTTAATTAAGCAAAAGAGTTGATGTAGTGTGCTTTAAACGCTAAAAAGTAGACTACTTTTTGGTTTGTGGTGGAGTTAATAGTAATACTTCATCATTCATGACTATTGTACAATTGTTGGTGAAAAGTTAGATGATATATCACTAATTAGAAATAACACTCAATGTCTAGAGCGCAGTAGTATAGGTAAGTACTTTTTGTTTAGTTGGCTTAATATTAGATATAACTCTGATGGAGTTTTTTATTATAAGGTCTACATAATTAGGAGATAATAATTAAGTAACTCACTTCAAAATTGAGTTTTTTCAAGTTAAAGACTAAATAAATTATAAATTTTAGTAAGGTGTCAAGTAAATCAATATTAATAGTTGGACCATTTTCTCCTCCAATTACAGGGGTTTCATTTGCAAATGATGTATTATATGATAACCTAGTTGGATACAAAAAAAATAAAGTCAATTTTTCTTTTCCAGAGTTGAAAGAGAACTTAGGCACGTTTAGCTTTAGAAAAGTTCTAAAATATATACTTGTTTATAGGACTTTATGGAAGCTATTTAAAGTAGATATATTATACATAACACCAGGACAGACTTTTTTCGGTATACTGAAATATAGCCCTTTTATTCTTTTAGCAAAAATTTTAGAACGGGAAATTGTTTTACATGTACATGGAAACTATTTAGGAACGGAATTTAAAAACCTTAAAGGAATAAAAAAGAAAATATTTAAATTACTGATATCATTTTCTGATAAAGGCATTGTATTATCCCAGTCATTAAGAGGTAATCTAACTCCATTTATTGATGATAGTAAGATCTTTGAATTACCGAATTTTGTCGATTCCAACTTGTTTGGTAGTGATAGCAAGGAAACCGAAGAACTGAAGCTTCTTTATATGAGTAACCTAATGGAAGAAAAAGGGATAAATGAGTTTTTGGAAGCCCTTTCAATTTTAAAAAATAAAGGAGTTAACTATAGTGCTAAAATTGCAGGACAAATTGATCTTCTGAATAAAGAGAGACTTCTTGCAATAATTAAAGATTTAGAAGATAATGTTGAGTATCTTGGGGTTGTAAAAGGAAATGAGAAAAGAAATTTACTTTGGGAAAGTAATATTTTTGTTTTTCCAACATATTATAAAATGGAAGGACAACCCATCTCAATTTTAGAAGCTATGGCCACAGGGAATATAATACTTACCTGTGAGCATGCAGGTATTCCTGATATATTCAAACCCGGAGTAAATGGATTTTATATCGAAAAAAAGAGCTCTGAATCAATAGCTAATCAGATTGAAGAAATATACAACAATCTACCAATGAATTCGAATATGATAAACTTTAATATAGATACTACTCAAAAGGAATATACTATAGAAAGGTTTATTAATGGATTTACTAGAATTATAAATTATTAGATGCAAGATTTAAGTCAATTTAAATTACCTAAAAATTTTAGGGGACGTAATGCTATTTGGGTTCAAATATGGTGGGTGGTACAATCAATGTTATTTGGTACTTCGCTACAATTCATGTATGGTTGGAGAAGGTTTTTACTTAGGTTATTTGGGGCTGAAATTGGAAAAAATGTCATTATAAGACCAAGTGTTAAAGTAACTTATCCTTGGAAGTTGAGTGTGGGAGATAACTCTTGGATAGGAGATGATGTTGTTTTATACACTTTAGGAACTATTAAAATAGGAAAAAATTCAGTAGTATCCCAAAGATCATATCTATGTACAGGGTCTCATGATTATTCTCAAATAACTTTTCCAATTTTTGAAAAGTCTATTAAAATCGAGGATGAGGTGTGGATAGCTACTGATGTTTATATTGGCCCTGGAGTAGAAATTTGTTCAGGGAGTGTTGTCGGTGCTAGAAGTAGTGTCTTTAAGAATATAGAAAAAAAGGGAGTATATGTAGGAAGTCCAGTAAGGTATGTTAAGACGAGAGATTGAGAAGTTGTATTTAGATATTAAAGGGCAACCGTTATTATTATTGGCTTTGATGGTCCTACTACCTCTGAAGGTTCAAAATATAGTGTTATTTTATTCTTTGACTATAGCTATTTATAGGTTAAAACATCAAAAGTATATAATCAACAGAATTATACTTTTAGATTATCTGATAATGATAATTCCTTTTATAATTTACTTATTAGGATGTTTGTTGCATTTAGAAAAAGAGAATTATTTAGAACGAGTTATTAGTTATGTATTAATTCCTACTATATTTTTATTCTCTCAAAAATGTAATTATGATAAAACTATAGCAAAACTATTTCTAATAGGAAGTCTTTGTTACATTATACCTATAATACTTAATTTTATATTTAGTAAACATGCTTTTCATTGGGGAACTGTTGTTAATACTAGTACTGTAAGACTTTCTATTAATGTGATGCCATATATAGGTATTCATCCAATATATTTATCATTGTATTTATCAGTAGCGTTTGTTTTTGGTCTTTCAGTATTGAATACAAGTAAATTTTGGAGTGTAATAACCTTTATAATTCTGCCATTTATCATTTTTCTAGGTGGTAAATCAACAATATTATCTTTGTTAGTTATTGCTTTTATTCAAGGAGTCAAGTACTTCAATAAGAAAATCGTTTTAACGGCTTCTTTCTCTGCCCTTTTGATACTATTATTAGTAATTTATTTTATGCCAATAACTTGGCGAGTTTTAGATGTTTTTAACTTAGACAACTTTTTAGGAGAATTAAATCTATCTAGTTCAACTAGTATTAGAGTTTATATTTGGAAAGCTACTGTATCTCTAATTAAGGAAAATTGGATTATAGGGATAGGTTTTAACAATATAGCAGAGGCAATTTTCTCTTATCTGGAGAATGATAAAATATATTTGGATCATCAATATAATACACATAATCAATTTTTAAGTGTTTTTTTAGGAATAGGTTTTATAGGTTTTCTATTACTTTTATTATTTTATTTAATTCACTTACATAGAAGTAAGCATAATAAAATTTATTTTTTTTTACTTATAATTTTCCTTATTAACTCATTGACTGAGAATGTTTTAGAGCGGCAGTTTGGAGCTGTTCTTACATCTTTTTTATTGACATATTTTCTCTTTTCATCAAAAAAATAAAGATAAGTATTTCAATCATTTAGTATGGATATAGCAATTGTTGGAATAAATTACGCTCCAGAAGACTCTGCCATTGGATTGTATTCTGCACAAATGGCAGAGTTTTTAATAAAGAAAAATCATAATGTTTCTGTAATTACAGGCTATCCTTATTATCCACAGTGGGATATATGGGTTCCTTATAAAAAGAAAGGTTCTTATTTAAGGGAGAATATAAATGGAGTAAATGTATTTAGATACAAACAATATGTTCCTAAGAAACCAACTTTTTTAAAGCGACTGATTCATTTAGTGGATTTTACGTTAGGTTCTATTCTGAATATACAAAAGATAAAATCAGCAGATATAGTTATCTCTGTAGTCCCTTTTACTTCAAGTATCTTTTTAGGTAAATTAATTTCATGGAAAACTGGAGGTAAGCTTTGGGTGCATATTCAAGACTTTGAGTTTGATGCTGCTTTCGAATCTGGTTTAATAGGGAATAAATTTCATACAAGGGCGATGAAAAAGCTCTTAATGGAAATGGAAGTTAGCTTATTAAATAAAGCAGATAGAGTTAGTACGATCAGTCATGGAATGTTAAAGAAGTTAGCGTCAAAATCTTCATCATCAAGTTATTATTTTCCAAACTGGGTAGATGAAAATAAAATAACACCAGAAAAAGCTAAAAGTGGAAAATGGGGTAAGAAATCTGAATCTTTTAAAGTATTGTATTCTGGTAATATTGGAGCGAAACAAGACTGGGAAACTTATTTGAAAGTTGTTGATTTTTTCAAAGATGATCAAAGTGTCGAGTTTGTCTTAGTAGGTAATGGGGCAAAAAGGAAAGAATTAGAAAAAGATTTAAAAGAGTATAAAAACATTTATATATATAATCCAGTAGAATATTCAGAGTTAAATACTTTGCTGTGCTTTGCAGACCTCCATGTTTTGTTTCAAAAGAATGACGTAATAGATACTGTTATGCCTTCTAAATTGTTAGGGATGATGGCAAGTGAAGTTCCTTCTTTAGTTACAGGGAATTTATCCTCTGAAGTGAATAAGGTACTAACAGAATCCCAAGGGGGAATATTTTTAGATAGTAACGATTTTGATGGAGTCGTTAATACTATATCAGACCTTAAGTCTGATCAATATAAGTCAAAGGATATGGGGAAGAATGCTAGAAAGTATATTGTGGATAAATTTTCATATTCTAAAGTGTTAGATGATTTTATGAATGAACTAGAAGAATTAACTCATGAATAATAACTATATCATTATAATGGCAGGCGGTATCGGTTCACGATTTTGGCCATTTAGTACGAAAGAGACTCCAAAGCAATTTTTAGATATACTTGGAACTGGTAGAACACTAATACAACAAACCGTTGACCGTTTCACGGAAATAGCTCCTAAAGAAAATATCTTTATTGTGACTAATAAAGATTATAAAGGTTTAATAAATGAACAGCTTCCTTTTATTTCTGATGAACAAATCTTATTAGAGCCAGGTCGTAGAAATACAGCGCCTTGTATTGCTTATGCATCATATAAAATTCAGAAGCAAAACCCAGAAGCAAATATTATTGTTTCTCCTGCCGACCATGTGATAGTAAAGGAAGGGATTTTTAAGGATACGCTACGAGAAGTACTTTACATTAGTGAAAAAGAAGATGTGTTGGTGACTTTGGGTATTCAACCGAGTCGTCCTGATACGGGTTATGGTTATATCCAAGTCAACGAAGAATCTCGTCTAGGATCTCTATATAAGGTGAAACAGTTTACAGAAAAGCCTCAAAAAGAAAAAGCTATTCGTTTCTTGGAGAGTGGTGACTATGTATGGAACTCGGGAATCTTTATTTGGAATGTAGATGCTATTACAAAAGCATTTTCAGAGCATATGTCTAATCTAGCAATCGCATTTAATGAAATTGCTGATGACTTTTATACAGAAAGGGAGCAAAAGGCGGTAGCAAGAGTGTATCAAGATTGTGGATCTATCTCCATTGATTATGGGATTATGGAGAAAGCTCAGAATGTCTTTGTCAAGCCATGTGTGATTGGTTGGTCAGATCTAGGAACTTGGAAGTCTTTATTTGATATTTCTAAGAAGGATGATGCCAATAATGTATTAGATGGAGATATACATGTGTATAATACTAAGAATAGTATTATCAAAACACCGCAAGATAAATTATTGATTGTTCAAGGTCTAAATAATTTTATTATTGCAGAAAAAGATAACGTGATGGTAATCTGTAACAAAGATGATGAACAGCGGATTAAAGAGTTTGTCAGTGAACTTCAAGAAAAAGAAATTGAAAAGGTTTAGTTAACTAAACCTTTTTATTTTTTGTCTTATTTTTCTCTTGAATTGTCTTATTTTTGTATGTCAATTTGTGTTAAAAGGTGAACGTCTTCCTTTTAGAAACTGAATTAGATTTTTTGACGTTTTTTTGTTCGATATAGTGTTTGAAAAGATATGACAGGTAACTCTCATTATATAAAACCCATAGTATTTACACTTGATTTAGTTATTGTAAATATTTCACTTCTTTTAGTGGCTTTTTGGAAGTTTGATTCAGTCGCTATTTTATTTGAAGAACCTTATTCTTTATTATATGTGGGGAGTAATGTTTTTTGGATAATGCTTGAATTGATTATAAAGCCTTTTCATATAAAAAGAACAATGCGTTATGTGCAATATGTGCGTAAGTATACTTTTACAGTATTAATGCACTTTCTATTAATTACAGCATTTTCTACATTGATTAAATTCTCTAATATTTCAAGAGAATTTTTGATATTGGGGTTTACTACCGAATGGTTTTTGATGATGTTGCTGGGGGGAACGTTAATTTGGACTTTGAGAGCGTATCGAAAAAATGGTTATAATTACCGCAATGTAATAATTGCTGGACATGGAGAACTGTCCAAACAACTTGAGATTCTTTTTAGAGCTCATCCTGAATATGGTTATCGTATAAAAAGACTTTTTGGAGATGAACAAAATCAAAAAGTATCAGATTTGTCTACAATTAGCGAATACATAAATAATGAAGATATAGATGAAGTCTATTGTTGTGTTCCTTATCTAACTCATGAAAAGATACGTGAACTGATCGATTATGCGGAAGACCGTTTTATTAAAGTAAAGTTGATTACAGATTTCAGAGGGTTTCCAATGAAAGGGTTAACCTTGGAACGTTATGGACATATTCCAGTTTTAAATGTTACAGAGATTCCTTTAGATGATATAAAAAATAGAGTGATAAAAAGAACTTTTGATATCGCATTTTCTTCTTTAGTAATGTTGTTAGTTTTCTCTTGGTTATTTCCAATTATAGGTTTATTGATTAAGCTTGAGTCAAGGGGGCCAGTTTTCTTTAAACAGAAGCGTACTGGGAAAGATGGGAAATCATTTTGGTGTTATAAGTTTCGATCAATGGCTGTGAATTCAGATTCAGATTCGAGACAAGCAACAAAAGGGGATATGCGTATCACTAAGGTTGGTGCTTTTATTCGTAAGACAAGTATTGATGAATTCCCTCAATTTATTAATGTGTTGAAAGGGGAAATGTCTGTTGTCGGACCTCGTCCTCATATGTTGAAGCATACTGAGGAATATTCTAAAATCATTGAGAAGTTTATGACTCGCCATTTTGTTAAACCAGGTATCACAGGCTTGGCACAGGCAAAAGGTTATCGAGGAGAGACAGAAGGAGATGATTATGCAATGAAGGGACGTGTGAAGCTTGATCGATTCTATGTGGAAAATTGGAGTCTATATTTCGATGTTAAAATTATAGTCCTGACAGGTTTGTCAATCGTCAAAGGTGACGAAAATGCATATTAAGAATATGAAAAGATTTTAATTAAACCTCAGTTGAAAACAAATTCAGCTGAGGTTTTTTCTTTTTTTCACTTTTTTTATATTTACATTGAATAAAAGTTTAGTCGATTATTTATTTTTGAATCCATATTTATAATTTTTTTACCCATGAGCATGAACATAGAACTATCGATAGCAGATCAAGAACTACTCAACGATAAAAGCATATCTAGCGAACAGATTTTTTCTCAGTTGAATTATTTCCGAAATGGTTTCCCACCGATGAACATTGTTCGTCCAGCTATTAAAAAGGACGGGATAATAAAACTATCAGAGTCTCAAAAAATTTCTTATGAATTACAGTACGATGCTGCAATTGAGAATAAAGAGGTTATGAAGTTTGTACCTGCTTCAGGAGCTGCTACTCGAATGTTCAAAGTAATGTATGAATTTCTTCGTAAGCATAGAGGTACTGAAGTTGGTCAAGCGGACTTTACCGAATATCCATCAGATCATGATGTAATGGTACTTTTTGACCGTATCAAAGATTTTGCCTTTTATTATGATCTAAAAGAAATGTTAGCCGAGAAAGGAGGAGACATTGATGACTTATTGACTCAAAGAGCTTATGTTCAAATGTTAGAAACCTTACTAGAAGGAGATGGGATGGAATATGGGTCCTTGCCAAAAGGTTTACTGAAATTCCATAAATATGGAGAAAGTGAAATGCGTACCCCTGTTGAGGAGCATTTGGTTGAGGGGGCTATGTATGGGAAAAGTACAGGTAACGTAGTGAAGATTCATTTTACGGTTTCGCCTGAACATATGGAGCGTTTTCAGAAGCATTTAGAGGTAGTGCAACCTATTTATGAAGAAAGGTTTCATACTTCTTTTGAAATAACTTTTTCTGTACAAAAACCTGCAACCGATACCATTGCAGCAACTATGGATAATAAACCATTCCGTATGGAGAATGGGAAAATTCTTTTCCGTCCAGGAGGACATGGAGCCCTAATAGAAAATCTTAATGATTTAGATTCTGATATTATTTTTATAAAAAATATAGATAATGTTCAGCCTGATAGACTGAAGCCAGACGTAGAATTTAATAAAAAGGTTTTAGCAGGTGTTCTAATTTCGTATCAAAAGAAAGTATTTAAATACCTTAACCTTATTGATGAAGGGAATGTAGGTTTTGAGTTACGTTCAGAAATGGAGAACTTTTTGAAAGAAGATTTATATACAGTTTTTCCTAAGTCCTATCAAGATCTTTCAGATGAAGGGAAGTTAGAATATCTTCATACAAAATTGAACAGGCCTATTCGTGTAAGCGGAATGGTTAAAAATGAGGGAGAGCCTGGTGGAGGACCATTTTGGGCGGTTAATCCAGATGGGTCGATTTCTTTGCAAATTGTCGAGTCTGCACAAATTGATATGAATGATCCAGCAAAGGTAGCTGTAGTTGAACAAGCTACACATTTTAACCCTGTGGATTTGGTCTGTGGAGTACGAAATTATAAAGGAGAAAAGTTTAACTTATTAGACTTTAGGGATTCAGATACTGGTTTTATTGCTATCAAGTCTAGAAATGGTGAGGAAGTAAAATCACAAGAATTACCAGGGCTTTGGAATGGAGCAATGTCTGACTGGAATACAATTTTTGTTGAAGCCCCAGCTGCAACATTTAGTCCTGTAAAAAAAGTAAATGATCTTTTAAGAAGGGCGCACTGGACAAAGGATCAACTTTTTCTTTTGAGTTAAAAAACAATATGAGATATAAGGGATTTAATCATTTGATTAAATCCCTTTTTTGTTAATCAACTCGCTATAAATAGGGTCTTTTTAAGCTTAGCAACTTTCTCTTCAGTCATTACAAGATGCTGAATGGTGTGCATAATATCTTCATTTACATCTAGTAGGCTAGCAGCTCTTTCAACAGCCATACGTTCTTCTGATGGGTAGAGTTTATCTGCTCTTGCCATTTTAATAGCATTGTAGAGGAGGGTCCTTTTGATGTTTACAGGTACTTTTTTGTTTAATTCTGAGATAACGTCTTCTAGAGATTCATGTCTGTAATCAAAGTCCAGTACTTCTTTGACAACCTGAGTTGAAACAGAAGTGTTAACCGCAAAATCACTTTTATACCATTCTTGCTCACGTTCTGAAACTTCACCATCAGCGCCAGCAATGATCATTAGAGCAAAGCCATACAGACGTTGTAAGTTTTCTTCAACATGTTTTAGCCCAAGCATATTTCTTTCATGAATACTTGCCTTAAAGCTATTTGGGTCAGAAACTTTATATAAGCCATCGCCTTTCTTATGTTCTTCTAACTCGAATATCGCTTTACGAGTCATTTCAACGGCTTTTTCTGTATTGACAAGTCCTTCAATGGCTTTGGTGAGGTAGCTAGGAATTTTCATGTACTCCGCAGCTCTGTGAACAGAACTTTGTTCTTCTGGGGCGTAGACAAAGTCAGCTCTAGACATATGAACAGCATCGTAAAGAAGTGCTCTTTTATGATTTAAGGGTGTTTTAAAGTTTAGGTCGGTTAAAAGTTCTTCAATCTTCTGAGCACCAAAGTCATAGTTTTCCAAGTACTCCCTTGCCTCGGTGTTAGCTTTAACCACATTCAAAAATGCACTTGATAGCCATTCACTTTCATCTGATGATAGTTTTCCATCTGCACCAGCGATGACTAGAAGAGCTTGAGTGTAGCTGATCCATTCTTCAGAGGGAATATTATATGCAGCAAATGCAGCGGCCGAAGGAGAGCCTTCAAAAGTTCCAGTATAATTCATAGTCAAAAGAGTTGATGAGCATTTCAACCTGTACAAGTTAAAAGTCTCATGAAGAACTAAAAAGAAGCTTATTTAATTTATTATCAGAATTTAAATATAGTAGAATTATATATTTAAAATTAATATTTGAGCCATTCTAATTTATATTTTTTGAGGATAATGCTTTTAATTTTTCTAGGTCGAATTGTTTAAATCTTTCTTTAATACGATCGTCATTAAAACTTTGGCTCAATGATTTAATCTGTACTTGAAATCGATCAGCAACTAAAATAGCAATCGAGTTTTGACCTTTGATTAATAGTGGATAATCTTCGAAGGATAATTCACTTTTCTTGAACCTAGATATTTCATTCTTGTGATTAAGGAGGTCAATAATTGAGGAGCTTGCAATCACTTTACTACTATCATTTATCACTTTTGCCTTTACCATTCCTACAGCCGAGTGGGTTACATAAATTTGAAATTTAGGAAGAGAGTCAGGGAATGCCTCTTGTAGCAATTTCCCATCAATAACATCAGGGTCATTACTAAAAATAATATGATCACCTCTAGTTTTTGTTTCTGATTCAGATTGACATGAAGCAAGAACAAAGCAAAAGTATATTAGAATTTTAAATGTTAGTTTCATATTGGTTAGACTTCTTCTTCAATTTAAAAACAAGAGAATAGTCTGCTGTTGTTCGGTAAAGTAGAATTATAGGTTTAGACCACACCTTATATTACAAAGATGTGATCAAAGAATGATAGAAGGTTTTAAGCTTAATGGTGATGAGTACTGGAATGCTGCTTTCCATTATGATCACCAAATGAATAAAGTAGGCCAAAGCTCAGATTATTTTGACTCATGTCAGAAAATAAATGAGCATATTCGATAAATGGTGAAAAATGCCCAAACTGATAAAGCATACCACATCCTAAGTTTATACCCATACTATGTATGACTTCATCATGATTCACTGTTTCGTGTTCAGAGTGAGATTGAATCCCATTTTGCCCTTCAAAATGTTCTTGTTCAGCACTGTAGTTAATACCTGCAAGTGGATAGATCTCAAAGTGAGAACCTAGATGAAATGGTCTATCAATGTTTATATTAATTTCTCTTAGTTTGATATCTTCAGAACCTGTTCTAGTTTGTTCTTCGTGGTGGGCAAAAGTGGTGTATTCAGCATTTATGGCGATTGGCTTTTTGAACAGATACTGTCCTTTCAGTTGAAGTCCTGCTTCTTGAATGTCATCTCCATAGCTTATAGCTGTTCCAATACTGAACTGAGCTCTTGAATTTTGAATTCCGAATAGGAATGCACAACCAATGGCAATTCCATTGATAAGTTTGTTAGTCATGTCTTGATTTTTTTGAAGAAAGCAATTCACCTTTCACAAATAGATGGTATTTCAAAAGGCGATTAGTACTCTCTGTAAATTAGGTTAATATTTAAAGTAAGGTTTATTCCCCTATGCTTAGGGAAATTATTTTACGAATGAACTACTTAAAGCGGAATTTAAGACTTTCATTCTGTTAATGGTTCTTGCTGAGTTACTTAAAAAATTTAAACGCCAAAGACTAGTTTACAATTATAGCTCGTCAAAGAGCTCTAAATTACGTTAAATAAATGCAAAACCGTAGCCATGGTAAAACTGTTAAATTAGTAATGGCGTAAATTGGCTGAAGGTACTTTAGAAATAGGGTACTTTAAATTCAGTCAAACTATTCTTATTTAATTAAAACATTATTAGTTGATTATGACTAATCGTAAATTATTTTTCAGCCTAATGACCGCTTCGGTTTTGGGAGGAGCGATTGCGATAGGAGTTAACACTTACCTAACTCCTCAAAATGAAGTCAAATTTCAAAGTATAAGTGATCAGCAAGATCATTTCAAGCTCACAAACTACAATAATGATTCTGATAAGAAAGCTTATCAGGTTCCCCAAGGATTAAACTTTGTGGATGCTGCAGAAAAAGTAACTCCAGCAGTAGTCCATGTAAAATGCTATTATAAAGGGAATTATTCTCAAGGAAGAAGTAGAAGCCCTGAAGATATTTTTAGAGAGTTTTTTGGAGAAAGGTCTGCTCCAAGACAAGAGCAGCAACAGCCCGAAGAAGATAGTTGGGCAGGAATGTCAACAGGGTCTGGTGTTATCCTAACTGATGATGGGTATATCGCTACAAATAATCATGTTGTAGAAAAAGCAGATAAAATTGAGATTGTACTTAATGATAAGCGTCTTTTCGAAGCTGAAGTTATAGGTACTGATCCAACAACAGATTTAGCTTTATTGAAAATTGAGGAAAAAGGACTTCCTTTTGTTCCTTATGGAAATTCTGATGATGTAAGAGTTGGAGAATGGGTTTTAGCTGTCGGTAATCCATTTAATCTAACCTCAACTGTTACAGCAGGTATTATTAGTGCTAAGGCAAGAAATATTAATATTCTTCAACGTTCAAGAGAAAATTATGCTATTGAATCTTTCTTACAGACGGATGCAGCTGTAAACCCTGGTAACAGTGGTGGTGCATTGGTTGACCTTAAAGGAAACCTGATAGGAATAAATACCGCGATTGCTTCACGAACAGGTTCATATTCTGGTTATTCATTTGCAGTACCTTCAGAATTAGTAAAAAAAGTATTGGATGACCTCAGGAATTATGGTGTAGTACAACGTGCGATCCTTGGCGTTCAAATCTTGGGTGTCAATGCTGAAATAGCTGAAGAATACGGGCTTAAAAATGTAGAAGGAGTTTATATAGCAGGTGTAGCCGAAGGAAGTGGAGCAGATAGAGCCGGATTAGAAAAAGGCGATGTTGTTTTAAAAGTCGGAGGCGTAAGAGTTAATGAGTCTTCTGAGTTACAAGAACAAATAGCCAGAAAAAGACCAGGTGAAACCGTAACACTACTTATCAGAAGAGGAAGTGATGAGATGGAAAAAGAAGTGGAACTCAGAAATATGCAAAATGAGGTCTCTTTGGCAAAAGGAAGAACAACAATTGATGATTTGAAAGGAGAGTTAGGAGTTACAGTAAAAGCCCTTTCTGATGATGAAAAAGAGGAGTTAAACCTTGAAAATGGAGTGAAGATCACAAGCATTGAGAAAGGAAAGCTCTATGATTCGAGAGTACAAGAAGGATTCGTAGTTACTCATATTGATAAGGAACCAGTCTCAAGTGCTGATCAGTTTTATAGAAAATTGAGTAAGAAATCTGGTGGCGTACTTCTTGAAGGTGTTTACCCTAACGGAGAAAAAGGATTTTACGGACTTGGTCTGTAAGAATTAAAGATAGTAGTTTTTTAATGACCTCTTATTGTGAAAGATTAGGTCGAATGTGTTTTAGTAAAATCAAAGGTTTCCCAGTTTGGGAAGCCTTTTTTTATTCCCTATGGATAAACTTCTTCTGCTTATTTAAGAATAAAAGAGATTAATAAGATGTTTATTAATAATAAAAATTAATTATATTGAGTAATAAATAATAAAATTTATATATTTGAAGTGTAAGTTTATTACAACAATTCAAGGATATACTAGACGGGTATACCTAATTCTTCTTAAATGTATAAAGTCAAATACCTTTAAAGCTGAATTTGTTAGATATCTTCAGTACTTTCATAATTAGACTTAATGAACTGATATGAAGATTATAGCAGATAGTGGCTCTTCAAAAACAAAATGGATAGGTATAGATGAGAATGGTCAAGAGCTGTTTCAGAAAACAACTCAAGGACTAAATCCTTACTTTGTGGAGGAGAAAGAGATTAAAAATCTACTTCAAAAAGAGTTAGGAGAATTACAATCAGCTATTACGAGTATTCATTTTTATGGAGCGGGTTTAGGGCTTGAGCAGATGAAGCTAAAAATGGAAGAAATTCTTAAAGAATTTTTACCAAAAGCAGAAACTATAGAAGTGGAAAGTGATTTGTATGCAGCAGTTCGAAGTCTTTTTTATAAAGGAGAAGGAATAGCTTGTATACTTGGTACTGGGGCAAATGCTTGTTATTGTAAAGATGCAAATGTACTAGAGAAAGTACCGTCTTTAGGATACATATTAGCCGATTGGGCAAGTGGAGCTGTTTTAGGAAAACAACTGATTGCAAGTTTATTAAAAGGAGAGCTAAATGCAGAAATGACAGCTGACTTTTATTCAACTTACAATTTGGATACAGCTCAGATCTTAGATAAGATTTATAGACAAGCTAATCCAAATCGATTTCTAGCATCTTTCACCACATTTCTTTACAAACACAAAGATGATGCTGTGTGTAAGCGTATCATCAGAGAGAATTTTGAAAAATTCTTTGATGATTATGTAAAAGTTCTGCTAGAGCATAAGGGATCAGAAACTTCTATTGGCTTTGTAGGTTCAATAGCTTTTCATTTCAAAGACTTTATAACTGAAGAAATAACCAAAAGAGGATATAAGCTTTATAAAATAGAAAAAGATCCTTTAGACGGATTAAAAGCATATCACCTCAAACAAGGTTAAATCAGTAAAGAGGGATTAAGAAATTGTTGTAATAGGTTTTAGGTCGAATCAAGATATCAAACTATACATAAATTATATTTCTTATGAACTTAGCCGTAAATAATTCCTCAGAGAAGCTATATACAAATGTATATGCTGATGCTGAAAGTGCTTCAAAAAAAGTTGCACAAGATATTGCAGACCTTATCAGATCAAAGGCTGAGAAAGGTGAAAATGCAGTTTTAGGTTTAGCTACAGGTTCCTCGCCATTGAAAGTATATGCTGAATTGGTAAGAATGCATAAAGAGGAAGGTTTAAGTTTTAAAAATGTAATCACATTTAACTTAGATGAGTATTATCCTATGGATCCATCATCTGAGCATAGCTATGTGTATTTCATGAAGAAAAATCTTTTTGATCATGTAGATATCAATATGGAAAATGTAAACATTCCAAGTGGTACGATCAGAAGAAAAGAAATTGAAGAGTATTGTGCGACTTATGAGGCTAAAATCAAGCTGCATGGAGGAGTTGATCTTCAATTATTAGGTATCGGAAGAACTGGACACATTGGTTTTAATGAGCCACCATCAAATGAGAAGACTTTGACAAGAATGGTGACGCTAGATCCGATTACAAGAAAAGATGCCGCTCCCGGATTTGGTGGACTTGAGAATGTACCTACTGAGGCCGTAACAATGGGTGTCGGTTCTATTCTGAATGCTAAGAAAGTTATTATGATGGCTTGGGGAGAGAGTAAAGCAGCGATTGTCAATGAAATGATGAATGGGGAAGTTTCAGGACAAGTACCAGCAACATATTTACAATTGCATAATAATGTAGCTGTATTCTTAGATGAAGGAGCAGCAAAAGAATTGAAAACAGAGACTTTGGTCTAAAAAATATATTCGAAATACCTTTCGAGCTTTTAAGTAGTAAAAAGTATAATACAGTTAGTTGATTTTGTGACAAATGAGTAATGCCCAAGATGATGTCTTGGGCATTCTTTTTTTATAGTTTGAAATACTTCTGTCTTTTGTCTGAGATTATGCAGATTAAAGTAAAAATGATACTTTTGGAGTACCTAGATAGGTGAGAGATAGATTTTTTTGAGTTTGTAATAGATAAATGAAAAGCGATGAAAAATAAATTTTTTTTGATAGGCTTATGTACTTTTTTATTCTCATTCTGTACTGCTCCAGCACAAGAGAATAAAGTAGATAGTCCGATAGTCAAAGTTGGTTTAGACGTTCTTGTGGCAGATGAGTATACGATACTACAAGGGAAAAGAGTCGGACTAATTACGAACCCAACAGGAGGAGATTATAATTTTAATTCCACAGTAGATATTTTCTTTGAACATCCAGCTGTCGAATTAGTCGCACTTTTCGGGCCCGAGCATGGGGTAAGAGGTAGTGCAGATGCAGGTTCACATATCGAATCTTATAAAGATGAGCGTACAGGACTTCCGGTTTATTCTTTGTATGGAAAAACGCGAAAGCCTTCCAATGAAATGTTAGAAGGGATTGATGTGTTGGTTTATGATATTCAGGATATTGGAGTGAGGTCTTATACTTTTATTAGTACGCTAGGTTTAGTAATGGAAGCTGCTGCTGCAAATAATATTGAAGTAGTTGTGTTGGATAGACCTAATCCTTTGGGAGGAGAAAAAGTAGAAGGAAATATAGTTGAAGAAGGTTATTTTTCATTCGTAAGCCAGTTTCCAATTCCATATGTATACGGACTAACTGTAGGCGAAGTAGCCTTAATGATGAATAATGAAGGCTGGTTGAAGAATGGAGTGAAATGTAAATTGACTGTAGTTCCTATGGAAGGTTGGAAGCGTAATATGTCTTTCAAAGAGACTGGAAGAAGATGGGTTCCTACTTCTCCGCATATTCCTTTTGAGCATTCGGCAGTAATGTACCCCGTAACAGGGATTTTGGGAGAACTTGATGCTAATTTTATTGGTATTGGTTATACAATGCCATTTGAGGTGATTGGAGCTGAATGGATTGACCCATTAGCTTTTGCAAAAGCATTGAATAGTTTGGAGTTGGGTGGATTACTTTTCCGACCGATGTCATTTACACCTTATTACAAAGCTAAAAAAGGTACAACACTGCACGGAGTTCAGATTTATATTACTGATTATGAAAAGGCAAAACTTTCAGAAATACAGTTTTATATACTTCAAGAGCATCATAAACTTTATCCAGAAAAAGATTTATTCGAAATGGCTCCAAACAGACTTTCAATGTTTGATAAGGTCTGTGGTAGTAATTTTATCAGAGAAAATTTCACGAAGGATTATAAATTTTCAGATATAAAAGAGTATTGGTATAAAGATGTTGATACTTTTAAAACACTTTCTAAAAAGTATTATTTATATGACGAATAGAATACTCACTACATAGTTGAGAATAGTATTTTATTTGAAATCGATGTTATCTTTTCATGAGGTAGCATCGATTTTTTTATTATTCACCTTACTTTTTTAAAATAAAAAAGCGGACAACAACTTAAAAGTTATTGACCGCCCAAGTATATTCATATAGATATTAGAATGCGAAATCTAATTGTTGATTGCTTTCCAAACCATATCTTTCAAGTCTACAATTCCTTGTTGCGCAACCGATGAGATAAATGTATACTCCAATTTTTCTGGAAGATTATTATCTAATTCATCTTTCAATTGTTCCTTTAGTTCATCATCAAGCATATCACATTTCGTAATTGCTAAAAGACGGTTTTTGTCAAGTAATTCTGGGTTGTAAAGCTTCAACTCGTTGAGTAGAATTTGGTACTCTTCAGCAATGTCATCAGCATCGGCAGGTACCATAAACAAGAGAACAGAGTTACGTTCAATATGTCTCAAGAAACGGATACCAAGTCCTTTACCTTCAGAGGCACCTTTGATAATTCCAGGAATATCAGCCATTACGAAAGACTGATTATCACGATAGGCTACAACTCCTAAGTTTGGTGTTAGAGTTGTAAAAGCATAGTCAGCAACTTTAGGTCGGGCAGCAGAAACTACTGAGAGTAAAGTTGATTTACCTGCATTAGGAAATCCTACTAAACCAACGTCTGCAAGAACTTTAAGTTCCAGAATAATCCACATCTCAATACCTTCGATACCCGGTTGAGCATACATAGGCGTTTGTTTTGTGGCCGTTTTGAAATGATCGTTACCCAATCCACCTTTACCACCTTCTAGCAAGATTCTTTCTTCTCCATCTTCAGTGATTTCAAGAAGTTTCTCACCAGTTTCAGCATCACGAGCAATAGTACCAAGAGGTACATCTAGATAAATATCTTCTCCTTGTGCACCACTACGACAACCACCTTCTCCAGGCTTACCGTTTTCAGCATGAATATGTTTACGGTACTTTAAGTGAAGTAAAGTCCAGAAATTACTTTTTCCTCTAAGGATAATGTGCGCTCCACGTCCACCGTCTCCGCCATCAGGACCACCTTTAGCGACGTGCTTTTCTCTTCGGAAGTGGACAGAGCCTGGTCCACCTGCACCAGAACGACAGAATATTTTAACGTAATCTATAAAGTTTGATGAAGCCATAGTTCTTCTGTATTAATGGGAAGAGCTATAAATACATGATATCACCAATAGACTATCAGCAAGAAATACCTGCATGGGTATTATAACTCCCCTAAATATTTTAACCACAAAAAAAGGCGCTGAAGAGTTCAACGCCTTAATTCTGTCGCAAATGTACAATTCTCTAGCGGAAAATTCTAGAGATATGTATAAATCTCGCTTACAAAGTGTCAATCGCAGCACAAAGACTGTCGAAAATCTCTTCGATAGCCCCAACACCAGCTACTGATTTGTATTTGTTTTGCCCTTTGTAGTGATCTGCTACAGGAGCAGTTTTAGATTCGTATTCTTGTACACGATTACGGATAAGGTTTACATCTTGGTCATCAGAACGACCTGAAGTTTTACCTCTTTCCAAAATACGTTGAGTAAGCTCTTCCTCGTCAACTTCAAGAGCAACCATACCAGAAACTGCTGTACCGTTTTTCTCTAACAATACATCTAATGCTTCTGCTTGAGCTACTGTTCTTGGAAAGCCATCAAAGATAAAGCCTGCAGCATCTTGATTTGCTTTTACTTTGTTATCGATCATGCCAATCACAACTTCATCAGGAACAAGCTGTCCGTTGTCCATCAACTTCTTAGCTTCTAAGCCTAAGGCTGTACCTGCAGCAATTTCTGAACGTAGCAAGTCACCAGTAGAAAGGTGGATCAAGTTGTATTTTTCTTTGATTTTGGCACTTTGTGTACCTTTTCCTGCGCCCGGAGGGCCAAAAAGCACAAGGTTTAGCATTATATAGTCGTTTAAAATATTAAAACTATTTCTTCTCTTCCGAGAATTAGAAGTGGCTAAGTTAGAGATAAATCCTTAATTATTTGAGGATATAGCATAAACAAAAGTAAAGTAACTCAGTTTTTCTGTTTCGCCGTTAAATTAATAAATACAAATGATTGTAAATGTAGTGTCGGGGCTATATTCAAAATATGTATTTTTAGAATTGATTTAGAAGCTGTTTTAACACCAGAAATAGTAACTAAAACAAAATATTCTTTTTTTGCCCAAAAATAAAGGGCTGAATAAGCATACATGTCAAACTCATGTGTTTCACACCATCATATTGAGTTGACATTCATTTGAATTTTTTATTCATATAAATTTCCACTAACACAGTTTTGTGGGGTTGGATTGCTATGCTGTAATGTGTAAAGAGGAAACAAGTCTACCTTTAACTAGTAGCACTTACATCTTTCTCTACAAGAAATACTTTGAAAGGATAAAGGCTTTTATCTTTTTTAAGTTAGGAGATATAGATAGTGCAAAAGATATTGCTCAAGAATCTTTTTTAAAGTTATGGGAGAAAAGAGAAGTGGTGCAGGCAGAAACGGCTAAAGCCTTGTTATTCACTATTTCTCAAAACTTGACAATTAATTATTTCAAGCATAAGAGTATCGAATTGAATTACTCGGCTGAGATAGAGCAAAATGTAACAAAGAGTAATGAAACACCGATCTTTCTTTTAGAAATGAAGGAGTTTGAAGATAAATTATGTCGTTCAATATCTAAGTTATCTGATAAGAATAGAAAGGTTTTTATCATGAGTAGAACCGAAGGAAAAACCTACAATGAAATAGCGAAAGAATTAGGTATAAGCGTGAAAGCCGTTGAAAAAAGAATGCACAAGGCTTTAGAACAAATGCGTGGAGAAATTTCATTCAAGATTTAGGCTTCTTATTTTTACATTAAGGAGTTTAAAATTATGGAAGTTTCTGTTATCATACCTGTTTATAATGCTGAAGCCTTTGTAGAAAAGGCTGTTCGCTCTGCTCATGATCTTCAAGAAGTGAAAGAAATCATTTTGATAGAAGATGCATCACCAGATGGGGCATTAGAGATCTGTCAGAAACTTGCTAAAGAACTTCATAAAGTAAAATTATACAGACACCATGATCTACAAAATCATGGTGCTGGAGCAAGCCGAAATCTTGGTATTGAAAAGGCGAATAGTGAATACATTGCCTTTCTAGATGCCGATGATTTTTATCTTCCCCACCGTTTTGAAAAGGATAGAATTGTTTTTGAGAGTAATAAAGACATTGATGGCGTATATAATGCTGTGGGGGCTTTTTATTATTCTGAGGAGGCTAAAGAATTGTATAGAAACACAACAGGTACACCGGATACTATTTCATTTTCAGGAGAACATTTGGGCAAGGAACGATTCTTAACTCTTTTGAAGGGAGAAAATGGATTTATTCATCTTAATGGTCTCACGCTAAAGAAAAATAGTCTTTTTGAGAATGCGAAGATAGTGTTTGATTCATCTCTTCGTTTAACACAGGATACTGATTTTGTATTACGACTTGCGTGGTATTTAAAGCTACAAGCAAGTGAACTGGTTCAAAATGTAGCACAAAGAGGAATTCATCAACAAAATAGATGTACAGACATTGATTCTATATGGTTAGCCTCTCAAGTTTTATATGAGAATTTAGAAAAGGAATTATTTTTAAATTCTGCCAGACCTCATGAAAAAGTATTTCTGAGACAATTGATAGACGCATACAAAATCCATCAAGAATCACATTCTTTTTCAAAGAGAACGCTGTCTTTAATTGCATTTTTCTTGAAAGACCCATCTTTTATAAAAGAGTCAATCATCAGAAATACAGCAATAAAAACGTGGTTGGGTTTAGGTTATGTAGGAAAGTTTGTGACAAAATTTAAAAGGTCCTTTTCTTGAGAAGAAGATCTGAGTAAATATTTTCTTTCAACTTTCCAGCATTCTTTGCAATATCGAAATTCTCCTCTACGTGTTGTCTAGCAGCTTGAGAATAGTCTCTATATTCTTCATTACTCATCTGATAGAAATATTTGATGCCTTCAGCAATTTGGTCTGTGTTTTTTTCTTCGGCTAGCCATCCTGTTTTTTTATGGATTACTTCTGATGGTATATCACAGTGATTCGTAGAGATAACAGGCATTCCATTAGCTTGAGCATCTAATAATACGATAGGTGCACCTCCTTCTGAATCACCATCTTTTGCATGACAACTTGGATGGATAAATGCATCATATTTAGAGAGTGTAGATTGAAGTTGAGATAAAGGGATTCCATCACGGAAAAATACCTTATTTTCAGCGATTGTGCCTTTTACTATTTCTACTAGTTCGTTTGGCTTTTTACCTACACCGATTAGCGTAAGGGTCATATTAGGACAATTCTCCAATGCTCGGATAAAGGCTTTTAGGGTGTAGATATGTCCTTTTTTCTCTCTCAAGGAAGCAATTTGTACTAAATCTAGTTTTTCATTCGATTTAATACGCTCTATGAATGGTATTTTCGAAATTTCTACTCCTAGAAAGTTTACACGAATCTTTTCTTCTGGACAGCCTAGAGCAAGAAGTTGCCCTTTGCCATGATAACCTTCTGCAATGCAAAAATCAATTTCCTTGAAAAGGATAGTGTAACGCTTTTTCCAAATAGGTTCGAGAGTCAAGAGCTGTTTGTAGTCAAAGCCATAAAAAGAAACAACATGAGGAATCTGAAGTTTCTTTGCAATATTGAGGTGCTTCCAAGCAGCGGGAGCCGTGTGACTGTGGATAAGTTCTACTTTTGCTTCTTTTGCATGGTCAGTTACATATTTTTCATGAGCCAGTTTTCGGAAAGCATTACTGACATAAAAAATTAGTGTATCAAGAAAAGGAGCTGACTTGATGGAGTTGGGAGGGTAATAAGCTATTGGAAACTGAATAAAGTCAAAAGAAGCATCATAAAAGTTCTCTGTTAAGAAATTCTCGGCAGTAACTACATTTTTTGTATCAGGAATATGCTTAATTAGGTGGTAAGCCCAATTTTCGGTATTGAAAAGGTAGTTTCGGAAGGTGTGAAGAATGTTCATCTAATTAGTGTAATAATATAAAATCGTGATATATTAAAAAAAAACGGAATAATGTATTATTTCTTTAATCCATTTAATATAAAGCAAAGCTTGATTAAAAAAAATGTCGAAGAATAAGGGCTTATTTCATTTATTTTGGGTACAAAGTCACATTACCTATATAATGGCTAACAGTATTATTGCACATGAAAATTTGAATAAAGATCATTGTGTTTTTATGCTTTGGAGAGGTTACCAACTACCTGAAGATAATACTATTAGTAGTTTTGACTATCCTTTTTTGCCAACTAGAGAAAATAATCCATTTGATCATGGGAAACGGTTTTGGAAAAGTTGGAAAAATGTTCGTCTATCAGATAAAAGTATTTTAAGTGCATGTGACAATCATCCATTTATTTTTTATGCTGTAGACCTTCTTCCTGATGAAGTTTCTTTAATCATTAATATGAAAAAATGCAGAGGATATTACTTTATGGAAGAAGGATTATATTCTTATTATCCATTATCGTATTTAGATAAGATCTTTACCAAGAAAGAGAAACGAAATAATTGGAAGTGGCAGTTTGTAGATGGCTTAAATACTTTTTTTAGAAGATATAAGGCCGATTTATATCACTTTAATACTGTAAATAAGAAGTATAATGGTTCTTTTGGAATGTCTGAATATTCATTTTCTGAGTTACCCAATAAGGCTGTAGTAAGACCTCAGTGGGGGAAGAGTGAGAAAACAGAAAGTATTAGTCATTTAATAATTTTTAGTCCAGAAGTATATAATGGATATATAAGTTTTGAAGCCTATACAAAAGGGTTTACAAGGTTTGTTTCGGAAAACTGTTTAAAAGGTGAAGTTTATCACTACAAGTTTCATCCAAACCAATATATGTCTGAAGAGGAAATCTCAAATTTTAGACTATTTTTTATGCAACTAGAGGAAAGCTATAATTGTAAGTTTATTGAATGTAATCCATCATTAGTTGTTGAGAACTTAGTCTTTATGCATCAGAGTAATCTTACCGTTTATACGACATTGTCTTCGTTAGCATTTTATACCTACATTCTAGGAGCGAAAGTATATAGTTTTCACTCATATATCTCTGATCTAAGATCTTATTATGAGAAGGAGTATAGTATTTTGCCTCTGAATTTTAAAGATGAGATTTGTTATTTAGGATCTTAAATTGTTTAATCTAGCAACTATTTTTAAGAGGCTATTTTTTTGTTCTAGGTAAGAAAATGTTTGCCTTTTTGCTCCAAACCCTTCTTTGAAACGTTCTACACCATTTAAATTAGTACTAGGCCCTAAATCAAAATAAGTGAAATCAAGTTTTTTGAATTGATGTAATAATTGATCAAATAAAAGGAAGTTTGCTCTATGATCAAGCCCTTCTGTAGAACTTGCTCCAAGCCAATAATTGACAACAGAGTTACCTAAAAGAAATATTGCACCAGAAATTATTTCATCTTTTTGATTCTTAACAACCCAAAGTTGAATACTAGGGCTTCTAACTTGTGAAAGTTGATCAAATATGGACCAATCATATTGTATACCATTTACTTTTTTCCAACGATTGAGATTTTTCTGATAGAGTGCATAAAATGAACGCCATTCTGCCTCAGAATGAACTTGAAATATTCTTAGATTGCTGTTTTCTTTTGACTTTTTAAGATTACGGATGTGCCCTTTGCTATAATTATTTATTTCCTTAAAATTAATAATGTGCGTGTCAGATTTCTGATAAAGTCCATTAAAAGAAAAAGGCATAAAATAAAGTTGATATACCTTCCATTTTCTCCTTAAGTAATTGCTTAATACTTTATAGTGTTCGAATGTTATTTCTTCGTGGCTTAGGAGGCTGATATATGTACCATATACTGAAGCAATATGACTAACAGAAAGGCTTTTTAAAATGTTAACTTTTAAAGTTGGTAACACAGCTTTAACACCATCATTAAAGTGTATCTCGTAAGCAAGTGCTTTTTTATATTTTCCATCTGAAGTTTTTTCCCAAAACTTATTCCATTCTAGGCTACTAAAATAAGTAGTCAAAGGTGTTTTTAGATAAAATTGATTCCAAACGTGTTCGCTAGCCTCTTTAAACTCTATAATTTTAAGCATTCAACCTCAATCTTTTTTTCCAACCACTTATTATGTCAATACAATTCCCCAAAAAATCTCGTTGTTTCAGTTTAATATAAGAGACTTCTTTTGTACCGAATCCTTCTTTAAATTTTAAAATTCCATTACTATTTAAACTTGAGCCAAAATCGATAAATTTATAATCGTTATCTGCTGCTTTTTTGATAAGTTCTGTACATAAATAATTCATTGGTCGTTGACTTTGGAATTGCTTTATATGACCACCAATCCATAATTGAAGAATTGTAGGGGAGTATAGACATATAGCACCAGCGACTATTTTATCTTTATATTTTACTAACCACAACCGAATACCTTTTTTATTTCGCATAGAGAGTACTTCCGATTCAGAAAGAAGTTGTGTTTGATAGTTAGAATGATCGCTTATATTTTTGTAGATAACATGATAAAAGTACTGCCATTCGGATATGTTTTTCCCTTCATGTAGTGAACAACCTTCTCGGAGGCTTCTTCTGTATGACTTACGATGTTTTTTTGAAAAAGAGTTAAAATTTTCATCAAATCTGTTACTAATAATTAGAATGTTGGTTTGTTGTAAAGGTAGATTCAGAAGAGTATTTTGAAAGGGCGAAATATTCCACTCCAAGTTGTGGAAGTGTTTTAGAATATAGTTATGAACTAGCTCAAGATGACTATCCTTAGGCGTAGATAAAAAAAGAATACCTCCATAGGAAGAACGGCAAGAAAGAAGGTAAAACTTAATGTACTTCAATACTTTGGTAAAAGAATATGGAATTAAGACTTCAAAACCATCAGTAAAGCGAACTTTTCTAGCCTCGTAATAAAGTTTGCCATTGAGGTATTCACTCCAAATTGTAGCCCACTCTCTAGACTCAAAATAAGTAGCTGTTGGACAGTTATTCCAATAAAAATCCCATTCACTATTTTGAGCTATACTTACCTTTTCTATTTGAAGTGATTTTAACGATGAATTCTTTTTTTCCATTCCGCTCCCTTTTTTATGATTGTCCCTTTAAGACTTTTTTGTTGTATGATTCCAACCGTAGTTTCATCGGTATTAAAGCCTTTTTTGAAATCTAATACTCCTTTCAACTGATGACTAGGTCCCATATCCATCATTTTAAATCCTTTCGATTGACTTTCTTTGATAACTTCTATGATCATATAGTGCATGGCTCTTTTATCATGATGTTCATGCAGAGATGCTCCTTGCCAGTAATGAACACTTTGGTTTCCGTATAAGAACAGTCCCCCAGAGATAATCTTATCATTCCAAGAAACTAAATATAAATTTATATGATCACTTTTTAGTTGATAGAATAGTTTTAATTCCTCCCATGATAGAAGGAAGTTGACTTTACTCCAACGCTCTACCGTTTTTAAATAGATTTCATAGAAGGTTTTCCATTCTTGTAAATCTTCTGCAATCACTAATTTACAGCCTTCTCTAATTGCTTTTTTGTAAGAATATTTTGGACCTTTTTTGAAGTTTTGAAATGTTTGATTGAAGTTTGATTTATAGTAGAGTATGCTGGTAGTATTGTTAAGAATATTTTTATTTAGGTAAGTCTGTAAGTTTGGTTGAATAATCCATTGTAAGTTTTTCATATTCTTTAAAATATAGGATTCTAAAGAGATATGATCCGATTTGGAAAGTTCATAACTACTAATCCATCCTCCATAGTTATTTCTAGGTGAGAGGAGAAAAAAATGAGCGCCTAACTTACGAGTATAAGCATATGGTAAAAGTGCGGTTTTCCCATCTGAAAAAATAATCAATTTTGCACTGTAGTATAACTTCCCATTTAAATATTTAGCCCAAATTTGAAACCATTCAGGTGAATGAAAGAAAGTAGCTTCAGAACATTTTTTCCAGTATTCTTCCCATTCTTTTATATCTAATTTTTTTATGTCTTTAATCATTACAAAAATTGATAAATCAACCAACGAAACCCTTTTGTTTTCCCCAAAAATGAGTGAACAGCTAAGTAATAAAGAAGACGTTTAGAAGGAGTGAATAGAGTGTACTTGTTTACACAGCTTACCATATTTTGATAGGTATTGTTTAGTAATAAGCTATTGATATAGTATTTCTTAAAATATGATTCAAATTGTAATTCCAATCCTTTTTTAATTGTAGAACACTCATTGCTAATGGCTATGATTTCATGTATATAATGTAGAGCCCCTTCTAAATTTTTCTTTTGAAAATCTAAAGTGTTGTAACGTGGGCTATCATATATACGATAACTGACTAGTGCATTTTCCTGAACATGTTTTACTTTTTGATAAGCCCCATTAAATATCAGGGCTCGAGTGTGTAATTCTTGATCTTGATGACGTTGTAATTTTTCATTAAGCCCTCTGATTTTTTTTAGAAAACTAAATTTCCAAATAGGACTCATTATTCCCCATGGAGGTTTATCTTTTAATAAGTTTTCAAGATCTTTTTTTGTATCCCATATATTTCTTTCATTCAGCTCTATTATATCATTTTTAATAAATGCCATAGGAAACACAGCAAAGTCAAGCCCTTCATTTTCCTCCATATATTTTACTCGACTTTCTATGCAAAAAGGGGCTAGAAGGTCATCACTGTCCAAAAAGATTACATATTTTCCTTTGGCATTTTCGAGTCCTATATTTCTACAAGTATTTGCATTTTTAGGGAGTCGATTTCTCTTGAAATATTTTATTCGTGTGTCTTTTTTTGAGTATTTTTTTACTATATGAATACTTTCATCATTAGAGCCGTCATCAATCCAGAGGTGTTCCCAATTGCTGTAAGATTGTGCTAAAACACTTTGAATAGTTTCTTCAATATATTCAGCCCTATTGAAAAATGGTGTAATCACAGACACTAATGGACTTTGTTCCTTCATTTCAAAAATGATATTATCTTGCCAACCTTAGCAAGATACCAATTTAAAATAGTATTCTTGTTTTGAATGTTGCTAGACATTCAAGTTTGACTTTCTTTAAGATGATTAATCATTCGATATAAATGACCAACAAAGATATAGCTAAAGTACTAAAAAGTGCAGTGTCACTGATGGAAGTACATGGAGCAAATCCGTTTAAGACGAGAGCTTATAGTTCTGCCGTTTATGGAATTGAGAATTCTTCGGAATCAATAGCAGAATTAGATAATGATGGACTGCTGAAAGCTGGGTATTCCAAGAGTATGGCTGAAAAAATCTTATCTATTGTACAGTCAGGTTCTTTTGATGAGTATGATAAGCTAGTTGCGGATACTCCTTCTGGGGTAGTGGACATGCTAGAGATTAAAGGAATTGGAGGGAAGAAGATCGGAAAGCTTTGGAAAGAATTAGGCTTAGAGTCTTTAGATGCTTTGAAAACTGCCTGTGAAAATAAAGAGGTAGAAAAGTTGAAAGGATTTGGAGCGAAGACACAGGCTACAATTCTTGATCAGATAGCTTTCCTGAATAGTAATGTTGGGAAATTACATTATGCAGAGGCAGAACCTTTTGCTGTTCATTTATTGAATACCCTAGAGAAGCTTCCTTCAATTCAAAAAGTAGCCCAAACAGGAGAGGTAAGACGCTATATGGAGGTTGTAGAAACACTTCAATATGTAGTTGTAGCCTCTGACAGAACTGAAGCAAAAAAGGCAATTGCTGAAATTGAAGGACTGAATTATGATGAGAAGACTTCGGGACCACTGACTTGGAGAGGTATTTTGGATGGCAATATGCTTTCTGTAGAAATCTTCTTTGTTGAGGCTAAATCTTTCGGAAATGAAGTATTAAAACATTCAGCTTCGGGAGCCCATCTTGCTAATGAAGTGAAGGAAGGAGTTACCCTTTTCAAATTCTTACAGACTAATTTCTTCGAAACAGAAGAAGAAATCTATAAAGCATTGGAGCTTCCTTATTTTCCGGCCGAGTTGCGTGAAGGAATTTATGAAATAGAAGCCAAGGAGAAAGGATTACCAACTTTGGTTGAAATGTCAGATCTGAAAGGAATTCTTCATAATCACTCAACTTATTCTGATGGTAAGCATAGCTTGGAAGAAATGGCTACTTACTGCAAAGATTTGGGCTATGAATATCTTGGGATTTCGGATCACTCGGTTTCTGCTTTTTATGCCAATGGCTTAGATGAAGAACGAGTAAAGGCACAACAAGAAGAAATTGATGAGTTGAACCAAAAGTTAGCGCCTTTCAAAATTTTCAAAGGAATAGAATCTGATATTTTGAATGATGGTAAGCTAGATTACTCAGATGAAGTTCTTGCTTCTTTTGATTTCATTGTAGCTTCTATTCACTCCAATCTGAAAATGGATAAAGCAAAAGCAACTCAACGATTACTCACAGCTATTGCAAATCCATATACCACCATCTTAGGTCACCCGACAGGAAGACTTCTGCTTAAAAGAGAAGGCTACCCAATTGATCATGGCAAAATCATTGATGCTTGTGCCGAGCATAACGTGATGATCGAGATCAATGCAAACCCGTGGAGACTAGACCTTGATTGGCGATGGGTGAAATATGCTTTGGACAAAGGAGTGAAGATTGCGATTAATCCAGATGCACATGAGATGAATGGTTATCATCATATGAAATACGGTTTACTGGTTGGTAGAAAAGCAGGACTTACAAAAGAGATGACATTAAATGCTTTATCTTTAGAAGAAATTGATAAAGTATTTTCAGAAAAAAGAACTCAAGCTAAATAGTATTTTAGATTTGATTTGAGAAAAAAAGAACCTTTGAAGGCTGTTAGTCAGCGATTCAAAGGTTCTTTTTCTTTATTTAAAGTGAGCTATGGGTTGAGGTGAAACCATAAATATTTAATAATCTTCTCTTAGTGGGTTGCTTGCCTCAAAAGTGGAGAAGGGTTGGATGTGGGCTGGCCGATTTTTATGAGGCTTGATTTTTTTTGCTTCGTTTTTTGTATCAAGACAAAAAATGAAGACCACATTCCTCAAAAGAACGACTGTACCCACTAGGCAATACAATTAAAAGCCAAAGACTAAAAGAAGATACTTATAATTCACGTTATCTAAAAATAAGGGAATTTACATTCTACTCTTCTGCTAAAATTTTAGAAATATCAGCTTTATAAACGCTAATGGCAGGGAGAATAGCCGCAACTAATCCAATACCAACAGAAACGAAGAACATCCAAATTTCATCGGGCTGTAGTACAAGAAGATTCAAGCTGTAATTGAAGTTTTCTTCCAATAAATAACTCAAGCCCATCATACCTAATCTAGAAAGAAGAATTCCGAAGATAAATCCGATAATCGAAATTGTAATTCCTTCCCAAAGAATGAGTAAGAGTACTTGAGTACGACGCGCTCCCAAAACACGCATATAGGCCAACTCATATTGTCTTTCCTTCAATGAATTGAATAGTGAAATAAATACACTCAATGCTGAAATGAAGATGAGAACAACACCTAATATTTTTAATGCATCAAAACCGACTCCTAGTATGCTAAATAGACGAGCAGTTTCGTAAGATGGTACTGCAGCTTGCATATTTGTATTTGCATTGATGTTTCTAGGAATAGTGATAGCCCCCATAGGACTACGGAATTTCACTAGCATAGAAGTGATTTCTAAATCTTCCTTTGCAACAACATGACTATCTCCATGATCATGTCCTTCGTGTTCATCGTGATTATGTTCTGCGTGGTCATGTCCTTCGTGCTTATCATGATTATGTTCCGCATGGTCATGTTCTTCGTGTTCATCATGATTATGTTCTGCGTGGTTATGTCCTTCGTGCTCATCGTGGTTATGTTCCGCATGGTCGTGCCCTTCGTGTTCATCGTGGTTATGTTCCGCATGTTCATTTCCTTCATGCTCCTCCTGTTCATCATGACTTTCTTCTGTTTCCATTCCATGGACAGCCCAAACAGAAGCAACATTAGTTAAAATCAACTGATCTATTACTGTTCCTGTTGGTTTTAAAATTCCTGTAACCACAAATGAGTGATCGCCATGATCGTGAGCTGAAGCACCAATTCCATGTGAACCGTGAAAGGTATCCCCTAATTTCATTCCATTGTATTTGGCCACTTTTGCTCCAACGGTTACTTCTAGATTTTTCTTCCAAAGTCTTCCTTCAGCAATTTCTGCTTTGTATAATTCGGGGTATGAATGATCAGTACCAATAATTCTGTAGCCCTTGTAGTTATCACCCAAGGCCATCGGAATTGTACTTTTTATCAGAGGATTCTTTTTCAGTTTTTCGGCTTCACTCAGTTTAATATTTCCTGTAGGAACATCTAAATGATAAAGACTCGAAAGAATTAACTGAAGAGGACTTCCTTTTGCTCCAACGACCATTCCAATTCCTGCTTGGTTCTTATCTAGTTGATCTTCCACTTGTTTACTTACTAAAAGTAAAATTGAAATGATACAAATACCAAAGCCAAAAAGGATTAGGTTAAGAGTCGTGGTGAGTGGATTGGAGAGTATATTTTTGAAGCTAAGCTTAAAGAGTCTCATGAGTGCTTTCGTTTAGTTTGTGAAGTACTAACTGTGTCGGGAATTCTGTCTTCAAACGTTGATCATGTGTCACGATGACCAAAGAAGCATTTTCTTCGGCAGCTCTTTGTTTCAATAGTTCGATTACTTCTTGTGTATTTTCATCATCAAGACTAGCTGTAGGCTCATCAGCAAGAATTAGAGAAGGTTTATTGATAAGTGCCAAAGCAATAGATGCGCGTTGCTTTTCCCCTTCACTCAGTTCTGAGACTTTTGCATTCTTTCGGTGTGAGATTCCTAGCTTCTCCAACAATGCATCAATTCGAGCTTTGTCCGTAGGTTGTTTAGCCAGAAATTGAGCAGTCTCTAAATTTTCTTTTATGGTTAGAGACTTCAAGAAATGAGGTTTTTGAAATACAATACCGATATGCTGTGCTCGGAAAGTATCCATTTGAGCTCCAGAGAGGCTACTAAAGTTTGTATTATCCAATGAGACTTCTCCTTCTTTTGTTGAAAGCAATCCTGCTAAAAGATGAAGAAATGTGGTTTTACCACAACCCGAATTTCCTAGAATAAGAAGATGCTTTCCTTTTTCTAAGGAAAGGTCTGGAAAATGAAAAGCTTGTCCGTCTTTGCTGTAAGAGAAAGACAACTGATTTGTTTGAAGCATTTTAGTACTATCTTTTCTATTAAATGCAATATTGTTGCATAAGTTATAAAATGATGCTGGTATTTATGTTTTAAATTGTCTTAAATCTCATATATATTAGATTACATTATAAAGCTTAGATCATCATAATCTTTGTTTTATCTCTTTTTATAAGCTCTGATACTGCGTAATAAAATCATATATGTATAAACATTTTACTTCAATTTTTCTATTGTTATGTGCTTTTACCTTTCCACTTAAAGCACAGCAAAGTTCTTTAGGTTTGAATCCTCACTCGCAAAAGTGGAGACAGATCAACACCGATATTGTCAGAGTCATTTATCCTGTAGGACAAGAAGCAGCTGCACAACGTGTAGTCAATTTAAGTCATTATTTAGCTGAGAGAGATAAGCAGACCATAGGAGAGAAGGTAGAAAAATTGGATATCATCTTACAGCAGAATACGACTAATGCCAATGGTTTTGTAGGATTGGCACCTTTCCGTTCTGAATTATTTTTGACACCATCACAGTTTGGTTTCACAGGGTCTGGGAATTGGTTGGATCTTTTGACCATTCATGAATACCGACATGTTCAGCAAGTATCAAATGTGAAAGTAGGTTTGACCAAAGGCTTATCTTATGTCTTCGGTGAAAATGGTTGGTTATTGGGGAAAAGTTTGGGTGTGCCTGCATGGTTTTCTGAAGGAGATGCTGTATTGACCGAAACACTTTTGACTACGGCAGGGCGAGGTAGAATGCCTGAGTTTGATATGGAATATAAATCATTATTACTCTCGGGGAAAAACTATAATTACGAAAAAGCAGTAAGTGGCTCATTTAAAGATTATGTACCTAACCATTATAATTTAGGTTATTATCTAGTGACCAATGCTCGTAGAGAATTTGGAGAGGATATTTGGGGGAAAGTACTTTATGAAACAGGAAAATATAAAGGTTTAGTATGGCCCTTTAGCCGAAGTTTGAAACGAAATATAGGGTATTCAACTCCTCAATACTATCGTAAAACAATGGATCAACTCTCAAATGATTGGAAGAGAGAAGCTCCCAAAATGACCGTTACATCATTCAATTCTGAAAAGAAAAAGACATTTACGAGTTATACACAACCCAATTTTTCGAATGAAGATGTGATTATAACCTTAAAAAGTGGATTTAATCAGATTCCAGCTTTTTATGCAGTGACTGCTAATGAAGAATATTTTTTGACTTATCCAGGATTTCAAGCTTCTACCAATAACAGCTTTAGTTATCGTAAGGGATATTTAGTTTGGTCTGAACAACGTTATGATTTGCGTTGGGGACAAAAAGATTATTCGGTAGTGATGCTCTATGATGTGGGGCAAAAGAAAAAGGTGCAACTGACTAAAGAAACCAAATTGTTTGCCCCAGACTTGAATGCCTCTGCTTCACAAATTGTAGCTGCAGAAGCAAACGAACAAATGCAATATACTTTGGTGATTTTAGATACAAACGGACAGGAAATAAAACGTATTCCTAATCCTGAGAATGTGTTTTTCTCTACCCCTAGATGGATTGATGAAACCAATGTGATTGTAGTTGGGCAGAAAGATCAAAAAATGAGTTTATTGAAAGTTGACACAGAGCTTGGCACAATGGAAAATATAACGTCTTGGGATGTTGCTCACCTTTCCAATCCATATCCTTCTGAAGGCTATGTGTATTACTCATCAAGTTATACGGGGGTAAATAATATCTTTGCAGTTTCACTTTCTGATAAAGAAATCTATCAACTTACTGATGATGCTTTGGGAGCATTTTATCCTACTGTAAGTAAGAGTGGAAGTAAGTTAGCCTATAGCAATTTTACCGTTGATGGTTACAACCTTCAGATGAACCCGATCGAAAAGGATTCGTGGAAGAAATATCAGTCAAATCAGCCTTCTACATTAGATTTTTATAGACCACTATTAGCACAAGAAACAAATGTGTTGGATAGCATTCCTTCCAATGAATACGAATCTAAAAACTTTAGGAAAACAACAAGTTTAATAAATCCGCATAGTTTGGAGCTATTTGGTAGCCCTCCATATTATACAGCTTCGATTCTTTTGGATAATACATTTACCACATTTAGTGGAGAAGTGGGCTATTTATTCAATTCTAATGAAAGAGAAGGAGGTTTCTATGGGACTTTGACTTATGGTGAGTGGTTCATTTTGCCACAGCTTTCAGGGCAAATGAATATGGATAGAAGTAGGACGGAAGCTTTTGTAGCTTATTCCCAAAGTAATCTACCTGAAAATCCTGCAGTGGCAGTCCTACAAAGTAGAGAGTGGGAGCAAGACCAAATAGGCTTAGGCTTTGTCATGCCTTTGAATCTTACGAAAGGAAACTACTTCAGCAATCTGACTTTATCAGCTTCATATGATCAGATTTTCTTGAATTATCCAACAGACATACTTTCTGATCGTCCATTTGAAGATGAAAATATAGGTTCTATTGATTTTGAGTTAGATTGGTACAGACAACAAAGACGTGCTTTACAGCATATCTACCCGAGATGGGGACAAAGCCTGTCATTGTCTTATCAAAAGGCCTTGAATGGTGATGTAAACAGTTATCAGTTTAAAGCAGATGCAAAGTTTTTTTTTCCTGCTTTCATGAAAACACACAATCTTACTTTGGACCTCAATTATATGAACGAGCCTTTTGTCGGACAGTATAAATATTCAGATACGTTCCGATATGCAAGAGGATATGGTGCACAATTATTTGATCAGATAGGTAGAGCAGGACTTACTTATACCTTGCCTGTTTGGTATCCTGATATTGCAATCAGTAGTTTGGCATTTATCAAGCGTATTTATTTGAATGGATTTTTTGATATGATGTATAATCAATTAGATCCTATCCGAGTGTCAGATATAGGTGTAGATGTAAGGCATGGTAGAAATGATCCGTCAAATGGTGGCTCGGAACAGTCTTTAAATAATGCAACGATTGATTTCTCTTCTACAGAACATCTGAGAAAATCAGTTGGAGCAGATGTGATATTCGATTTTAAAGCGTTCCGATTGGTAGATATGCAAGTTGGGTTCAGATATAGTTACTTATTGGATAATGGACCTCTGTTAAACCCTGCTGATGGAAAAGGTAGTAAGTTTGATCTATTGTTAAACGTATTGAGTTTCTAATGTCGGATTAATTGTTCTGTATTTAAACGAGTGTCACTACGGAGAGCGTCTTTGTTTGTGTATCCAATTCTTAATAATAGGGCAGGGGACTGCTTAAATTCAGAAGGAAAGATTTGAACGAATCTTTCCTTCTGTTTTTTAATGATTTCTATGTGATGTGGAAGAAAAGAACTCGGCGCATCAGAAAGTCTTGTGAGGTATTGAGGCAATACGCCGTATGGGTGAACGGATAAGCCTTCAGAATTAGCTTTTAACCAAAGTTGCTGAATTGCTCGACCTGCTTCTAAGTAGCCTTTTAAGGACGAATCAGAAGTAGAAACGAAACAATATGCTCCTGCATTTTTCATTGTCTTAGCCATTAGTTTAGCATTCATTTTTGCAGCACCAAATCGGTTTATAAATTGATTGATTTTCCAATTCTTCAATTTTTTTGCGAACAATGAAATGGCAGGAGGAATACCTAGACTTTTAGCATTTAGACCAAAGCCATGAAGTTTCATTTCACGATCAGAAAAACGTAGGATATCGTAAAGTTCTTTGTGAAAAGGCTTGTGTTCTATTCTGATATAAGAAGTATTAGCATCAATTTTTGCTAAAGTTTTGAAATCTATTTTTTTTGTTGTCCACTGCATTTTAGCGTCAATACCAATAATACTTTCGGCTAACATAGAAAGTTGACTTTCAGAAAGAATTTTATCTTGATATGGCTTACGATTCGTTGAACGTTTTGGAATCCATTCGGTTAAGTTCATTTTGTTCTGTAAGCCTTCTCTTAAAGTTAGATATACGATAGGCTTATCTATTTGGAATTTTTCAGCGTATTGAATTTTACACTCTAGCCCTTTTTCTTCTGCTTTCAAAAAAATATTCTGAATGGCTGCACCAATACTTATTTGTGTAAACATGTGGTGAATATCCATTGGAAGCATTCTCTTTTCTTCAGCATAAACCTCAATACTATTACCTATTTTCTTGAAAGACCAAGCTTGCATATTATCAGCAGAAGGAGCGAGAGAAGCCATTTTTACCAACTCTTGAAAAAGTGAATCTGAGAGCATAATGAAAAAGTAACTTTAGAATTATGGATAGGATAGTAAACTAAGCATTTTGCTTATTTACAAAAAAGGCTTACTCCAATAGTTTCTTGAAGTAAGCCTTATATATTTTAGAGCAGAAGAAAATTAAGCTTCTCCTCCGTCTTTCAAACGTTCTGCGTTTTCAGCGATACGAAGCTCCTCAATGAATTCTCCGATCTCACCGTCCACGATTGAAGGTAAGTTATAAACCGTTTTGTTGATACGGTGATCAGTTACACGACCTTGAGGGTAGTTGTACGTACGGATTTTGTCCGAACGGTCACCACTACCAACCATTGATTTACGTTGAGCACCAACTTCTTCTTGGTGTTTTTTCAATTCGATCTCATAGATACGAGAACGAAGTACTTTCAATGCTTGATCGTAGTTTTTCAACTGAGATTTCTGATCTTGACATTGCGCGACAACTCCAGTAGGGATGTGCGTCAAACGAACCGCAGAATAAGTTGTGTTTACAGACTGCCCACCAGGTCCTGAAGCACAGTAAGTTTCTTTCTTGAGGTCAGCTGGAGCAATATCAACATCTACATCCTCCATTTCTGGAAGAACGGCAACAGATGCTACAGAAGTGTGGATACGTCCTTGAGTTTCAGTTGCAGGAACACGTTGTACACGGTGAACTCCTGATTCGAATTTCATTTGTCCGTAAACGTCCTCTCCAGACATTGAGAAAACGATTTCTTTATAACCACCAGAAGTACCTTCTGTATAGTCCATCAAGCTCGATTTCCAACCCATACGCTCACAGTAACGTTGGTACATACGGTAAAGGTCTCCTGCGAAAATAGCAGCTTCATCTCCACCAGCACCCGCACGGATTTCGACAATACTATCTTTACTATCGTTCGGGTCTTTCGGGATCAACATCACTTTCAACTCATCCTCAATTCCAGGAACTTGATCGTTCAGCTCATCCAATTCCATTTTAGCCATTTCACGGAATTCTGGATCTTTTTCCTCCGCTAAAACTTCTTTTGAGCTAGCAATATTGTCTAGGATATTTTTGTATTCTTCGTACTTCCCAACAATTTGTTCTAGGTCTTTATATTCTTTATTAAGCTTTGCGTATTGCTTCATGTCTGAAATAATATCAGGCTGAACAATAAGATCGCTCACTTCTATAAATCGTGTCTTTATTTTCTCGAGTTTATCTAACATCTTGATATAACTTGTATTGAATTGCAAAAATAAACTTTTCTATCCAAATTCTAACATAGTTCAACAAAGAGAGCTATAGATATTTCTTTCTTGTTGACAAAAATTGAAGGATATTAATACTCACTAACGGTGGGGTAACATGGCATTCTTGGTTCTAATACATAAATTTAATACGATTCTTGGTATAGAATAGATTCAGAAATTAAAAACATATTTTTCTTTAAATTGTCTTATTCTAAGTGATACTTTTGTGCATGTGTGAGTATAAAAGGATAAAATTTACAGATATAAAGAATTTTTTTATTCGATTTTCTTGTGCTGAATCAATTAATCGCCTACATTTGCACTCGCAAAAATGAACAATGCTCCGTTCGTCTAGGGGTTAGGACGCCAGGTTTTCATCCTGGTAGCAGGGGTTCGAATCCCCTACGGAGTACAAGCTGCGATCTCGAGCAGTGTAAAAAGTGAGACCCGCTCCGTTCGTCTAGGGGTTAGGACGCCAGGTTTTCATCCTGGTAGCAGGGGTTCGAATCCCCTACGGAGTACAAGCTGCGATCTCGGGCAGTATAAAAAGTGAGACCCGCTCCGTTCGTCTAGGGGTTAGGACGCCAGGTTTTCATCCTGGTAGCAGGGGTTCGAATCCCCTACGGAGTACAAGCTGCGATCTCGGGCAGTG